>JBJOOQ010000008.1:0-37411 GCA_046051205.1 Actinomycetota bacterium
ATGGTTTCCGTACCTGTTGCATCGAGGTTTACTTCTGGTGCAACACAACCGTCTGTTGCGGCTGCTGTGGTATCTGATGCCGTGTCACTTCCGCCGCAGGCTGCTCCAATGAGCGATCCAACTGCAACGAGTCCGACGACGAGCAATTTCTTGCTTGAACGCATGTTCTCCCCTTTTTGTTTTAAATGCACCGAAGGTGCGTGAATTCAGCATAACCAAGCCTTGAAGACATTGATAGGAGTGGAACTAAGGTAAGGACGTGCTTGGGGATGCATCGAATGCAATAGAAGTTCGCAACTTATGGAAGGTGTTTGGGCAAGGTTCGCCCGAACCCGCAATTGCATTGGCAAAGGCCGGTTCGACACGCCAGGACATCATCACCAGCATTGATCAAACCGTTGCCGTTCGAGACGTTTCGTTCAGCGTTGCACGCGGCGAGACATTTGTGGTGATGGGTCTTAGCGGTTCAGGTAAATCAACGCTCATTCGTTGTCTGTCACGACTCATTGACCCGACGGCAGGCGAAGTGTTGCTCAACGGTGAAGACCTACTTGCCATGGATGAAGATCAACTGCGCGAAGTACGGCGCGGAAAAATCAGCATGGTCTTCCAGCACTTCGGTCTGTTTCCGCACCGCAAGGTAATTGACAACATTGCCTATGGATTAGAAGTTCAAAAAGTTGACAAGGCAACCCGCCATGCACGAGCTACCGAAGTGCTCAACATTGTGGGCCTAGATGGCTGGGCTGACCGCTATCCGCAACAACTGTCGGGTGGCATGCAACAACGAGTTGGTCTGGCACGTGCGCTTGCCGTTGACCCAGAGATCTTGTTGTTCGACGAACCCTTCTCCGCACTTGACCCACTCATTCGTAAAGAAATGCAAGATGAGTTAATTCGTTTACAAAAGACGATGCAGCGCACCATCATCTTCATCACCCACGATTTTGCAGAGGCACTGCGACTTGGCGATCGCATTGCGATTATGAAAGACGGATCATTTGATCAAGTTGGAACTCCAGAAGAAATCGTGTCCAACCCCGCTACTTCATACGTACGCGAGTTTGTTAACGATGTTCCGCGAGCAAAAGTTTTAAGCGTTGGATCTGTGACGGTTTCAGGAAGCGCACCAGAAGGCGCACGCACTGTAAGCGCGTCAGCAAGAATTGAAACAATCATTCCAATGCTGCTCGAAAATGACCAACCCATTCGTGTTGTTGATGGGAACGGAGTGGCAATCGGTGTTGTTAATCGCCACAACGTTGCAAGCATGTTGCAAGCCGAACAACAATGATTAGAAGGTACCGATCGTTCGCGGTATCTGTAGTTGTCATTCTTATTGTCTTGCAGGTTCTCGGTAGCGGCGGATTTCCAAAATCGTGGAACATCGGTCTCTCAGAGCCAATCAATACCTGGCAATCGTGGATCCGCTCGAATAGAGATCAACATTGGATGTTTACATTCATCCTCAACCCCATTACATGGTCGGTTGAACTTGGACTAAATATCACCGAGTCGTTTATTGGCTGGCTCCCCTGGTTCATCCCGCCTGTTGTGGTGTTTGCCATTATCGCTAGGCGCAAAAAGTGGGTCATGGCCAGCTTTGCTGCATTCGCCGTGGTGTATCCGGGTCTTGTTGGTGTGTGGCAGGAAAGCATCGAGACCATTTCGCTCATGGCGGTTTCTGTTGGAATCTGCATCCTTTTGGGCGTCCCCATTGGCGTGTGGACCGCATTGAACAAACGCGCCGAATCAATCTTGCGCCCCGTTCTTGATGCCATGCAAACCGTTCCCGCAACGGTGTATCTCATTCCCATCGTGTTGTTATTTGGTATCGGCAAAGTTCCTGCAGCAATCGCGACCGTGGTGTATGCGCTACCACCAATGATTCGACTCACATCATTAGGCGTTCAACAAGTACCGCGCGCAGCAATTGAAGCGGGGCAAATGTTTGGCGCAACAAAGCGACAAACTCTTTCACGCATTCAATTACCCCTTGCCGTTCCATCGATCGTTGCCGGCATTAATCAAACCGTGATGATGGCTCTGGGCATCGTGGTCATTGCGACACTGGTTGGCGCAGGTGGTCTTGGTCAGGAAATCAATCAGACTGTTCGTCAGCTTTCGCCAGGTCGCGGGCTTGTTGTCAGCCTTGCAGTCGTTGCTGTTGCATTTGTTCTTGACCGCGTAAGCATGGCGCTCATTTCACAGCCCGGATCTAGCACGGTGAAGACTTCACGAAAAGTGATTATTGGATCTATTGCTGCTCTTGTTCTTGCCACATTCATCGGTCGAATTATTGGTTGGCACCAATTCCCCATCTCCTTTGGAACATCATTTGCCGACCCAATTGATACAGGTGTGAATTGGTTCCGCGACACGTTCTCGTTTATTACACGACCATTCAATGATTTCATTGTGCGCGACGTCTTGATCCGCGCTCAGAAGTTACTGAACAACACGTTGTCGTGGCAGATGATCATTTTCGCTGCAATGGTCATTTCTTATGTCGTTGCAGGATGGAAAATGGCGGTTACTACCGCTATCGGAGTCCTCACCATAGGACTTACTGGACGTTGGCTAGATGCCGTTGACACGCTTTCGCAAACTGTGGTCGCAGTGATTCTTTCTGTGCTCATTGCACTTCCAATCGGTGTCTGGCTAGGCAGACGCCCACGAGCAGAAGCCGCGCTTTCGCCAATTTTGGATTCGCTACAAACCATTCCCCCGCTGATTTATGCAATTCCATTTGTCATGATTTTCACCGTTGGACCAGTGCCCGGCGTGGTTGCAGCAGTCGTCTACGCAATTCCCCCAGGAATTCGACTCACCTCACTTGGCATTCGCCAAGTGAATAAAGAATCAATCGAAGCTGCAACAACATTTGGCGCAACTGACCGCCAAGTTCTGTGGGGTGTGCGCATTCCACTTGCGATGCCAAGCATCATTTTGGCAATTAACCAAATGGTGATGATGGTGCTCGCAATGGCCATCATCGCTGGAATGGTTGGCGGCGGCGGCTTGGGATACCGATCAATTGAGGCACTGACCGGACCAAACAAAGGCCTTGGCGCTGAAGTTGGCGTTGCAATCGTGATTATGGCAACGATCTTGGATCGCTTAACGCAAGCAACCGCCAAGCGATTGCAAGCGCCAGCGGCGATTTAGCAACGACTACTTAGTTGGGAACGCGCCGAGCATTTTTGCTGCGGACAACGTATTTTCAAGCAAGCAACCAATAGTCATTGGTCCGGTTCCGCCAGGCATTGGCGTAATTGCTCCCGCAACTGCCTGCACTGCATCGAAATCGACGTCACCAACAATCTTTGCTTCTTCACGCGAAACTCCTACGTCCACCACAGTTGCACCAGGCTTCACATGGTCGGCGGTAATGAGACGAGCAATGCCTACGCACGACACGATGATGTCTGCTTCACGACAATATGCCTTCAGATCTTCTGGTGAAGTGTGCGAATGTGTGCACGTTGTTGTGGCATCACCACCCTTACGGAGGAACAACACCAATTGTGGAAGACCCGTCAGCGTTGAACGACCGATAACTACAACCTTCTTACCCTTGGTAGGAATTTCGTAGCGCTCGAGCAAACGCATCACGCCGAGCGGCGTACACGGTGCGTGACCAGGAAGGCCGCGCAAGAGGCGACCCATACTGCGTTCAGTCAGACCATCAACATCTTTTTCAGGTGGCAACAATGCAAGCACTGGTTCTGCATCAAGATGTTTCGGCAATGGCAACTGCACCAAAATTCCATGCACCGTTGGATCTGCAACAAGCTTGCGCACTTCTGCCTCAACTTGTTCTTGTGTCGCATCATCTTCAAGATGCACGCCGACCGAAATCATTCCGGCCTCTTGTGCTTTCTTGTGCTTGCTTGCCACATAAATGTGACTTGGCTTATCGCCACCAACCAACACCGTTGCCAAGCACACTGCTGGCGATCCAGCAGCCTCAATCTCTTTGCGCAAACGCGCAACAGTTTCGTCGCGCAAGTTGTTGCCATCCATCAAGATGGCGCCACCCGGCGTGCGCTTGTACTCAGTGCTCATGAAAGACCGACGATTTCGCCGTTCTCATCAAAGTCGATGATCGCTGCGGCTGGCTTGGTTCCAAGACCAGGCAGTGTGCGCATGTCGCCACAAATTGGGTACACGAAGCCTGCACCAACTGATGCGCGAACTTCGCGCACGTTGAGTGTGTGGCCCTTCGGTGCACCCTTCAATGAAGCATCGCCCGAGATGGACAAGTGAGTCTTGGCAATACACACTGGCAAATGACCAAAGCCGTTGTCGGTGTAGTTCTTCAACTGCTTGGTTGCAAGTGCCGAATACGTAACGTTTGCAGCGCCATAAATGGTCTTTGCAACAGTTTCGATCTTTTCCTTGAGTGAAGCCTCGTCCTTGTAGAGCATGTGGAAGTTGTTCTTCTCATTGCATGCTTCTTCAACAGCCTTTGCCAACTCAACTGCACCAGCGCCACCGTCTGCGAAGTGTGTGCACAATGCAACACGAGCTCCTGCGGACAAGGCAATCTTGCGAATTGCTTCATGCTCTGACGCATGGTCAGTTGGGAATGAGTTAATGGCAACAACTGGAACTACTCCGTGCGCCTTTACGTTTTCGATTTGTGCGCGCAAGTTCTCGCCACCCGACTCAACGTCTGCTGGGTTTTCTGCGAGCAAGTCTGGAGGCAATGCTTTTCCTGCAACGATTTTGTACTTACCGGAGTGAGCCTTCAAGGCGCGCACTGTTGTTACCAACACTGCTGCGTCTGGGGTCATGCCCGAGTAACGGCACTTAATGTTGAAGAAGCGCTCAGCACCCATGTCGGCGCCGAATCCTGCTTCGGTGATGAGGTAGTCACCGCAGTGAATGCCAATCATGTCACCGATGATGGATGAGTTACCGTGCGCAATGTTTCCGAACGGACCTGCGTGCACGATTACTGGAGTGTTCTCGAGTGTCTGCAAGAGGTTTGGCTTAATGGCATCGCGCATGATGACGGCCATCGAGCCAGCGCCACTAAGTTGCTCTGCTGTTACTGGCAGACCCTTGGAGTTATAACCAACAACGATGCGTGCGAAACGGTTACGCATGTCTTCAAGCGATGTTGACAACGCAAGAATTGCCATCACTTCTGATGCTGCAGTGATGTCGAATCCGGTTTGACGAACAACGCCGTCTTCCTTGGTTCCAAGACCAACGATGATGTTGCGCAATGAACGATCGTTCACGTCAATCACTCGACGCCATGTGATGTTGTCCATGTCGAGGTCAAGTTCGTTGCCCTGATGTAAATGGTTGTCCACCATTGCCGACAAGAGGTTGTGTGCTGCGGTTACCGCGTGGAAGTCGCCGGTGAGGTGCAAGTTGAGCAATTCCATTGGAATGACCTGGCTGTAGCCACCGCCTGCAGCGCCGCCCTTGATACCAAAGGTTGGTCCCATTGACGGCTGACGAAGACTGATGATTGCGTTCTTACCGATGTGCTTGAACGCCTGTCCGAGGCCAACCGTTGTTGTGGTCTTTCCTTCGCCGAGTGGTGTTGGGGTGATTGCGGTAACGACGACATACTTTGCCTTCGGACGTGACTTCAATTCGTCGATCGCGTCAAGACTGATCTTTGCAAGACTCTTGCCGTAAGGCTCTAGCAAATGCTCGCCAATCCCCATCTGGGCGGCGATGTCTTTCAACGGCAGTGGCTTACCCTGGCGCGCAATTTCGAGATCTGATGGAAACGACATATTGGAGACTCCCCGTTCAATGGCCACTGCGTGGCGATTTGGTCGCACCACTATATAGGAGAGAGAGCGCCTGATATATGACTGACTCCGTATGGATTTGCGGACTGATATAGGTTTGGTCCATGTCTGAGAGTTTGCCCATCATTGACATTGCGCCACTGCGCGTTGGCACGGCAGACCCCAACTACAACAAGGCTTCCAGCGAACTCTTTGCTGCGCTCTCCGAAATTGGCTTTGCGATTGTGGTTGGGCATGGCGTAGATCCTGAAATCACGGCGGAGATGCGTGCAGCAGTGAAAAAAGTTTTTGATGCTCCGCGAGAAACGTTGCAACGCAACATGGTGGTCAAGGGCAACTATCGCGGCTTTGTGCCGCTTGGGTATTTCACACCGAATTCCGGAAAAGGAAAAGCCGACCAATACGAAGCGTGGAAGCTGCATTTTGAAACAGATGCGAACGATCCCATTCGTCAACAATGTGATTTGTATGGTCCAAACATTTGGCCGGCAATCGATACTGACGTGCGGACACCAATCATGAATTACTGGCACGCGCTCGACGCAGTGAGTGAAACATTGATCATCGCTCTGTGTGAACAACTCGGTGTCGACCCGAACATCCTGTTGTCGTGCATGACCATGCCACTTACCAACATGACCTTGCTCAACTACCCTCCTGTCGAACCACAAGCAGACACCTGGGGAATTCACCCACACAAAGATTTCAATCTGCTCACGTTGCTCGCTCATGATCCAATTGGCGGACTAGAAGTGCGCAAGCGAAACGATAAATGGATTAATGCTCAATGCCCAGAAGACGGCATGGTGCTCAACGTAGGTGACATGTTGGAGTTGTGGAGCGGCGGCCGACTGCTGTCTACCCCACACCGAGTGTTCAACAAGTCAGGAAAACCACGCCAATCGTTTCCTTACTTTTCAAAACCTCGTTGGGATGTTGTCGTGCAGCCACTTATTGAGCCACTTGCAGAGTTTGACCGAGTGCCACTTCATGTCGGTACATCTGCTGCCGACATTTGGTATTCAAATTGGCCAGACACGTCGAGCACTGACCCAGCGCAAGTGCTCGGAAAATTTGATTAGTTATTTTGGCAGCGGCGAACCAAGTCGCTTGCGCACTGCTTGATTCATTTCATCATCAAAACCGCGCACGTGCTTCTCGCATAACTCTGCCGCAGCGTCGCCATCACCAGCTGCAAGTCGCTCAAACATTTCACCGTGCTCTTGCACAGCGTGTTTCATGTCGGCAACGTCTGCAATGTACAAATGCCACAAGCGATCGCTTTGCGCGTACATCATGTCGAGTGTTGCGGTAAGAAAACGATTGCCTGCTGCATCCCACACAATTTCGTGACAACGGCGGTCAATCTTCATGAGGTCGTCGTTGGTGGCGCCTGGCTCTTCGGCCCGTGCAAGCACGCGCGCCATTTCATCCCAATGGTCTTGCCTTCCGCGCTTTGCAGCAAGTCGCATAGCGTAAGGCTCGAGCAATGCGCGGGTCTCGTACAACATGCTCAGTTCCATCACATCAATTCCCGACACCAACATGCCGCGTCGAGGGATGACCGTGACGAACTGGTCCCGTGCCAAGCGCTGGAGGGCCTCGCGAATTGGGGTGCGGCCGATGCCCAGCTGGGCCTGCAGGTTCTCCTCTTTAATAACGTCGCCGGGGGCCAGTTCGAGGCGGACGATCTTGTTCCGGATCTCGAAATAGGCCTGCTCGCTCAGCGAAGTACTCACGCGCGACATCATATCCCGATTTTTACGTGATGATATTGCGCTGATATACTACCAAAATTCAATTGTGGCCTCGCCCAACGGGGGTGCGGTCCTCTTTTTGGGGGTATCTCGTGAGTGAATTTCCAAGTCGCGCAAAGTGTGTCGTTATCGGTGCCGGAATCGTGGGTAACTGCCTCGTCGGTCACCTGAGCAAGCTCGGTTGGACCGACATGGTGCTCATTGACAAGGGTCCATTGCCAAACCCGGGTGGTTCTACTGGTCACGCATCGAACTTCATCTTCCCTACCGACCACAACAAAGAGATGGCGTTGCTCACTCTTGCTTCACAGCAGCAGTACATCGAGCACGGCATGAACAACACCTCTGGTGGTATTGAAGTTGCTCGTACACCAGAGCGCATGGAGGAATTCAACCGCCGCATGACGTCGGCAAAGGCATGGGGCATCGACTCCAAGTTGCTCACACCAGCCGTCTACACACCAAGCGTGTCGGTTGTTGACTCACTGCAAACCGGAACCTTGATGCGCGAAAGTGCAGTGAAGGCCGGCCACTTGCAAGTGTTTGCAAACACCGAAGTACTCGACCTTGAAACCAAGAATGGTCAGATCACTGCAGTCGTAACCAACAAGGGTCGCATTGAAGCCGAATACGTCGTTGTTGCTTGCGGCGTGTGGAGCCCACGCATTGCCAAAATGGCAGGTGCAAACATTCCACTTACTCCAGCCGTTCACCAGATGGCAGACGTTGGACCAATCGACGTATTGCAAAAGACCAATGCTGAAGTTGCATTCCCAATCGTTCGCGACATGGACACCTTCTGCTACGAGCGTCAATCAACTGGCTCGATGGAAGTCGGTTCGTACGCGCACCGTGCGATCTTCATGCACCCAGATGACATTCCATCAAACGAAGCATCGGCACTCTCGCCTACCGAATTGCCACTCACCATGGACGACTTCGATCCACAGATGGAACAAGCAATTGAATTGATGGAAATGCTCGGCGACGCCGAAATTAAGTACGCCATCAACGGTTTGCTCTCACTCACACCAGACGCGATGCCAGTTCTTGGCGAGACCGTTGAAGTGAAGAACTTGTGGTCGGCTGCTGCAGTGTGGATTAAGGAAGGTCCAGGAATTGCGCAACTCGTAGCCGAATGGATGACCTACGGATACCCACATTTGTGCGACCCACACTCATCAGACATCAGCCGCTTCTACCCACACGAGAAGACCGAGCACCACATTTATGCACGTTGCGATGAGCACTTCAACAAGACGTACGGCATTGTGCACCCTCGTGAGCAGTGGGCATCGCAGCGCAACATGCGCCGCAGCCCGTTCTACCCACGTGAAGAAGCACTCGGCGCAACATTCTTCGATGCCCGCGGTTGGGAGCGTCCACAGTGGTTCGCATCGAACGCCAAGCTCGTCGACAAGTTCCCAGAAGTGTGCGCACCACGCGAACACGAATGGGATGCACGCTGGTGGTCACCAATCACCAACGCAGAGCACATGCAAATGCGCGAATCAGTTGGCATGGTGGACCTCACCGCGTTCAACGAATTCGACTTTGAAGGCCCTGGCGTTGTCAACTTCTTGCAATACGTTTGCGTAAACAACGTTGACGTGCCAGTTGGCCGTTCGGTCTACACGCCACTGCTCACCCCAGGTGGCGGATTCCGTGGTGACCTCACCATTATGCGACTTGGCCAGGAGCACTTCCGTGTAATCACCGGCGCATTTGACGGTGGACGCGACAAGTACTGGTTCAAGAAGTACATGCCAACAGATGGCTCGGTGACCTTCACCGACATGAGCCAAGCACTCTGCACCATTGGTGTGTGGGGACCAAACGCCGAAAAGACCATGGCAAAGGCAACACAAACCATTGATGCCGAAGGCAAGTTGATTCCATTCGACGTGTCGCAAGCAAACTTCCCATACGGATCAGTGCGCGACGTATTGATTGACGGCGTTCCTGCAACCATGTTCCGCATTTCATATGTGGGAGAAAATGGTTGGGAGGTGTACACGCGCATGGAGCACGGTCTGCGCATGTGGGACACCATTGCAGAAGCCGGAAAAGAATTCGACATCATTCCTGTTGGAATGGGCGTGTACGCAGTAACCGGTCGCATCGAAAAGGGCTACCGCCTCATGGGTGCAGAACTCGAAAGCGAATACACACCAGTTGAAGCAGGCTTGGCACGTCCAAAGGTGAAGTCAGCAGACTTCATTGGTAAGGCCGAATACATGAAGGCACGTGAAGAAAAGCCAGCGGCAATTATGTGCACACTGGAAATTCTTGACCACACCTCAAAGTCAGGTATCAAGCGTTACCCAACTGGTGGCAACGAACCAATCCTCACCAAGACTGGCGAGCGAATCGTTGACGCTAAGGGTCGCGTATCGCGCGTCACTACTGCAGGTATGGGACCATCACTTGGCAAGTACTTGTTGCTCGCCTACCTCACACCAGAACATGCTGTTGAAGGCAACGAACTGCGCGTGATGTACATGAACGAATTGTTCCCTGTGAAAGTCGCACGAGTTGGCAGCCAAGCACTGTTCGACCCAACCGACGCTCGCATGAAGAGCTAAGTAACTCGTCATGAACATTCTCGTTTGCGTGAAGCGCGTGCCAGCCCCTGGTGCACGCATCAACATCACTGAAGATGGCCAAGCAGTAGACACTGCCTTTCTTGGATTTACGGTAAGTCCGCACGAAGAGTGCGCCGTGGAACAAGCAGTGCAACTCATTGAGAAGCATGGTGGCGAAGTCACCGTGCTTACTCTTGGTCCAGCCGAAGCCGAAGAACAACTGCGCACAGCAGTCAGTGTTGGTGCAGCAAAAGCAGTACTGGTTCCCATCACCGAATCGGACTGGGACCCACAGCGCACGGCGCAAGCAATTGCTTCAGTGATTACCGATCTTGAAAACGCAAACGGCAAGTTCGACTTGGTGCTGTTCGGAAACGAATCTGCAGACTCATGTGGTTACCAAGTTGGTATCCGCGTTGCACTCAAGCTTGGTCGCCCAATGGTGAACGGAGCCAAGGGCCTCGACATTGAAGGCAGCTTTGCCAAAGTGCGCCGCGAAAGCGATGCAGGTCAAGAGATCTACATGTTGCCAATGCCTTCGGCTGTTGGCGTGAAGGAAGGAATCAACCTTCCCCGCTACCCGACCATGAAGGGTCGCTTGGCGTCAAAGAAAGTTGACGTCACTCGCACAGAGTCAACCGGTTCAGTTGGCGGATTAAAGATGATTGAGTTACAACGACCACCGGAACGTGTGAGCAATACGCAAATTTTGGGAACTGGTCCAGAAGCAGCATCTGCAGTTGTGGACTTGCTTGAAGAATTAGGAGTGTTCAAATGAGCGTTCTTGCCGTAATTGAACATGATCGCGGAACCATTGCTACGGCTTCACTTGGAGTGTTAACCGCCGCACGCAATCTTGCAACACAAATGGGCACTTCGCTTGAAGCAGTAACCGTAGGTGTAAACGCTGACGCACTTTCTTCAGTTGCTGCTCAATACGGAGTGACTGCCGTGCACCAAGCACACCACGCAGCGCTAACCGACTTCGGTCCAGAAGCATGGGGCGAAGCAGTTGCACAAGTTGTAAAGAAAATTTCGCCACAAGTGGTGATCGGTACCGGAACTGAGCGCGGACACGAAATTGTTGCTCAAGTTGCAGCACGACTCGATCTCCCTGCATCAATGAACTGCACCGAATTTGATTCATCGTTTACCGGTGCTCAGCCATTGAAGGTGGTTCGCGCACGTTGGGGTGGATCGCTGCTTGAACAAGCCGAAGTTGATGCATCAATCAAGCTGGTCACACTGGCCAATCACACAGTTGAAGCAGTTGAATCTCCAACAACAGCAACGAACACGGTGCACGAAGTTGAACTAAACGATTCAGTCATGCACTCTTTTGTTCAAGATCGCGTCGAACGCGTTGCAGGCGTAACGCTTGCCACTGCACCTGTTGTGGTCAGCGGTGGTCGAGGCGTTGGATCAGCGGAAGCTTTCGCTCCCCTGGAAGAACTTGCCGGACTTCTTGGCGGAATCGTCGGCTGCTCGCGCGCAGTCACGAATAACGGTTGGCGAAATCACACCGACCAGGTTGGCCAAACGGGAACCCGCATTGCTCCAGACATTTACATTGCCTGCGGTATTTCGGGAGCAATTCAGCACTGGGTTGGCGCAATGGCGTCAAAGAACATCCTTGCCATCAACACCGACAAGGAAGCCAACATCGTGACCAAGGCTGGCTATGCCGTCATTGGCGACCTGCACAAGATCGTTCCTGCCATCTCTGAGGAGATTCGCCGCCGCCGCGGGTAAAACTCTTTCACAATTGCCTTAATGCCTTATGCAATATGGCAAATCTCAAGCATTGGTTGTAGTGTTTGCTCCTTGTGTGGTCCGAACTTTCGGGCCCAGTAACCAAATTGAGGGACATCGTGACTGAAGTCGAAACTGGTGGGCCGCGTCGTCGCGGACGTGATCGTCAAGCCGCAGGTCCGCGCTCTCGTCTTCCTGAACAGAAGGCATTTCGCCAGCCACGGATGAAATATGCCCCAACCAAAGTCATCAGCGATGACGAGGTTGAAGCAATCCACCACGCATCGCTTCGCGTGCTCTCCGATATTGGCATCGACTTTTTGCTTCCTGAAGCACTCGAACTCATCGCCAAATCTGGCGGAGCAAAAATTACTGAAAACCGAGTTCGCTTCGACCCAGAATTTGTCGTTGAGACCATCAAAACCTGCCCGAGCGAATTCAAGTTGCACTCACGCAACCCGAATCACACGCTCAACATTGGTGGCGACTGGATGGCATTCGGTTCAGTTGCAAGCCCGCCAAACTTTATGGAACTCGACGGAACGCGTCACGCAGGCAACCGTCAAAACTTCCAAGACCTTCTGAAGCTGACACAAAGTTTCAACATCGTTCACTTCACCGCCGGCTATCCGGTTGAGCCTGTTGACTTGCACTCCTCCATTCGTCACTTGGAATGCACCTACGACATGCTGACCATGACCGACAAGCCGATTCACTGCTACAGCCTCGGTCGTCAGCGCAACCAAGATGTATTGGAAATGTCGCGCATTGTGCGCGGAATCGACGATGCAACGCTCGACAAAGAGCCATCGGTATTCACCATCATCAACTCTTCGTCTCCGTTGCGCCTCGACATTCCGATGCTGCAAGGCATCATGGAGTACTCGGCACGCAACCAGATCATCGTCATCACGCCATTCACACTTGCTGGTGCAATGGCACCGATCACGCTTGCTGGTGCATTGTCGCTGCAAAATGCTGAGGCACTCGCAGGAATGGTGTTCACACAACTCGTTCGCCCTGGTTCGCCAGTGATGTACGGCGGGTTCACGTCAAACGTTGACATGCAATCGGGTGCACCTGCATTTGGCACTCCTGAGTACATGCGCACCGCAATGGCTGGCGGACAACTCGCACGTCGTTACAAAGTTCCGTTCCGCTCCAGCAACGTGTGCGCAGCAAACGCGCTCGACGCGCAGGCCGCATACGAAAGCGTCTTCTCACTATGGGGCGCTATTCAAGGTGGCGTGAACTTCTTGATGCACGGCGCAGGCTGGATGGAAGGCGGACTACACGCTTCACTCGAGAAGTTTGTGCTCGATGCCGACTTGCTCGCAATGGTTGCCGACTACTTGGAGCCAATCGTTGTTGACGAAAGCACACTTGCATTTGAAGCGATTCAAGAAGTTGGCCCAGCTGGACACTTCTTTGGCACGCAACACACACAGGACCGTTTCCGCGATGCGTTCTACAAGCCATTGATTTCGGATTGGCGCAACTATGAGTCGTGGGAAGAAGCCGGCAAGCCAACAGCCGACCAAAAGGCCAAGCAGCTTGCGCAGGCTTACCTCGATGAGTTTGTTGCTCCAGAACTGGACCCAGCAATTCAACAAGAACTGTTGGAGTTCAAGCAACGTCGCGTCGCCGAGGGCGGCGTAGCAACCGATTTTTAATTAACAGATTTACGTTTAATACGGAAGGACATCACTTATGAAATCATCAGCACGCGTAGTAGTTGTAGGCGGTGGAGTTGTTGGAGCATCTGTGCTCTACCACCTCACCAAAGCAGGTTGGTCCGATGTTGTGCTCGTAGAGCGCAAAGAACTCACTGCAGGTTCCACCTGGCACGCAGCCGGTGGTATGCACACGTTGAACGGTGATCCAAACGTTGCACGCTTGCAGCAGTACACCGTCAACTTGTACAAGGAAATTGAAGCCGAGTCTGGTCAGAACTGCGGCATTCACTTGCCAGGTGGTCTGCAACTTGCCGACACGCCAGAGCGCCTCGACTGGTTGAAGATGGCAATGGCACGCGGTCGCTACTTGGGTATGAAGATGGAAATGCTTTCGATGAAAGAAGCAAAAGAACTGAACCCGCTTCTTGAAGAGAAGTACTTCGTTGGTGCGTTGTACGACGAGGACGAAGGTTCAGTTGACCCCTACGGCGTTACTCACGCATACGCAATTTGCGCACGTAACCGTGGAGCAGAGGTGTACACCAACACCATGGTGAACGACATCAAGCCACGCCAAGACGGCACGTGGACGGTGTACACCGACAAGGGCGAAATCCACACCGAACACGTGGTGAACGCTGGTGGTTTGTGGGCGCGCGAAGTTGGTCGCATGGTTGGACTCGAATTGCCAGTGTTGGCAATGGAACACCATTACCTCATGACTGAACCAATGGACGAAGTCATTGACTACAACAAGACACACGGCAAAGAACTGCCACACATGATTGACTTCGCAGGCGAAATTTATGCCCGTCAAGAAGGTCAAAGCATCTTGCTTGGAACCTACGAACAAGACAACCGTCCGTGGGCTGCAAAAGACACTCCTTGGGACTTCGTGTTCCAGTTGTTGCCACACGACCTCGAGCGCATTGCTCCAGAACTCGAGCGTGGATTCGCTCACTTCCCTGCCGTTGGTCGCGCAGGAATCAAGAAGTTCGTCAACGGTCCATTCACCTTCAGCCCAGACGGCAACCCACTTGTAGGCCCAATTAAGGGCATGCCAGGAATGTGGTCGGCATGTGCAGTTATGGCCGGCTTGTCACAAGGCGGCGGCGTTGGATTGTCACTTGCTAACTGGATGGTGCACGGCGATCCGGGCGCAGATATTTGGGGTATGGACGTTGCTCGTTACGGCGATTTCGCAACGCTTGCGTACACCAACAGCAAGGTGCGCGAAAACTATTCACGTCGATTCCGCATCACCTTCCCGAACGAAGAGCTTCCAGCAGCACGTCCGTTACTCACCACTCCTATCTATGACCGCTTGATCGAGCACAACGCAGTGATGGGCGCGGGCTTTGGCCTTGAGCACCCATTGTGGTTCCAGGACAAGGGCAAAGAACCAAAAGAAGACGTCACCTTCTATCGTTCGAACGCGTTTAACAACGTTGCCGAAGAGTCGAAGGCCGTTCGCGAACGCGTTGGCTTCTCCGAAGCATCAAACTTTGCGAAGTACAAGGTAAGCGGCGCTGGCTCAGCAGCATGGCTCACCAGCTTGTTCACCAACGCATTGCCAAAGATTGGACGCACCGTTCTTACCGCGATGCTCAACCCAGAAGGCAAGATCGTTGGCGAATTCTCGGTGTCACGAATTGGCGAAGAAGAATTCTTCTTGTTCGGTTCGCAAGCAGCAGAAGTGCATCACCCACGTTGGTTCATTGCACACCTGCCAAAGGACAGCGCAATTCGTTTCGAAAACTTGTCGTTGTCAATGGTTGGTCTCACTGTTGCAGGCCCACGTTCACGTGACCTCTTGCAGAAACTGACCGACACATCACTTGCAACCAAGGACTTCCCGTTCATGGCATTCCGCAAGGTGAACATCGGCATGGCTCCAATTTGGTTGTCACGTATGACCTACACCGGTGACTTGGGATACGAAATGTGGATTGCGCCTGAATACCAGCGCTACCTGTTCGACCTCATCATGGAAGCAGGCAAGGAATACGACATGCGTTTGTTCGGATTCCGCGCACTCATCACCATGCGTCTCGAGAAGAACTTCGGCACGTGGTACCGCGAGTACCGCCCGATTTACACACCACTCGAAGCTGGCATGGAGCGTGCGATGAAGTTCGATCACGAATTCATCGGTCGTGCAGCAGTTGAAGCCGAAATGAAGAACGGTGGACCTAAGCGCAAGCTCGTGATGTTCACGGTTGATGTAGACCCTGATCGTCCAGCAGACGTCATCGGTGACGAACCGGTTTGGCACAACGGCAATGTTGTTGGTTGGATCACCTCTGGTGGTTATGCCCACTACTCCGGCGTGTCGCTTGCACTTGGTTACATCCCAACCGAACTTGCGGCAGAAGGAACCACTGGTTTCGAAATTGAAATCATTGGCAAACTTCGCCCGGCAACGTTGCAACTCGAGCCTGTCTTGGATCCAAGCGGCTCGCGCATGCGCGCCTAGTTCAGGAGCACACCATGTCCACGATTACTCGAATCGAGATCACGCATCACCAGTTGCCGCTTGATCCACCGTTTCCTGCTTCGTGGGACACTCGCCCACGCACCCAATTCCCTGCCACCATCGTTCGAGTATTTGACGATGCGGGCAACTGCGGTATTGGGTCGGGCGACTCCATGTATGGCTTTTCTGACTACCAGCGTTACTTCATTGGGGAAGACCCACTGAACATAGAGCGCCATGCAGCAGTGCTGTCGAACATTGAGTTTCATGCGGGCAGGCCGTGGCCACTCGATTTGGCGTTATGGGACTTGATCGGAAAGATCAAGAACGAACCTGTGTGGAGCATGATTGGCGGATTTAGCAACAAAATCCGTGCCTATGCGTCCTCTGGCGTTCACCGCAGCCTTCCCGACATGGTCAAGGTTGCTCGCCAAGCCCGCGAGCTCGGCTTCCCTGCTCTAAAGATTCGCTTCGGACGTCCGAACCTTGAAGACGACCTTGCCATCATCAAGGCAATCCGCGAGGACATGGGCGACAGCATTGAATTGATGGTCGACTGCAATCAAGGTTGGCGCATGCCGTGGGATACGGCAAAGCCATGGAACGTTGATCACGCCACTGCTGTTGCACTGGTGCTCGAAAGTCACGGTGTGTACTGGATGGAAGAGCCATTGCACCGCGGTGACTACGAAGGAATGGCCGAGCTCCGCAAGCGCGTAAAGATTCGCATTGCCGGTGGCGAACTTACTCGCGAGCCGTACGAATTCCGTGAGCTACTGCAGCGTGGTTGTTTCGATGTATTTCAGCCAGATGCCGTGTGTACACAAGGCATCACTGGTCTGGCCAAGTTTGCAAAAGAAGTTGCTGCTGCAGGAAAGATCTTCACCCCGCACACGTGGGGCAACGGAATTGGTGTCATGGCCAACCTGCACCTCACTGCCGGCACTGTCGGTGCTCCATTTATTGAATTCCCATTTGATCCACCAGAGTGGTCAACAGCCCGTCGTGACTACATCATGACCGAGACCATCGAAGCCGACGGCGAGGGTTGGATTCACCTGTCCGATGCACCAGGCCTTGGATTCACGTTGAATGAAGATGTGTTGCGCAAGACTGCAAGTGCGCAAGCAACGTTTAGCTAACTACATCTGAATTCGGTGTTCGTGGGTGTACACGTTGGCTTTGCCATCGCGCAAAAACCCAACGAGTGTTATCCCCAAAGCATCTGCAGTTTCAACTGCCAAACTTGATGGCGCACCAACTGCAGCAATGAAAGCAATTCGAGCCATTACTGCTTTTTGAATAATCTCGAACGACAAGCGACCACTGCAAAACAATCCATGCTTGGTGAGCGGAACCGTCTTTGCCATGACGCTTGCGCCAATAACTTTGTCCACCGCATTATGACGGCCAATGTCTTCACGAACAAGTGAAATGTTTCCGTTGGCATCAAATAGCGCGGCGGCATGCAAGCCACCTGTGCGGTCAAACGTTGGCTGAGACTTGCGTACCGAATCGGAAATGCGCATCAGCGTTTCTGCCGTAATCACTGGACCACTTTCACGATCTACTGGCGTGGTTGCTTGCAACAGTTGATCGATGGATTCGGTTCCGCATATGCCACAACTTGACGATGTCACCATTGCTCGTCGAGCCAACGCCATGTCAAACCCTCGCGACAGCGCCACGGTAACGATGTTGTACTTCTGCTCTTCACCCTCAACCAATTCGCAATACTTCACGGTGCGCACATCGTCTGGCTGCTGCACCATTCCCTCGGTGAATAGAAAACCCACAGCAAGCTCGAAATCGTTCCCGGGAGTGCGCATGGTTACCGAAATTTGTTCTGGCTCTTGGCCCGGACCTTCTGCCCGAATCTCCATTGGCTCTTCGGTGACGATGAAGTCGGGTTTGCTGCTACCCCGACCATCCTTGGTCACCGTGACCACTTTCCAGTCCGAGGCTTTGCGCCGCGCGGTACCTGGAGCGTTACTCATGCCTACAGGCTAGTTGTCATCCATAAATGCGCGCAGGTTGGCGCTGTTGTGTGGGTGGCGCAGTCGTGCAAGGGTTTTCTGCTCAATTTGGCGAACACGCTCGCGTGTCACCTTCTGAATCTTGGCAACTTCTTCCAGCGTGTGCACCTGGCCAACGTATTTGCCAATACCGAATCGCATGGCAACAATCTCTTGATCGCGCGGCGGCAAGTCGCTCAAGGTGCGCTCTACCGCTTCGCTGAGCAATGCCTTTTCCGTGACTTCCTGCGGATCGTTGTTCTCATTTTGACTGGCAATCGTGTCGCCAACGGTTAAATCATCGGTATCGCTTCCCACCGGAGCATCGAGACTTGTTGTCGTGAGAGCAATTTGCATCACCTCAAGCAACTTGTCAACCGTGAGTCCACAGCGAACTGCAACTTCTTCTGGCAGTGGGTCACGTTCGAGTTCGGTAGCCAACTCGCGCTCCACGCGATGCACACGATTGACGATTTCCATCATGTGACCAGGAATACGAATATTGCGACCTTGGTCGGCCATCGCGCGGGTCATTGCCTGGCGAATCCACCACGTTGCATATGTCGAAAATTTGAACCCTTTTTCAAAGTCGTACTTGTCTGCAGCGTGCATCAAGCCGATGTTTCCTTCTTGGATCAAGTCTGCGAGCTGCAATTCTTTGCGGTCGTAACGGCGAGCGATGGAAACAACAAGGCGAAGGTTGGCGCGCACCATGTGCTCTTTTGCCTTCTCACCTTCCTTGATCTCACGCTGCAAAGCGCGACGTTCGCGTAAACCAAGTTTTCCTTCACTAGCATCAAGTGCAACCTGAGCTGCGATTCCATCTTTAATCAGTTTGCCAAGACGGCGTTCGTCTTCTGCGTTAAGCAAATCCACTTGCCCAATTTCATTGAGATACATACGAACAGCATCTGGGCCTGAATCGTTTGAGATTGAACTTCTCATGCGTGATCACCCATGCGCATGTTTAGCCAACCCAAGAGTTGTTCAGCAGCGTCGTGCGACGTTGCGGGGTTTTCCATTTGCTCCAACAGCATTCGAGCATCGCGGTCAACCCTGATTTGATCTGGGTCAACGTTCTTAACGCGCAACGAAAGTTCACGTCGCACTGCTGCGGAAATGAGATTGAATGCTTCAGCATCTGGTTGAGACTCTACGTCAGCAACAGCAGCCCGCTCTAACGCTTCACGAGCCTCAGGGTCTGCGGCTTCAAGGGCCGCGGTCAGTTCTCCCTCTGTGGCAATCAGTGCCAGAAACGCCCTGCGGTATACATCGTCAGCAAACAAAGCCTCATTCATCCACGATGCAATGGCATTCCAGTCCTGAATCATGAGTGCCAACACAACAAACTCGGCGCTTTCACGCTTGTGACCAGATTGCGACGGAACTGCAGCGCGAACCTCTGGCCGACGTGAGCCACGTTCTGCGACCTTCACCAAATCGGCTGCGGCAATGCCCACGTGGCTTGCCACTTCACCTGCATAAATCTTGCGCACGTTCATATCGGGATGCTCGTTGATTACCGCCATCGCCTGTTCCGCTGTTCGCGACCGAGCTTCAGGGGTTGCAATTGATCCTGCATTCAGAACGCGTTGCAAGCGGAAACCAAGAAACGGTTGCGCATTCTTAATTGCGGTTGCCAATGCTTCAGGGTCACTCGACGCCAGATCGCCAGGATCTTTGCCATCTGGAAATTTGGCAACGCTCACCTGCACCTTGTAGCGACTCTCCCATTCGTAGAACCGCTCGGCAGCACCTTGACCCGCATTATCGGCATCGAACGCAAGCACAACTTTGTTGGCAAATCGTTTCAGCAAACGTACGTGTTCTTCGGTAAGTGCAGTGCCACACGTTGCCACCGCACGGGTAATTCCCGACCGATGAAAGCCAATGACGTCGGTGTAGCCCTCGCACACGATTACTTCATCGGCGGTAACGATGTCTTGCTTCGCCCAATTCAACCCGTACAACGTTTTTGACTTTGCGTAGATGGTGGTCTCTGAAGAGTTCTTATATTTCGCCGGATCGGTACTTCCAGGCAGAATACGTCCACCAAAGGCGACAGCGTCACCAGCGTCGGTGAAAATTGGAAACAGCACACGAGCGCGGAATGAGTCCTGAGGGCGACCACGCTTGTTAATAAATGCGAGTCCGACTTCCTGCAACAAATCAATTGGCACACCAATGTCTTTGCTCATGGCATCCCAGTCATCGGGAGCCCAGCCGATTTTGAATTGGCGCGCAACATCGCCCGACAAGCCACGCTCGCGCAAGTAGTCGCGCGCTGCACGTGCATCTGGGGCATTCAGCAAACGGTCGTGATACCACTCGACTGCTTTATTCATTACTTCAACAAGCTGCTTGCGCCGCTGGCGGTCCTTACTCTGACCACCTGTGGTGTAATTCAGTTGTATGCCTGCCTTATTCGCAAGGTGCTCAATTGCTCCTACGAAATCGAGATGCTCTATCTCCTGAACAAACTTGAACACGTCTCCAGCTGCACCGCACCCAAAACAGCGATAGCGCTTAGTTTCTTCACGCACATTGAACGAACCAGATTTCTCCGCATGGAATGGGCACAGCCCAACCCAGTTGCGACCCACCCTGCGCAATGGCAAATAGGACTGAACAACATCAACCAGCGACACCGTGTCCCGGAGTCGCTCAATGTCTTCGTCAGCGATTGCCACCCTGAGGAGAATAGTGCTTGCGGTCGTGAATTACAGAAGCCACTACCGCCACTGTCATGACAGTCAGAATGAACCCAAGAGAAATCACCGTTGACACGTGGTACCAGTGCGCAATGAGCATTTTTGCACCTACATACATCAGCAAAACGGAGATTGCAGGCTTGAGATAACGGAATCGATCCTTAATGTCTGCAAATAGGAAGTACAGCGCACGTAGGCCCATGATGGCGAACGCATTTGCGCCGAACACGATGAATTGTTCGTGGCTCACGGCCAACACGGCAGGTACAGAGTCAACAGCAAAAATGAGGTCGGAAATCTCGATGATCACCAGCACTGCAAGCAACGGAGTGGCTAATCGTTTGCCATTCACACGGGTGATGAGCTTCTGGCCGTCTAGTTCGTCAGTTGTGGGCACGAACTTGTGAAACAACTTCATCGTTTTTGTTTCTGAAGGGTTGACGTCATCATCACCATGACGAAGCACGCCATAACCCGTATAAATGAGGAATGCCCCGAAACCGATCAAGATGTAGTTGAAGCGCTCGATAACGGCAACGCCCAAGAAGATGAAGATGAGACGCATCACAAGCGCTCCAAAGATTCCCCAGAACAGCACGCGATGTTGATATTGCCGAGGAACTTGGAAATGGGCAAAAATCATTGCCCAGACAAACACATTGTCAATGCTCAAACTCTTCTCAATGAGATAGCCACTGATGTATTCGATGCCAGCCTTGTGTCCGTCGGCTTGCCCCCTAAACATCCACCACACCACAAACATGAACGCCACACCAAAGCTGATCCAGACGATGGACTCAATTGCTGCTTCCTTCAGCTTGATGACATGTGCACGGCGATGGACGACCAAAATATCCACAAGCAACAATGTGCTGATGATGCCAATGAGCGCTGGCCAACCCCAACCTGGAACCGTGATATTGGCGAAATCTGATTTATCGCTTCCTGCGGCGATCAACGCAATCGCGTGAACTCCGATCATTATGGTCACCGCTTTAATGCTACAAGCGCATGAGCTCCACTAACTGATGTGACCAATCCTTGACGTCCTTCATGTTCTACTTCTTGACCAACCACAGCACCCTCACCAACTTGTACATATCGCAAATGTCGTGGCGCAATAGACCCACGCGAATCCATCCGTTCCACTAACTCCTGCCCTGGATAACAACCTTTTGTGAAACTGACAGCAACGTCAGTAATTCCTGTCTCTGCAGGTATTGACGATTCCGTGACATCGACATTCATGGTTGGCCAAGCGGCAATGATGCGCGCCTGCTCATAATCTTCGAGTGAACCTTGCTTCAATTCTGCAAGTGCACTTTCGCTACGCAGGTCTACTGCCGAACCGTCACATCGCCATGCGGGAATAGATCCAGGTATCGGTGTCAACACATTGCGAACTGCCACCCAACTCTCACGGCCAAGAGTTAGTTCAACCTTGACGCGAATTTTGAATCGATTCAAGCGAGCAAGCACGGCTTCACCACAACCGAGATCTGTGTCGAGAACAAAAGTTTCACCTTCAACGCATGTCACTCGAATAATGCCATCGATCTTTCCCGTTGGCTGAAGCAAGAGCGATTGGCGTGTCTCGCCAACTCGCATACCCGCGACGTCTTGGCTGAGTTGCGAATGCAAGTAGGTGCGTGCGTCTGTGCCGGTCACAGTAATCACATCGCGTTGCAACGGCACCCAAAAAGTCTCGGTAGTCATGTAGTTACTGCTGAACTTTGCGTTGCGCACTCATACGGCGAGCGGCTGGTACAGCTGCAAACAATGCTGCTGCTTTGTTAAAGCATTCCAAGTCTTCTTCTTCAGGAATGCTGTCTGCAACGATCCCCGCCCCAGCCTGCAATGAGGCACCATGTGCGCCAATAAACATGGTGCGAATAGCGATTGCCGTGTCGAGGTTGCCGCTGAAGTCCACATAGCCCACAACGCCGGCATATGGCCCTCGTTTTACAGGCTCAAGTTCATCGATGATTTCCATGGCACGCACCTTTGGAGCGCCGCTTACCGTTCCCGCTGGAAGCGTTGCCCGCAACACATCGATTGGGCCAAGCCCTTCGCGGATATCGCCCGATACCTGAGAAGTCATGTGCATCACGTGACTGTAACGCTCAAGGGTCATCAACTCGTCCACATTCATGGAACCGAACTTTGCCACTCGACCCACGTCATTACGCGCCAAGTCCACCAGCATCACGTGCTCAGCAACTTCCTTTGGGTTCTCGCGCAATTCAGCAGCAAGTTTGCGATCGTGCTCATCGGTTCGGCCTCGCTTACGTGTTCCAGCGATTGGTCGGCTGATTACTCGCCCACCCTGCAATTGCACCATTGGCTCTGGCGAACTGCCCACAATGGTCACGTCATCGTGCTTCACGTAATACATATACGGGCTTGGGTTCACTTGGCGAAGCACGCGATACATGTCGAAAGGCTCGGCATCGAGTTCGATATCAAATCGCTGAGACAACACCACTTGGAATATGTCTCCCGCGCGAATGTATTCCTTTGCCGACTCCACCGAACGTTGGTAGTCGGAACCATTTACAGGTGCAACAAACTGTTGCTTCTTGTCATCTTCGGTGGGAGGTTCAACCGGTAAATACGAAAGCGGTTTAGTCAAGTCGGCAACCGCAGCATGAATGCGCACGATTGCTTCGTCGTATGCGGAATCGATTTGTGCGGCACTTAACTCAAAAACAGGAACACTTTCCAACAGATACACGCGCTGCTTCCAGTGGTCAAACGCAGCAAGCGAACCAATCATGCACATCACTGCATCAGGCAGATTGCGATCGTCGCGAGGAATGTTTGGTAGCTGTTCAACTTCGCGCACGACGTCGTAACCTAGGAACCCCATGAGCCCACCTTGCAGCGGTGGAAGCTCAGGGAACAACGGTGACTTGTATACGTCGAGCAGTGATTCCATTGCTGCCAACATTCCGTCCGCAGTATTCACACTGTGCGGAAGCGTGCCGTCAATGGAGATGGATCCGTTGCGAAGCGTCAGCGTTGCAAGAGGGTCGCGACCCACAAATGAATAGCGACTCCAACGTTCACCATGATCGACTGACTCAAGCAAGAACCCCGGTTTGTCGCCCACCAGTTTCATATATGCAGCAACCGGCGTTTCGACATCTGCCAGCATTTCGGTCCACACCGGAATCACGGTGTTGACAGTTGCGAGTTTTTGGAACTCATCACGGCTTGGATAGATGTGCATTACAACCGACCTTGCTTTGCCGCGCGTTGCACTAATCGAATGGAGTTATTGAGTCCTCGTTCTGCTTCGTAAATCGCAGTCAGCAGATCGTCTCCCGAGTCGGCGTTGTTGGGGTCGCGAACTGCCATTGCACGGGTTTCAGCAAGCGCCGAAATGCGATCTCTGCATTGCTCAAGCGTGCTTGCCAGCGCTGCAAGCTCTGCGCGAGTACTTGCTGTATTGGTGGAAATATCGCGAGGCACCGAGAAATCCTAGACGGCACGCTCTCCGAACTGATCGGAGATATGACAAGGGCCCCCGAAGGGGCCCGTATCACGCGACTTCAGGCGGCGGACCCGAAATCGCCTTCGCTCTAAACATACGTCTAGGCGGAGCACTTAAATTAGCGAATTTGAATATTTGGCGCAAAATTTGCAGCACTACTTCTTGCTGCGAGATCCCGCAGATTTAGCCATTTGTGCCCGTGGCAATTCAGAAGACGGACAGATGTCGCTGAATTCACACGAATGACATGCTGGTTTTTTGGCATCGCACACACGGCGTCCATGAAGAATAAGCCTGAGGCTAAAGCCACCCCAATCTTGTGGTGGAAAGAGCGCATTTAATTCGTACTCAACTTTCACCGGATCTTCTTCGACCGTGAGGCCCAGTCGACGCGACAGGCGCCCAACGTGCGTGTCGACAGCCAATCCAGGTAAATCGAACACGACACTTCGCAACACGTTTGCAGTCTTGCGACCTACACCTGGAAGCGTGATCAAATCCTCTACTTCTCGTGGAACTTCGCCATCAAAACGAGTCATCACGGCAGAAGCCATGCCGATGAGATTCTTTGCTTTCGTTTGATAGAAACCAGTTGATCGAACGAGTTCCTCAACGCGTTGAATGTTTGCCTGAGACAATTTCTCTGCTGTTGGAAACTCTGCAAACAATGCAGGAGTCACCATGTTCACGCGGGCATCGGTGCACTGCGCAGACAAAATAGTGGCGGCAAGCAATTGAAAAGCGTTTTCATGGGTGAGCTCACATATTGCTACGGGGTAAATGACCTTGAGTCGCTTCAAGATTTCAGCCGAACGATCCACGACCTTCTTTGGCGCTTTTTTGGCGGGCTTCTTAGCGACCTTTTTTGCAGTTGCTTTCTTTGCAGTTGCTTTCTTTGCAGTTGCTTTCTTTGCAGTTGCTTTCTTGGCGGCCATGGTTCCGAACACTAGCGAGTCACACCGATAGCCTGAGCGTTATGGCCCATCTGGACATCAAACGTCGACTGCCATCCGATGATTTGTCCGAAGTTAACGAGTTGTTACTCGCCGTCGAACGTGCCGACGGACAACGCCCACTCTCCGACCATTTATGGATTGATCTTCGTCAAGGCGGTCGACCTGGCTATGTAGGACTATTGGGTTGGCAACCAGGGCACGATCATCTCGTTGCCTATTGCCAAGTGTCTCGCGGAAATGATTCGTGGGCACTTGACCTCGTCGTGCATCCTCATCATCGCTATGAAATGGCATCTATCGGACCAGAACTGTTGTCTGAAGCAATCAAAGTGATTCGTGAAGCCGGTGGTGGCCACGTGCATTGGTGGGTTTTTGAACCAAACGAAATTCACAAGACGCTTGCTGAATCAATTGGACTCAACGAGGGCCGCACGACGCTGCAAATGCGGGTAGCACTGCCTCTGCATGAAGCAACCGACATTGTGACCACACCATTTCGAAGCGGCGTCGATGACGAGCGTTGGCTTGCAGTAAACAATGCTGCGTTTGCAGATCACTTAGAACAAGGCGGTTGGACTCAGTCCACACTTGATTCACGCAAACAAGAGCCATGGTTTAACCCGAACGGATTTTTGCTGCTCAACGAGGGAGACGAACTTGCTGGCTTTTGCTGGACGAAAGTGCATCTTGATACTTCTCCCGTGCTTGGCGAAATCTACGTGATTGCAGTTCACCCACGATTTAGCGGCAAAGGACTTGGACGTGCCCTCACCATCGCTGGTCTCACCCACTTACAACGTGCTGGCATCTCTACAGGCATGCTGCACGTCGATGCCGATAACGAGCGTGCTGTCAAGCTGTACAAGTCACTTGGCTTCACCATCACCAACCAGCAACGTGCGTTTGTAGGAGATGTGAACTAGTTTTTTGGCATGTCCTTTACTGCTGAAAATGAGACCCCACTTCCCCGCTGGTCAGTCGCCGACGTGCATGAGTCATTTGCTGCTCGTTCATTCACGGACTCCATGGAACGTGCTGGTTCAAATGTGGCTCGCCTTGAAGCACTGTTTGAAACGCACAACATTCGTTCCATCGACCCTCGCACACCGAACACACAAGACGGTGCAGCCGCCGACGTCGTAATTCAGACGTTCAACAAGACAGTTGATGAGCAGGAGATCCTACTTTCATATGTCTATGCAACGGTCAGCACCGATTCACGTCACGAGCAAGCCCAGGGCCTACTCAGCGAAATTGAAGACCTCGATGCACGCATCTCTCCCTTACTCGCCCGCCTTGCCGACTGGGTGGCCAGCCTGGACGCCAATGCACTGAAGCAGGTAAGCGATGAGGCTCGCGAACACCTGGGGCCATTACTTCGCCTACAAGACCGCGCTATTCACCAAATGAGCGAAGCCGAAGAGGGTTTGTATGCCGAACTTGGCACAACTGGCTCATCGGCATGGGGACGCTTGCAGAGCGATCTCACTTCGCAGTTATCAGTAGACGTACATCTGCCAACCGGAACAAAGGCGATGCCCATCGCAGCAGTTCGCGGACTTGCGACAGACAATGACCTTGAAGTTCGCAAAGCCGCATACGAAGCAGAAATGCGCGCGTGGCCAACAGTTGCTGTTGCATGCGCCGCAGCAATGAACAGCATCAAGGGTGAAGCAAACACGGTGAATAAGCGTCGTCAGTGGAAAGCACCAATAGATGCATCGTTGTATTCCAACTCGGTGAGCAACGCAACGTTCACAGCCATGCAGTCAGCCATTTCGGCATCACTTCCCGACTTTCGTCGCTGGATGCGAGTAAAGGCGCAACTGCATGGCGACACCAATGGTTTGTCCTGGTGGAACCTCTTTGCACCACTGCACATTTCTCCAGGCGCAATTTCTTGGGATGACGGAATCACTCTGGTTAAAGATGCATTTGCGAGTTACAGCGATCGACTTGCACAACTTGTAGATCGCTCGATTGACGAGCAATGGCTTGATGCCGAACCTCGTGAAGGAAAAAGTGGTGGCGCGTTCTGCATGCCATTCGTGGACGACCGTTCGCTTGTGTTGTTGAACTGGAGTGGCAGTGTGGACTCAGCACAGGTCACCGCACACGAACTTGGACACGCGTATCACAACACCCAACTTGCCCACCGCACACCACTGCAAAAGCGCTTGCCAATGGCGCTCGCCGAAACAGCAAGCATCTTCTGCGAAACACTCGTTGTTGAAGATGGACTTTCGCGCATGCAAGGCGATGAGCGGCTCGCATTGCTTGATGTCAACCTCATCGGTGCTGCTCAAGTAGTGGTCGATATTCACAGTCGCTTCCTGTTTGAGACAGAAGTGTTTGCACGTCGTCAGCGCCGCACGCTCGGCGTGAGTGAGTTCAACGAAATCATGTTGCAAGCACAGTCGGATGCATACGGCGACGGTCTCGACCAGAGCACTCGCCACCCACATATGTGGGTGCTCAAGCCTCACTATTACGGAAGCCACTTTTACAACTGGCCCTACACCTATGGGCTGCTATTCGGCTTGGGCTTATATGCGAAGTATCAGTCAAACCCTGATCATTTCCGTGAAAACTACGACACGGTGTTGTCGCGTGCGGGAATGGATACGGCAGAGGAACTCGGCCAAGCTTTCGGCATTGATGTCACCGATGTTGCATTCTGGACCTCGAGTCTTGATGTTCTTCGTGCTCGCATGCTCGATTACGAGAAGTTGGCACAAAAGCACCTCTAAACTGAACGCATGACCAGTCTTTACGATGCAACACGTGAAGACATTGCAGGACTCCTCAGCGGACAGCCAGCATTCCGTTTGAAACAAGTTTGGGAGGGTCTGTACACGCAGTTTGCCGAACCTTCGCAGATTCTTACTTTGCCTGGCGCCGTGCGCGAAGAATTGGCTCACGGATTCCCGAATTCGTTGAACCTCACCACCGCAAGTGTGAGCGACAAGGGTGACACCATCAAGTTCCTGTGGTCGCTCGCAGACGGCGGCCACCCAATTGAAACCGTGCTCATGCACTACAAAGAACGAGCAACGGTGTGTGTCAGCACGCAAGCAGGCTGTGCAATGGCGTGTGGTTTTTGTGCAACTGGACAAGCAGGATTCACTCGACATCTCACTGTCGGCGAGATTGTCGAACAAGTGGTGTACGCAGCACGCGAAAGCGCAAAGCGCAAGCAACGCTTAGCCAACGTGGTGTTCATGGGCATGGGCGAACCACTCGCTAATGAAGAAATGGTGTGGGGAGCGGTCGAACGTATTCATGGAGACATTGGACTGTCGGCTCGACACCTCACCATCTCCACCGTTGGCATTGTTCCTGGCATTCGCAAACTTGCCACTCGCCCTCTACCAGTGAACCTTGCGGTGTCTCTGCACGCCGCTCGCGACGTGTTGCGCGACGAACTCGTTCCAATCAACAAGCGCTACCCCATTAATGAACTGATGCAGGCTTGCCGCGACTATCTCGATAACAAGAATCGTCGCATCAGTTTTGAGTGGGCCATGATCGATGGCATCAACGACCAGCCGCGCGACGCCCGCGAATTGGCTCAGCTCTGTGGTCAGCTCACGCCTTCAGCACACGTCAACCTGATACCGCTCAACCCAACACCGGGTTGGCCAACCAAAGGCACGAGTGCAGCAGGAGTTCGAGCTTTCGCTCAGCAGTTGGAAGACTTGGGAGTCAATGTGACCGTGCGTCGCAACCGCGGCACCGATATTGATGCTGCATGTGGTCAATTGGCTGCTGGTCAGCCAGTGAAGTTGACTAACCGGCGAGGAATTGTTTGAGTTTGGCTTTGCCACTCACAATTTGATCAGCCAGCACTCGCTCAACAATTCCACCGTCAAACAACGAGCCTCCGTAATGGAGATGCACATCCAAAGTGGATGTGCCGTTTGCTTCAGTTACCACCGATCGAAGCACCCAGGGCGCGTGTTTCTTCCCATCATTTTCACGACGCTCAAACACCACCGTGTTGGGGCTCTCGTCTGTTGTGCGCACCATTCGCAATCGCTTAGACCGAGCGAACGGGCCAATTTTTGCTCGCAGCTCAACGTTCCAAGATTGAAGTCCATCAACAAGATCGGCGCCTTGCGCAAGATGAACAATGTCGAGCCATTGCGGATACGTACCAAGATCGCGAATCACTGCAAAAAGTCGCTCACTTGGAACATCGGCATCAAGCGACGCACGAACGTCAATTGACATTACGGAATGTCGTTTTCGTCAAACGGTTCGCGCTCGAGCCCATCTGCATTCGTGTCGTCAAAGTTGAAGGCCCGACTAAGCAGACGACCTTTCGGGCGAAGCACTCCACCTAAATCATCAGTGTGATCGAATTGCGGACTCCACGGAATGGCTTTGGTCTCTTCCAACTCCACTTCTACCTTTTTCTCGTTCTTCAGTTCGTCGAAAATACTCGGGCGAGGCAATTTGGCACGATTCTTCTTCGGTTCCGTTTTCTTCAGCGCTGCATCTTTCGCCTTTGGCTTTACAGATGGAGCCGTCACAGGAAACAGACGCGGAACATTTTCGCGCTTGTCTTCAATTCGCCAACCACGTGGCACAACTAATGCATCAGCGTGCCTGCGACACAGACCATTCACTTGCATGCCGTCGACTGGAACATAGTTTTCCAGCGTCATCAGCAACTCGGCTGAGTCAAGGAAGTAAGCGGCTATTGCCGGCTCTTTACAACCAGGACGCTCACACTGCTTGGCCACGGCTAAAGACTAGTTCTCTGCCGTGCTAACTCGGAACAACGCAGGCGATTCCCATTCCTTGACGATCGCGAATGGGCTGCGTATCTGTAGGACACGTCATGTCGAACCCCACCAACGCTCTCACCACACCGGTGTGCTCTTCTGAGCAGTCCACTTCTACTGCGAGCTGATTCGCATTCACCACAACACACGAGCCCGCCTGCAACAGTCCATCTGGACCAAGTGGAACAGCAGGGTCTGAAAGGGCATTCAGTACCAGCACAAGTGCGATTAAGCCTCCTGCGGTAAGGCCAACCATGCGCCATGGAAACGATGCTCGTTGAACTGGAACATTAAAGAATTGCTCGTTGGGTTCTGCAATCGGTTGTGAGTATCCGCGACTTTGCGCGGCGTCATACGCCCTACGCAAGGCTGTATCCGACAGAACGCGCCACGCCTCAGCGATGTGTGCCATCTGCATTGAAGCGTCGCTTCGTTTGCCAGCGGCAGTGTCGGGGTGCACCTCTCGCGCTCGCATTCGATACGCCACACGAATTTCATCTTGGGACGCCGAGGGCAACACGCCTAGAACTTCGTAGTGGGACCGCGTCATTATTTGCGATGCAACAGTTTGAATTTCTTTGCGTTGGCCTGCTTTTCAGCAGACTTGCGCATTCCCGCAATAGTTCCTGTCATCAATATGGCAACACTCAGGAACAGAATCATCGATGCCAGCACGTTGATTTGTGGCGGAATGCGTACACGGGAAGCGCCATAAATCTGCAGCGGGAAGGTCTGTACTGGTCCAGAGTTAAAGAACGTAATGATGAAGTCGTCTATCGAAAGCGCAAAAGCCAATAGACCGGCAGCCAAAATTCCTGGCAAAATCAGCGGGAACGTCACCTTCATGAACGTGCGCAGTGGCGAAGCTCCGAGGTCCTGTGCGGCTTGTTCCAGCGTCCAGTCAAAGCCACGAATTCGTGCGCGCACCGTGAGCGCCACAAAACTGACCTGAAACATGACGTGAGCAATGATGATGGTCGTCATACCAAAGTCAATGAAGTTTTGGCCAAGGAACAAAGTTGCAAGCGACGAACCAAGCACGATCTCGGGCGTCGTAAGCGGGAGCACCAAGAACAAGTTGATGCCTCCACTGCCACGGAACTTGTATCGCGAAAGCGCAACAGCGATGAGCGAACCCAAAATGGTGGAGATGAGCGTAGAGACTGCTGCGATCTCGATGCTCTTCCACAGCGCACGTGTCAGTGATTCTTCAGCAAACGGATGAAGCCAATTGTCAAACGTGAATGACTGCCACGCAATGTTGAAATTTCCATTTGGCTTATTGAAGCTAAAGGCAACAATGAAAAAGATTGGAGTAAATAAATACACCAGACCAAGGCCAGCAAATGCATTTAAGGCGTAGCGCCCGAACTTGGTGCGCTTGCGCATCATGCCAAATCCTCTGTTCCAAAGATGCGCGTGTACAGCAACACCAGAGTTGCAATGCTGACCATGAGTACTGCCGCCATCGCTGATGCAACCGGATAATTGTTCTGCTTCAAGAATTGGTCCTGAATCGAGTTACCGATCATGGTGGTGTTCGGATTACCTAAAAACTGTGCGTTCACAAAGTCGCCGGCAGCTGGAATAAACGTCAACAATGTTCCGGCAAAAACTCCAGGTATCGAAAGTGGAAACACCACTTTACGAAACGCTCGTGTAGCACTGGAATACAGATCACCTGCCGCGTTCACCAAGTTGATGTCAATCTTTTCAAGGCTCACATAAATTGGGAGCAACATGAATGGCAAAAAGTTGTAGGTCAGTCCCCCAATCACTGCAGCTGGTGTATTCAAGAGCTTTCCATTATCCATAATGTGCAACCACTCGAATACATCGGTGAGACCAACTGCGTTCATGGCACGAACCACGAAACCTCTGTCAGCCAAGATCGTTGACCATGCGATGGTGCGAATCAGATAACTGGTGAAAAACGGAATAACTACAAGTCCAAGCAAAATGTTCTTGTACTTGCCACCACGAAACGCAATCACGTAGGCAAGTGGGTAGCCAATCGCAATCGTAAGAACAGTTGCTATTGCGGCATACACGAATGCGTGTTCGAACTGTTTCCCGAAGTCTTGGAAAGCTGTGGCGTAATTTTGAAACGCCCAATTGAAATCGTATTGAACTGAGAAGCGACTCTCTTTTGTCGAGAGAGAAATTCGCAGCAACGACCACACTGGCGCCAGAAAGAACAGTGCCAGCCACAGCATTCCCGGCTTCAGCAGACCATAAGGAGCAAGTAATCGCCGCGCCTCTGGGCCTCCAGTAACGGCAAGACCCAGCACACCACCAAGCACGAGCAGCAAAACAAGGACAACCACTGCAACCATTGGCCCGCTTACCCAGTTGGAACCGAGTGCCACAAGGCAAATGGAGGCAACGATCATCGCGGCCATCCCAACTCGATCGGCGTTACGCGCGATTCGATTTTGTCGGACGACCGTTTCGGTCATGTGATGTTCAGCGTTTCGAACGGTGCTTACGCGCCGGTAATTGCCGAGAATTCCTCATCGAATTGAGCCTCAACATCTTCACTCAACGTCGCAAATGCGCGTAGTCGAGCTTTGGTTGCATCATCTGGGAACAGCAATTGGTTTTCAGCAAGCTCTGGATCGAGCTTGGCAAGTTCGTCACGAACTCCCTTTACCGGTGACAGATACTGAACATATTGAGTAAGTTGCGCCGCCTGTACTGGGTCGTAACAGAAGTTCATCCACTTGGCAGCTGCACTTGTGTTAGCAACACCCTTTGGAAGAATCATGGTGTCACACCAACTGGTGCCACCCTCTTCAGGAATAACGAAGCGAACATTCGGGCTGTCCTTGCCAAGTTGCAATACGTCGCCAGACCAGCCAACGCAGGCTGCGAAGTTTCCGCTCACCAGGTCGTCTGTGTAGTCGTTACCAGTGAATGCACGAATCTGGCCGTCAGCTTTTGCCTGTGCCAGTTTTTCAAAAGCTGGTGCCGCATCTTCGAATGAGGCGATCGTTGATGGATCAATTCCGAGGCTCATGCAAATAAGACCAATGGTGTCGCGCATTTCGGTGAGCATTCCGATCTTGCCCTTGAACTCTGGGTCAAACAGATCTGCAACGCTCTTGATCTCGCGACCGGTCACATCAATGTTGTACGCAATTCCCGCAACACCACCACACCATGGCATTGAATATTCACCCGTTGGATCCCATGTTGGGTTGACGTACACATCTTCGAGGTTGGCGAAGTTTGGAATTTGGTCTTTTGGCAATTTCTCTGCCCAACCAAGATTGATCAAGCGACCTGCCATCCAAAATGTTGGCGCAATAATGTCGGCTTCGATTGGCTTGCCATTACCGAGCAATGGCTGAATTTTTGCGAAGTATTCGTTGTTGTCGTTGTATCCCTCGCCGTAGGTCATCGACACGCCAGTTTCGGCCATAAAGCGATCAACGGTTCCTGTCAATCCGTCAGCCGTTGGGTCGATATACAACGGCCAATTGTCGAAGAACAATGATTCTGATCCACCAGAACTTGATGAATCACTTCCACCACAGGCAGCAAGAAATGCTGGGAGGGAAAGACCAAGGGCACCCAGCGCACCTGTACGAGCCAAAAACTGGCGACGGGTCATTTGGTTCTTTGGTGTTGGTGTCGACATGCTCATTCCCCTTTTTGATGAAGTGTTCTTAAATATTAGAGCGTTGACTCAATGTGATCGATGTCAGTGGTATTGGAACCGGCCTTTTCTGGCCAGCCAGCCAACACATATCCGCAGTCGGCATCCCACGACACATTGATAGTCGCACCAACCGCAATTTGCGGCATGCGCGCCGAGGAGTCGGCCAAACAAGTCAATTCTGTGCCGTCAGCCAGACGAACGATCATTCGTGCAGTGGCCCCCTGGAACACCAGGTCAGTCAAGGTGCCATGCAGGCTCTGGCCGTTTGCATCGGCATGCTCAGACGGACGTAGTCGCTCTGGGCGAAGCATCACCGAAACATGTGCACCAATTGCATTCGCGGACGCTTGCCCCGCAACACGTATGGTCGACCCAGCCTGCAATGCAACCACAGCATCTGCACCGTCGTGACTCTGCACCGTTCCAGGTAGCAGGTTTGCCGAGCCAATGAATCCGGCAACGAACAGTGATGCTGGCGAGCGATAGATCTCTTCTGGATTACCAATCTGCTCAACATGACCTTGACTCATTACCGCAATGCGATCACTCATGGTGAGCGCTTCGCCTTGGTCGTGAGTTACGAAGATAAAACTGATTCCAACTTCACGCTGAATGCGCTTCAACTCGATTTGCATGGCTTCACGCAATTTCAAGTCGAGTGCAGCTAATGGCTCATCCAACAACAACGCACTTGGATAGTTCACCAAAGCACGCGCCAAAGCAACACGTTGTTGTTGACCGCCAGAAAGCTGTGATGGTTTGCGTTGAGCGAAATCATTCAACCGAACAATCTCGAGCATCTCCATGACACTTGTTTTGATTTTTGATTCATCCACTTTCTTCGAACGCGGACCGAAGGCGACATTGTCAAACACCGTCATATGCGGGAACAACGCGTACTGCTGAAATACCGTATTGACGTTGCGCTTGTATGGAGGTACGTCCGAGACGTCCACACCATCCAACATGACTCGACCAGCGGTTGGCTGTTCGAAACCAGCGATCATTTTTAGGGTTGTGGTCTTGCCGCAACCAGATGGTCCCAGCATTGCAAAGAACTCGCCAGTAGCGATGGAGAAATTGGCATCATGCACTGCAACGAAGTCGCCATAGCGCTTCGAAACATGGTCAAGAACAATGACGTCGCTAGCTGATTCCCCCATTAGTGAAAAGACTAACTGTTGAGGTTGATCATCACGTGCTTGATGCGCGTGTAGTCATCGAGTGCATACATCGAGAGGTCTTTGCCGTAGCCAGACTTCTTGTAGCCACCATGCGGCATTTCGGCCACCATCGGAATGTGAGTGTTCACCCACACGCAACCGAAGTCGAGGTTCTTCGTCATGCGCATGGCTCGGCCCAGGTCCCGAGTCCAGACCGACGATGCAAGCGCAAAGTCCACGCCGTTCGCCCACTTCAGAGCCTCTTCTTCATCACTGAACTTCTGCACCGTAATGACCGGTCCGAAGATTTCGTTCTGAATCATTTCGTCACTTTGCAGGAGATCGGAGACCACAGTTGGCTCGAAGAAGTAACCCTTGCTGCCAATTTGTGAGCCACCGGTGTTGACCTTGCCGTGCTTTGGCACGCGGTCAAGGAAACCCGCAACCTTGCTGAGGTGCACGTTGTTGTTCAATGGTCCGTACAGCACGTCTTCATCTGGTCGTCCTGTTTTCGTCTTCTTTGCCTGCTCGGTAAGCAGCGTTACGAAATCGTTGTACACCTTTGGTCCCGCAATAACACGTGTTGCAGCGGTGCAGTCCTGACCACCGTTGAAGTAACCGGTCATGGCAATTGTTTCTGCAGCGAGTTCCAAGTCGGCGTCGTCAAAAATGATGACTGGTGCTTTACCGCCAAGTTCGAGGTGCAAGCGCTTCAGCGACTTTGATGCGCCGGCAGCAACTTCCATACCTGCGCGAACAGAACCAGTTACCGAAACCATTCCTGGAATGTCGTGATCAACCATTGCACGACCAGTGTCGCGATCTCCACATACAACGTTGAGAACACCTGGAGGCAAAATATCGCCAATGATCTTTGCAATGAGTGCTGTCGATGCTGGCGTGGTGTCGCTTGGCTTCAACACCGTGGTGTTTCCAGCAGCAATAGCTGGAATGAACTTCCAAACACCCATCATGAGCGGGTAGTTCCATGGCGCAACTTGTGCACACACACCAATTGGCTCACGACGTATGTATGAGGTGAAGTTCGGGACGTATTCTCCGGCACTCTTTCCTTCAAGCATGCGAGCAGCACCTGCGAAGAAGCGAATTTGGTCCATCATCGGTGGCACTTCTTCGCTGAAGGTGATCGCACGTGGCTTACCCGTGTTTTCAATTTCTGCTTCAATGAGTTCGGTCATGTGCTTTTCCATCACATCGGCAATGTCATTAATTGCCTTTTGACGAACGGCAGGCGTGGTGTTCTTCCACGACTCAGCAGCGACTGCTGCAGCCTTCATCGCATCATCAACATCATTTGCGCTAGATAGAGCCGCAGTTGCATATTGCTCGCCTGTTACCGGGTCGATCACTGGGGTCGTGCGTCCGTCGCGGGCCGGTACTTCTTTGCCATTGATGAAGTTATTGAAGGATTTCATGACACAAGACTATCCAGTGGACTAGACATGGGGTATGGCTACAAGCAGCGTTGCTCGTGGGGTAAAAACAGTTGGAGTTCCTAAAGAAATCAAGACCATGGAAGGTCGGGTTTCGCTCACGCCAGATGGCGTTCGGGAGTTTGAGCGATTAGGAATCGACGTCTTTGTAGAGACCGGCGCAGGTGAAGCAGCCTCTATTCCCGATGCCGAGTTTGTGGCAGCTGGCGCAACCATCGTGAAAACTGCTGCTGACGCGTGGTCACAAGAGATGGTGGTCAAGGTCAAGGAGCCCAAAGAAGAAGAGTTCGGATTTTTGCGTAACGATCTCACGCTGTTCACCTATTTACACCTTTCGGCTTATCCAAAAGTTGCGGCAGCTCTCGTTGCAGCGGGAACCACCGCTATCGCCTACGAGACCGTGCAAGCCGCTGATGGCTCATTGCCTCTGCTTGCACCAATGAGCGAAATTGCCGGACGACTTGCTACTCAAGCTGGCGCGCGATTCCTTGAACGCCCGCAAGGTGGACGAGGTGTACTCATGGGTGGTGCGCCCGGCGTACGTCCTGCAAACGTAGTAGTGATCGGTGCCGGCAATGTTGGCTACAACGCAGCATGGATTGCTGCTGGAATGCTTGCCAACGTCACCATCTTGGACAAGAACCTCGATCGGCTACGTCATCTTGATCAAATTTGTGTTGGCCGAACAACAACACTCGCATCTAACCGCGGATCAATCGAACGTGCACTTGTTGATGCCGACTTAGTCGTTGGTGCAGTGTTAGTTGCTGGTGCACGCGCACCGATAGTGGTGAGTGAAGACATGGTTCGCTCGATGAAACCAGGCTCGGTCATTGTTGACGTTGCAGTGGACCAAGGTGGTTGCATTGCAACTACTCGCGAAACAACACACACCGACCCGATTTACATGCAACACGGAGTGGTGCATTACGCAGTTGGCAATATGCCAGGTGCTGTTCCCTACACCAGCACATATTCACTCACGAACGCAACGTTGCCGTATCAGTTAGATGTAGCGCGACTTGGTGCTCTCGGTGCAGTGACTCACAGCGAAGCGCTTCGTCACGGATTGAATACTGCACGCGGCCACATCACCAACGATGCAGTTGCTCGCGAACTCAATCTTGCTTGTGTTG
>JBJOOQ010000009.1:0-26340 GCA_046051205.1 Actinomycetota bacterium
GTCTTCTTCCAAGTGAGCGCGTTCGATGCCAATGCGCACATCGCCAGGCAACATCATGAAACCGTCAATGTTGATTGGCTGGTCATACTGACTGATCTGATATGCCTTTGGCATGTCTTGATAGAAGTAGTTCTTGCGATGGAATGTGCTTGGTTGCACCGTGCAATTCAGTGCAAGACCCAAACGAATTGCTAGTTCCACTGCGTGCTTATTGAGCACTGGCAACGCGCCAGGAAGGCCAAGCGTTACAGGGTCGATGTTGGTGTTTGGCTCGTCGCCGAAACGGTTTGGACTGGCCGAAAACAGTTTGGTTTTCGTATCCAATTCCACGTGTACTTCAAGACCAACGACCATTTCCCAGCCATTTGGCAGCTCGGTGCTGTGCTGCGGTGCAGATGATGCGTTGCTCATGACGCACGCTCCAATTCGGCTGCAACACGGAACATGGTTTGCTCACCAAGTGCTGGCGCAAGCACCTGCACACCAACAGGCATGTTGTGCGCACCAGTTCCAAACGGAACGCTCATTGCGGCATGGCCTGCAAGGTTGGTTGGAATGGTGAAAATGTCGCACAAATACATGGTGAGTGGATCACTTGTTTTGTCGCCAAGCGGGAACGCCACAGTTGGCGATGTTGGCGTAAGGATCACATCACACTTTTCGTACGCTGCTGCAAAGTCGTTTGCAATCAGGCGACGAACCTTCAACGCTTTGCCGTAATAGGCATCGAAGTAACCAGCCGACAATGCGTATGTTCCAAGCATGATGCGGCGCTTTACTTCTGCACCGAACCCAGCAGCGCGAGTTGCTCCATACATCGAGTGCAAGTCACCAGTTTCAACACGCATTCCATAACGAACACCGTCGTAACGAGCCAAGTTGCTACTTGCTTCCGCAGGTGCAACTAAGTAGTACGCCGTGAGGCAATACGAAAGCGAAGGCAGCGAAATGTCAACAATGGTTGCACCTGCTGCTTGCAGCGCAACATATGCAGCATCCATCCGTGCAAGCACTTCCGGTTCACAACCATCGGGCATATCTGCAAGACGACCGATGCGCATTCCTTTCACGCCTTGGCCAAGAACGCTGGTGAGGGAAGGCATTGGCTGTGGCAATGAAGTGGAATCGAGCGGGTCGTGGCCACCGATGACTTCCATCATCAGTGCAGCATCGGCAACGGTGTGCGTGAATGGACCAACTTGGTCGAGACTGCTGGCAAACGCAACGATTCCTTGACGGCTGACAAGTCCATACGTTGGCTTAACACCAACAAGACCACACAGCGATGCAGGCTGACGAATACTCCCACCAGTATCTGAACCCAAACTTGCAGCAGCAAAACCAGCGGCCACTGCAGCTGCGCTTCCACCACTTGAACCACCGGGAACACGCGATGTGTCGAGCGGGTTCTTTGTTGGACCAAATGCAGAGTTCTCCGTGCTTGATCCCATCGCAAATTCGTCAAGATTGGTTTTACCCACCATGACTGCGCCAGCTTGTTGCAAGCGTGTCACCACTGTTGCGTCATACGGCGGCTTCCAGCCTTCAAGAATTTTTGACGAACAAGTGGTTTCAATGCCGCGCGTGCACATGTTGTCTTTCAACGCAACAGGAACGCCGGCAAGTGCACCAACAGGTTTGCCAGCTTTAATGTCGGCGTCAACTTGTTGCGCGGTTGCACGAGCTTGCTCGGTTGTTACCAAGTTAAATGCGTTGATTTCTCCTTCACGCTCAGTGATGCGTGCAAGGTGTTGCTCTAACACTTCAACAGCAGAAGTTTTGCCCGAAGCAATATCTTGGGCAATGTCAACTACGGTGGCGAAAGGCTTCGTCATTACTGTTCACCCAGACCCAGCGATGGCGGGACACGGAATCTTCCGTCTTCTGCGGCAGGTGCAACAGCCAATACTTCGTCGCGGTCAAGACCTGCAACAACAACGTCTTCACGGAACACGTTCTTCAGCGGAAACGGCTGAGCAAGCGGCTCAACATTGTCGAGGTCGAGTTTGTCGATGTCGGCAAAGTGGTCGAGCATGCCCGAAAGCTGGCTGGTCATCAGCGCCAACTCGGCATCACTTAATTGCAGGCTGGACAGCTTGGCGACCTTGGCCACTACTTCAGCGGTAATTCGTGCTGGGCTTGAACCTGACGACGGGGTGCTCACAACCCTTAATGCTATTGGCTAAGCAGGCAAATCAGATTTAGCGCGTCTCGGCAATACCAACATGCTCACCGACACAACAAACACCACGAGAGACACCCACTGGTTGAGGCGGAGTCCACCAGCCGAATGCGCTGGGTCGATGCGCAGCCCTTCAATGAAGAAGCGAAACAACGTGTACCCAGCCGTGTAATACAGAAACAAATATCCGGGACGCTTTACGGACTTGTCGAGCAGCAGGAGTATTCCGCATAACGCTAAGCACGCAAGTGATTCATACAAAAATGTTGGATGAAACAATGTGCCCACCGGATAGCCAGCTTGTTTGGTATTGAACGCGGAAACTTCCAACCCCCACGGCAGCGTTGTTGGTCGGCCAAACAGTTCCTGATTGAACCAATTGCCCCAGCGTCCGATGCTTTGTGCAAGAGGCAACGCAGGCGCCACACACGTCAGTAACACCGAAGTGGAAATTCCACGTTTGCGACCTTGCCAAATTCCCACAACCACACCTAAGAAAATTCCACCCCAAATTCCAAGACCACCTTTCCAAATTTGGACAATGCGCTCTGGATGATCACTAAACAATTGCCAGTCGGTAATCACGTGATACACGCGTCCACCAATTACTCCTGCAGGCACAGCCCACAAGGCAATGGTGCTCATGTCTTCACGAGTACCAGCACCACGCTTTTCTAAACGTCGACCCGAAAGCCACACCGCAGCAACAACACCGAGTGCGATCATTGCGCCGTAAGCGTTAAGCCTTAATGGGCCGAGTTCTAACACTCCCGTGCCAGGACTTGGAATGAGGGCGAGCACATTCACTTAGGCAGTTACTCGCTCTGCGAACTCGAGAGATTTTGCATTTACGGTTTCCTTTTCAACATCTTGAGTAGCAACGTGAAAGCTTTGCTCGAGAGTTACTCGTTCGATACTTCCTGCGTACTTACTTACCAGGAAATCGCTTTCTTTTGGGTTCACCACATGATCGTTCGTCGCTGTGAACAGCAACAATGGAACTTTGATTGATCCATACTTCTTTGACAATGGCTTCAGACCGTTTGCAAACAACGAAACTGCAGCAGCAAGTGGCGTCGCATCGTAGGAACTTTCCTTCACCGCAGGGTCCGAGATGTCACTACCAATAGCCGGCAACGACTTCTTTCCTGTTTTCACGGCAAGTCGAGCACCAGCAAGTTTTCCTGCAGACGATTTCGTTGTCGGATTGATGCACACGATTCCGGAGAGGTCTGCGTGTCGTGATGCAAGCCACAGTGTGATTGCTCCACCCATGGACAAGCCAACGACAACAACTTTTGAGCAGCGCTTGCGAAGTTCACTCAATGCTTGTTCTGCATCGCGAGTCCAGTCAGCCCAGCGCGTGTCCATCATTTCAGCAACATCTGTTCCGTGTCCCGCCAGTCGTGGCAATTCAACATGAAAACCCGCTGCAGCGAATACTTCAGCAATCTCGCGCATTGACGACGGATTGCCTGTGAATCCGTGCACAACGAGTGCGCCAACATTGCCTGATCCCACGTGTGACCACGCTTCTGCACCTGGAATAACCGCGTACGACATACCTATCCCCCTTGTGCTGACGACGATAGTTCACACGGTGGTTGAATGAACTGGTGACTTCGTCCAAACGCAGAGTTGAATACTCCGCAGTTACTGCTTTTGCTCCAGTTCTCGCCCTGTTTCCAGTGTGGCTAGCTGCAGTCGCGTTGTTATGGATTCCGTGCAATTGGTTGTTTGGGGTTCCGTTCACGCATTTTGCAATTGGTGAATTTCTCTTCGGAATTGTGTTGTTCTCGCGCCCGGTGCAACGACTGTTGTTCGTTCGACTTCTTGGCGCACGCCAACCAACAGAAATTGAACGTGCCAACTTAGAGTCGGCGTGGAAAGTTGTAGAACAACAAGCCGGTATTCGTCCGGGAAGATTCGTTTTGTCGGTTGCAGATGTGGACGACATCAATGCGTTCGCATGTGGTGGACACATGTTGGTGGTGTCAGCGTTTTCAATTGAACACCTTACCGAAGACGAACTCACTGGAGTATTGGCGCACGAACTCAGCCATCACCTCGGTGGACACACCGTTGCACTCACGGTTGCTCAGTGGATGAGCATGCCAATTCTTGGACTCGCGCAACTTGGAATTCGAGTACGCGATGTTGGTCTTCGAATTTCAAAACGACTTGAAGGTGAATATCCAACGTTCAAACTTGTTGGCTGGATTATCAACATTGTTCTCACCTCCCTCTCACGCTTGTTGCTCATCGGGTTTTTGTTGGCGCAATCGCTGGGTGAAATCGTGGGGCGAAGCGCAGAGTTTCAGGCAGACCGACGTGCGCATGCAATGGGTTTTGGTCGCGAATTGCGTTATGCGCTTACGCGTGTAATTCATCGCACCCCAGCAAGTGAGCCAACACGGTTCCTATCTCGCGTGCTGTTGTCACACCCGCCGGCAATTGACCGCGTGGCTCGGCTTGACGCAATGCTCAACAGGTAGCGTTACGAACGATGTCGGCCACTAGTTCCCCTACCGCGTTCTTGCAGGTTGCAACCGGCAAACCCGCCGAACACACACCGGTGTGGTTCATGCGCCAAGCAGGGCGAAGCCTTCCTGAATATCGCGCAGTGCGCGGCGAAGGCAGCATTCTTGACGCCATTAAGCAACCACGTTTGGCTGCAGACATCACCTTGCAGCCAGTTGCTCGATACGGCGTTGATGCCGCAGTGTTGTACAGCGACATTGTGGTTCCTGCTCATGCTGTTGGGTTTGGTATTGATGTTGCGCCAGGAACTGGTCCAGTTGCAGAACACCCATTTCGCACCGTTGCGGACTTGCAGCGACTTCGTCCACTCGACGCAGAGGTCGACACACCATATGTGTTGGAAACCGTGCGCATGCTTGCGGCGGAATTGAAAGTGCCCCTACTTGCATTCGCTGGAGCACCATTTACCGTTGGTAGCTACCTCGTTGAAGGTAAGCCAAGCCGTGATCACCTGATTACTAAACAGATGATGCGTGATGAACCCGAGTTATGGAATGCGCTCATGCAACGCATTGCAGAACATTCGGTTGCATCCATCGCAAGTCAACTCAACGCAGGCGCGAAAGCTTTCCAATTGTTTGACTCATGGGCAGGAACACTTACTCACGAGGAATACCGAACCATGGTGCTGCCACATTCGGCATACGTGTTCGCGCAACTTGCGAAGTCGCACCCACATGCTCCGGGAATTCACTTTGGACTTGGCTGTGATCACCTCTTGGAAATGATGAAACAAGCCGGACCTCAGATCATTGGTTTGGACTGGCGCACATCAATTACTGATGCACGCCGTCGACTTGGTACAGACACCATCATGCAAGGAAACCTGAATCCTGAACTTGTTCTTGGCGACATTGCAACTGCGCTTGCCGGCACCGATGCCGTACTTGCCGACAACGGCGGCAACCCTGGACATATTTTCAATCTTGGGCACGGAGTGCAGCCACCTACTAACCCCGACGTGCTTTCTGCAATAGTTGAACACGTTCACAACACAACGAAACGATGAATACATGAGCACCAAAACTGCCGTATTACTGATGGCCTACGGAACACCACGTAGCTCAGAAGAAATTCTTCCGTACTACACCGACATTCGTCGTGGTCGACCACCAACCGAAGAACAACTCTCCGATCTCAAAGCTCGTTACGACGCAATCGGTGGAATCTCACCTCTTGCCGCACGCACCGAAGCACAACGCGATGCATTGCAACGAGCATTAGACAACATTGCACCCGACAAATTTGATGTGCAACTTGGACTGAAGCACGCACACCCCATGATTGAAGAAACGGTGGACAACATTGCGCGCCAAGGAATCAAAAACATCATTGCGTTAGTACTCGCCCCGCATTACTCGTCGTATTCAATTGGTCAATACGTTGGTCGCGCACAAGCCGCTGCCGAGCCACATGGCATCAGCGTCGTTGGCGTTGAGTCCTGGGCGATTGAACCTGCGTTCATTGACTTTCTAGCGGCAGACATGGCTGCGAAAAAAGCTGCCATGCCAGAACGCACGCGCGTGTTGTTCACCGCCCACTCATTGCCACAGCGCATCATCGATGGCGGTGATCCGTACCCGCACGAACTTCATGCAACTGCCACTGCTGTTGCGAACAAACTCGGACTAGTTGAAGGCGACGGCTGGGCAATTGCGTGGCAGTCCGCCGGCAGAACTCCAGAGCCATGGATTGGGCCAGACATTCTTGATGTGATCGACACTATTGCTGCAGAAAAACAAGCAGACGGCGTGTTGGTGAGTGCTTGCGGTTTCGTTGCCGACCACCTTGAAGTTCTGTACGACCTCGACATTGAAGCCAAGCATCGATCCGATCATCACGGACTCAAGTTTGACCGCACCACATGCGTCAATGACGATGCAACGGTCATGGCTGCACTCGCCAAACGGGTACTCACCGCCGCACAATCATGAACGACAAACATGTTGTCGTTATTGGGGCCGGTATCACCGGTCTTGCTGCAGCGTTGCGCATTCTGAGTGAGCCAAACCCACCTCGAGTCACCATCTTTGAATCGCTCAACCGAGTTGGTGGAGTTATTCACGCTTCTCCATTTGCAGGAATTGCATCGCTTGATGAATCGGCAGATGCGTTTCTCACTCGAACACCCTCTGCGATGGACTTGATAAAGCAAGTTGGTTTGGATGGCGCAGTCACTTCACCAGCAACTGGCGAGGCATACATCTGGCAAAACGCGTTGCACCCCATTCCTCACGGCACCATGCTTGGTGTTCCCGGCTCACTTCGTGCTGCATGGTCAACACCCATTCTGAGCACGACAGGAAAACTGCGAGCCTCGCTTGAGCCGTTGCTTCCGCGCCGCGTTGGTCGGAACACCGACAACCTTGGTGCAGCCATGCGCGCACGCTGCGGCGGTCAGGTACTTGAGCGAATCATTGATCCACTCGTTGGAAGTATTTACGCAACTGACACCGATGCATTCAGCGTGAAGGGCATGCCACAGATTGCCGACTTGCTTGCGCAACCGCGCAGCCTGATGAGTTCAGTGAAAGATTCATTGGCAAAGCGTGTTGCGAGTGGTCCAATTTTTTCTGCACCGCTCGCAGGAATGCACGCATTCACCACCTCGATTGCAGACCGTATTCGTCAACTCGGTGGAGTTATTGAATTGTCTGCACCAGTGCGCTCGATTGAACAACCAAAACGTGGGCAGTACTTCATTCAGACCGACGATGGAACGGTGCTCTGTGATGCAGTGGTTCTCGCATCTCCCGCACAACACAGCGCAACACTTGTTCAGTCGCTCAGCAAGGACGCAGCAGCACGACTAGCCGCTCGTGAACACGCATCGGTAGTGATGATTGCACTTACGGTTCCACGCAGTTTGTGGCCGCAGCATCTCACTGGCAGCGGATACTTGGTGCCAAAGCCAGAACAAACTGCCGTCACTGCAGTGTCGTTTGCTTCAAACAAATGGTCGCATGTGCAAACCGCCGATAATTCCATGGTGCTGCGTGTCTCGCTTGGCCGCGATGGCATGCCTATGCATCACCTTGACGACGACACGTTATTGAAGTTGGCACTTGCAGACCTGTACTGGCATTTAGGTATTGAATTCGCACCAACTGATGCGCGAATCACACGTTGGGTTGATTCATTTCCGCAATATCGACCAGGGCATTTCGATGAAGTCGATCAGCTTGAACATGTTTTTGATGTATCGGCTCCAGGCGTGGTGTTTGCAGGTGCGAGTTATCGCGGCATTGGCATTCCTTCGTGCATTGCAGATGCAAATCGTGCAGCAGCACGCGTACTTGCCAAGATTGACGCATGACCCCGAGCAGTAATCGAGCCCGTTACTTCGCAGCACTCGGCTCGGGTGCCCTTGTTGCATTCAGCCTCCCGCCATGGGGTTGGTGGCCGCTTGCATTTATTGGCATTGCCATATTTGCGCGAATCACCACAAGCGGAATAACTCGCAAGCGCACTCAGTTTTTGCTCGGCACCATTTTTGCATTCGGTTGGTTTGCTCCAGGCATGTGCTGGATGTGGTTTCTCACTCCACCGGGTTACGTCATTGCGGTAATCCTGTTTGCGGCGTTCCATGGCGTTGCTTCAGTCGTTGGGTCGCGCAGCATGTATCCACTCATTGCACTTCCACTTGCCCACGCATTGGCTGAGACATTTCGTTTCTCGTTTCCGTTTGGTGGAGTTCCACTTGCATCACTCGCCATCTCTCAATCTGCATCGCCACTAGTTGGCATTGTGCGCATTGGTGGACCGCTGCTGCTTACCTTCTGCGTTCTGCAAATTGGTTTCGCTTTGTCACAACTTGTTGTTGCGCCAAAGGTGAAGCATTTAGCAATGTTCGGCGCGATTGTCGCTCTTGTCGTGTGTGCAGGAATTGTCGCCCCGAACGGCAGTGACACTGGAGAAACTCGCACCATCGCCGCCGTGCAAGGAGGTGGGCCTCAAGGAACACTTGCCATCAATACGAACCCGCGAGATGTCGTTGAGCGTCACCTTGCCGCAACGCGCGCCATTACGAGCACAAACCTCGACATGGTGATTTGGCCAGAAAACGTGATTGACGTAGCGGACTTCTACGACAGTGTTGAACGCACTGAAATTGCAGAACAGGCAGCGCGATTAAAGGCGCCATTTGTTGTTGGCATTACCGAAGACATGAATGCTCGATACTTCACGAATGCGCAGATTGTGGTGAATGAAGACGGAACACTTGGTGATCGCTACGACAAAGTTCGTCGTGTTCCATTTGGAGAGTTTGTTCCACTTCGCGGACTGCTTGAAACACTTGGCGCTCCAGTGGACAGAATTCCGCGTGACGCACTTGCCGGCTCCGACATTGCTCAGCTGCAAGTTGACGACACCACAGTTGGCGTGGTCATTTCGTGGGAGGTGTTTTTTAGTGGCCGCGCAAACGAAGGTGTTGAAGCAGGTGGATCGGTGTTGGTGAATCCAACTAATGGTTCGAGTTACACGGGAACCATTTTGCAAACACAGCAAATCGCATCATCGCGGCTTCGAGCAATTGAAAACGGACGGTGGCTTGTTCAAGTTTCGCCAACAGGTTTTTCAGCATTCATCTCGCCAACAGGAGAAGTGTTTGATCGCACCGGCGTAAGCGAACAACGAGTGCTTGAACGCACCATCGGTTTGCGCTCAGGTCGAACGTTGTATTCAAATCTTGGCGACCTGCCGTTTATTGTGCTGATGGTTGCGGTACTTGGTTCGCTTGTATTTATTGCCCGCAAACGCAGACTTTCCGCCCTGTCGTAGAAAGTTACTCACAGGTAGGCTGAAAGCCTTATGTCGTCGCCGTTTGACCCCAACGGCCCTCTGCGCATTGCCTACCTCACCTACCGAGGAAAGCCTCATGTTGGCGGACAGGGCGTATACACACGACATCTCACCAAAGCATTGGTCGATCTTGGTCACCACGTTGAAGTGTTCGGAGGTCAGCCGTACCCCATTCTTGATTCGCGCATTCCATTGCACAAGTTGCCAAGCCTCGACATTTTTAACGATCAATACCCAGGTCGATTCCCTGCATATTGGGAAATTAAAGACTGGCCAAGTTTTGTTGAGACAGCACAGTTTTTGAAGGGAACGTTTGGTGAGCCGCGTGCATTCAGTATTCGCGCCTACAACGAACTCAGCGAGCGAGTGAACGACTTTGATCTCGTACACGACAACCAATGCTTGGGTTACGGAATTCTCAAAATTGAAAAGAAGATTCCCACCATCGTCACATTGCACCACCCGATTACCAAAGATCGCAAGTTGGAAATGGAACACACCAAGACGTGGTTCAAGCGTCGAGCAATTAGCCGCTGGTATTCGTTCGTCAATATGCAAGGAAAAGTTGCGAGCAAAATGCCTCGCGTTGTTGTGGTGAGTGAAAACTCCATCGCCGACATTCACACCGACATGAAGGTGTCACTTGACCGCATGAAGCTTGTGCCGGTTGGAGTTGACCCCGATCTGTTCACACCGCTTCCGCACATTTCGCGCAAGCCTGGTCACCTGATCACCACTGCATCGGCAGACGTTGCGCTTAAAGGTTTGTCGTACCTGCTTGAAGCGCTCGCGAAGATTCGCACAGAACGCGATGTGCACCTGACCATCATCGGTCGCCCGCGTGAAGGCGCAAACGCCGACCTCATTCGCAAGCTTGGTCTGACCGATTGCATCACCCATGTTTCTGGCGTCAGCGACGAACGCATTGTGGAGTTGTACGCAGAGAGCGAACTTGCTGTTGTGCCAAGCCTGTACGAAGGTTTCAGCCTTCCAGCAATTGAGGCAATGTCGACAGGAATCTGTTTGGTGGCAACAACTGGCGGCGCATTGCCCGAAGTAACTGGCGTAGACAATGACACCGTCTTGTCGTGCCCGGCCGGAGATGCCGAAGCGCTCGCAGCATCAATTCGCCGTGGTCTCAATGATGCAGAGTTGCGCAATCGCATCGGCGCAGCAGGACGAACACGAGTCGTGGAGCGTTGGAGTTGGAAGCATTGTGCGCAACTGACCGTTGATCAATATCGAGAAGTGCTGAGCATGCCCCACAACGTGGAAAAGCTTCGTAAACGGGATGCCAAATAGCCAATGTTGACGGTACGTTTTGACAAGTTGCCAGTTGGCCCAGGTTCGATGTTTTTGGATGCCGGCGCTGGTTTTGGACGCCACGCATTTGAAGCAGCACGCCGCGGAGCACGCGTTGTGGCGCTTGACTACGCAGAAGAAGAGACCACGGTTACTCGCGCAACATTTGCTGCAATGTTTGAAGCCGGCGAAATCAAGTCGGAGAATCTGGTTGCCGTTCTACGTGGTGACGCCACTCGCCTTCCGTTTGCGGACAACACGTTTGACTGCATCGTGACATCAGAAGTTCTCGAGCATATTCAGAACGACGTTGCAGCGCTGCATGAGCTTTCTCGTGTGCTGAAGCCAGGTGGCGTTCTTGCTGCAACTGTGCCTTCATGGTTCCCCGAAAAAATCAACTGGATGTTGTCAGATGAATACCACGCACCGTTTGTGCAAGGTGGCCACGTGCGCATTTATTCAGGTACCGAACTGAAAGCAAAACTGCGCGCCGCTGGGCTGGTGGTTCAAGACGAGCACCGCGCTCACGGTTTGCATTCTCCTTATTGGTGGCTGCGTTGCGCAGTTGGGCCGGCACGCGAAGACAACAAGTTTGTGAATGCGTATAAGAAGTTTTTGGAGTGGGACATCGTCTCTGCACCAACGCTCACCCGCACGTTAGAAAAAGTGTTAGCGCCTGCACTTGGTAAGAGCTACATCGTGTATTCACAAAAGCCTGGGCGTGCATCGTGATTTTTCCAGGTCAAGCCAACGATGAACTTACAGACATCATCACCACCGACGAACTTGTAGCCACTGCAAACACCATTGCTGCGTTACAACTTCCAAATGGAATGATCCCGTGGTTTCCAAACGGCCACTGCGACCCTTGGAACCACGTTGAAACTGCGATGGCACTCGATGTCATGGGTATGCACGATGAAGCACGACGTGCTTATGCATGGCTCGCCGACATTCAACGTCCAGATGGCAGCTGGCACAACTACTACATGCCTGACGGTTCACTTGAAGACGCCAAGCTCGACACCAACGTGTGCGCCTACATTGCAACGGGCATTTGGCATCACTACCTCGTCACTTCAGACGAAGCATTCATTCGTGTGATGTGGCCAACCGTGAAACGTTCGCTCACCTGGGTGCTTGGCATGCGCAAAGACGACGGAACCATTTTGTGGGCGTGCGAAGTGGATTCGCGTCCGTGGAATTATTCACTGCTCACCGGATCTTCATCCATTCGCCACGCGCTTCATTCGGGAGCAAACATCGGGGCGATCATTGGCGAAAGCCAGCCAGAGTGGCGAGCAGCGGCTGACACGATTGACCATCTGATTGGCACTGATCAGACCGTGTTTGAGCCGAAACTGCGTTGGGCGATGGACTGGTATTACCCAGTACTTACGGGCGCAACCATTGGTGCAGAAGCCAAAACCCGCTTGCTCAATCAATGGGACGAGTTCATCATTGATGGCCGTGGTGTGCGATGCGTGAACGACGAAGACTGGGTGACCGCAGCAGAGACTGCCGAATGTTCACTTGCACATGCTGCAGCAGGAGAAACAGATAAAGCAAAAGAGTTGCTGTCGTGGACGCGCGCGCACCGCAACGATGACGGCTCGTACTTCACTGGCATTGTTTACCCAGGCAGAATTGTGTTTCCAGCAGACGAACGAAGTGCCTACACCGCTGCTGCTGTAATTCTTGCTGCAGATGCAATTTCGCAAGCAACACCTGCGAGCAAATTGTTCCTCAGTAGCACCGTATTTGACTGATCAGTTACATCACTCGGTTCAAAATGCGCAATGAACCAGTGCACGACGTTTCAACAAACTTTCCTGAGTTGATTGCAGCCAGATAAATCTCTTCATACGGCGCCTGACCACCAAGAGCAGGGTCGCTAAACACGTCATGAATGGCGAGCGTGCCGCCAACCGCAACATGTGGTGTCCACGACACATAATCATTGCGCGCTACATCGCGACCGTGTCCGCCATCAATAAACAACATGCCGATTGGTTCTGTCCACGAACCAGCAATGACTGGCGAGTCGCCCACGACTGCTTTGACTACTGAAGTGAGATTTGCACGATGCATCGTGTGCTCAAAGTGCGGAAGTGTGTTCAAACGGCCCGTTGCAGGATCGACCAACGTTTGATCGTGCCATTCCCAGCCCGGCTGATTTTCTTCAGAGCCACCATGATGGTCAACGGCATATAACGCGGTGTTTGACAATCGCGCAGCCTCACCAAACCACACGGTGCTTCTTCCGCAATACGAGCCAATCTCAACAAAGGGCAGGGTTGGGCACTCTGCTCCAGCACGCACGGCAGCGGTAAACAGCGCATCTCCCTCGTTCTCAGGCATGAAACCCGTGGTGCTCAATGCAATCTCTCGCAGAACGCCACTCAACTGTGTCACAACATTTCACGCTACAGCAGTCCAATACGCGGTCTCTTTACTGGCAACATAGAGGCATGGCTTCCCCCCTTCAAGACCTTGTCACCCTGCTCGATCTCGAGGCAATTGAGGTCAATATTTTTCGCGGACAATCACCAGACGAAAATCGGCAGCGAGCTTTCGGAGGGCAAGTTGCCGGCCAAGCACTCGTTGCCGCATCGCGCACCATTGACGAACCTGGCCGGCATGTTCACTCGTTGCATGCCTACTTTCTTCGCGCAGGCGACCCTGGCGTACCAATTTTGTATGAAGTAGATCGCATTCGCGATGGCAAGAGTTTTTCAACACGACGGGTTGTCGCCATTCAACATGGCAAAGACATTTTTAATTTGCATGCAAGCTTTCAGAAACACGAAGAAGGTTTAGAGCATCAAATTTCCATGTTGGAGGGCACGCCTGAACCCGAGACGCTCCCCGATTTCAAAACTCGCATGGAGCCGTACAAGGAAAAACTCGGCGAATGGTATGACCGACCGCGACCAATTGACCAGCGATATGTTGACGGCGATCCATTCCGCCGCAGAGGAAACCCCTTGCCAGGTCAGCGCGTGTGGATTCGGGCTGACGGCACGTTGCCCGACGACAATGTCTTGCACGCCTGCATTGTTACCTATGCCAGCGACATGACCCTGCTCGATACCGCGTTACTGCCCCACGGGTTGGCATGGACCGACGGTTCGGTACAAATGGCCAGTCTTGACCACGCCATGTGGTTCCATCGACCATTCCGTGCGGACGAATGGCTGCTGTACCAGCAGTCGTCAATTTCCACTTCTGGGTCGCGTGGACTTGCTCAAGGCAACATCTTCACCCAAGACGGCAAACTCGTGGTCACTGTGGTGCAAGAGGGACTGACGCGACTCGCTAAATAATTAGCGACGACTGACAGTTTGGGGACTCGTCGCCTCTAGCGACGACCCTCCATAAACATGCCGCGGAGGGCGGAGAAGTTTTCGACGCAGTGACCTGCACCCAAAACCACAGCCTCAAGCGGCTGATCGCTCATATTCACCGGCACACGAGTATCGCGCTCGATACGTTGAGCCAATCCGCGAAGCAATGCGCCACCGCCAACCAAATACATACCCCGAGTGAGAAAGTCTTGCGACAACTCTGGCGGCGCCACGGCCAAACAACGAATCACTGAAGCCACCATTTGTGCAACTACGTCTTCAATGGCGTCACGAATTTCCTGTGCAGTCAAAACAACCGTCTTAGGCAATCCGCTAACCAAGTCGCGGCCGCGTACTTCTGCGTCGCGATCTTCTGCAGTTGCCATTGCGCTACCAATGCTGATTTTGATTTCTTCTGCAGTTCGCTCGCCAATTGCTAATCCGTGTTCGCGACGCACATGACTTTGAATGGCAGCGTCAATATCAAAACTTCCAACGCGAACTGCTTCAAGCGCAACAATTCCGCCCAGTGAAATAACTGCAGTTTCAGTTGTTCCACCACCAATGTCGATCACCATGTTGCCAACAGGTTCGTTGATTGGAAGGTCTGCGCCAATTGCAGCAGCCATTGGTTGTTCCAACAACTGCGCATCAGCAGCACCAGCGCGACGTGTTGCATCGGTTACTGCGCGACGTTCAACTTCTGTAATTGCCGATGGCACGCAGATCAAAACTTTTGGTCGCGAAAATCGCGATACGCCTGCACGTTGCAACAGCAATCGAATCATCTTTTCTGTAATTTCAAAGTCGGTAATTGCACCGCCACGTAACGGTCGAACCGCAACGATGTAACCAGGTGTTCTGCCGATCATTCCCCATGCTTCTTGGCCCGTTGCTAGCACTTCTCCCGTTTTGCGATTAACCGCAATAACTGAAGGTTCATTGATCACAATGCCCCTGCCCTGCATGTACACCAAGGTGTTTGCGGTGCCAAGGTCGATGGCTAAGTCACGTGCCATATTGAGTTACCGCCTCTGTTGCCGATCGCGCGATTCCTGCAATTGCTGGCGCAAATGTGCCCGCGAATCATCAGAAAGTGCGTCTAAGTGCCTGTGAAAAGCTGCCATTCCGTTGTTCTTATTCACTCGCTGACCTTCTTGCCACACCAAGTACGCAAGTGTTAACGCTGAAACAACAGAAATTGCTGCGAACAAAATCGTGAGTGGTGCCATCGCGATCACGAAAGTGACTTCGATTTCGTCAACTCATCAATTGTCGTGATGTGTTGTGCACTTCGCGCCCAATCACCACCATCGCCCCACGACTCATGTTTCCAAATTGGAACGGTTGACTTCAATGCATCAATTCCAAATCGTGCCGCTTCAAATGCTGCAGGTCGATGTGGTGACGACACCACTACCAACACCGATGATTCGGTGAGTTGCAATTCACCAATTCGATGCAACAAAGCCACTCGCCCAATGTCCGACCACTGCCGGCGCATCTCTTCAACTATGGCAACACACTTTGGCACGACTTCTTCCTCATACGCTTCATAAGTAAGCGTGCGAACATCAGTGCGACCTTCTGAATGGTCACGCACCGTTCCTGAAAACACCACAACCGCCCCACAACTTGGCAATAGTGCCCAGTCGTATGCAGCACCTACCTGCAATGGCTGCTCCGTGAGCTCAATCCATGTGTCGCCGTTATGGAGATTTCGGCGCTCAGTCACAGGTTCAGCGTACCCGAGGTGGGCGACGTGCCTTGTGAAGTTGACATGACTAACCTTCGCCTCGTGCCGAACAATCACCACGATGATGAACACTCGGAGAATTCCGATCCATCCGGTGAATTTATTTTCAATGCGCCTCTTCCACCGTACGAAAGGCAGTGGCGACACCCCAGCGAAGTTGCAGAACAGGTGCAACTTTCAACACCAGAGCCACATCTTCCGTCGCGCACAGTGCGGTCAATCGTGTCGTGCGCGGCAGTTACCAGTTTTGCTGTCTCCCTTGTGCTGCTCTGGGTGGTTACCCCCCGCTCAAACACATGGTCTCCCATCACGGCCAAACGAACTGCCCTCGCGACAACCCAACGGCAAGCCACACGAGCACCCCTTGCTCTTGGAACCATGTCTTCTGATGACGACTTTGTAATTCCACTTACCTCAACTGGATACTTCGTTGGCAGTGGAATAGGACTTTTGCCGAACGAGGAAATTGAAGCTCGGTTCGCTGATGGTTCCAGGGTGTTACTGCTCGTTCTTGAAGTGGACTCCAGTACCGGAATCGCATGGTTGCATTCTGTTGATTCGTTTACTCATCGATTCATCAACCTTGCGCAAAACCTCACACCGCCATCAACTGTGCTGAGTGAAATGAGGCAAGGTCAGCGTTTGTTCATCGCTTCCCCTTCCGAAGGAATGAGTGATGCGCGAATTGCAATTTCATCTGCACATTCAACGCAACACAACCTGTGGCCAATTGATTTCTTTATGCACGACCATTGCCGAGGAGCCGCACTTAATTCCTTGCAACAACTCATTGGTTGGTGCGTCGAGCTAAATGGTGCACATTGGGTGGTTCCCACTCGTCAATTGGTTGACGTGCTCCATAGGCTGGAAAGCAATGTCGGACAGCCCTAACGAAAACCCATTTTCAGGATTGCCATTCTTTGGGGATATGGCAAAAGCCATGAGTTCTCAGGGTCCGTTGCAGTGGGACGTGGCGCGCCAAACGGCAATGATGACGGCACTTTCTGGCAACTCCACCGAGCCCAACGTCGACCCAGCCGCCAGAGTGGGCATCGAGCAATTGGTGCCGATTGCCGACCTTCATGTGCGCAACCACACAGGTCTTGACACCGCTTCAGCGGGCAAGTTGCCTCAGGTTGTTGTGGTCAATCGTTCGATGTGGGTGCATCACACACTTGAGTCATACAAACCATTGTTCAACGAACTTGCAACATCGTTAAGTGGCTCACCGATTATTCCAACTGATGCTCTTGATGTACATCAAGACGACCCCATGATAAACATGATGGCGTCGTTAAACAAAATGATGGCACCAGCAATGATGGGAATGTCCGTTGGAACCATGGTTGGCCAACTGGCGCTGAAGTCTTTTGGACAATACGACTTACCTCTTCCGCGCGAACCACGTGATCAAATGCTCATCGTTGCATCAAACGTTGATGAGTTTGCAAACGACTGGAGTATTCCCGTCGACGACATGCGCATGTGGGTGCTCATTCACGAACTCACATCACACGCAGTTCTCACATCGCCGCATATTCGTACTGCAGTAAGCGCTGCAATCAGTTCATACATCGGCGGGTTCTCGCCGAATCCAAACGCGCTCATGGAACGCCTCACCAGTTTGGATCTGGGTACCAGTGACCCAATGGCCATGATGCAGAAATTTCTCACCGACCCCACCATCATTCTTGGAGCCGTGCGTTCTGGCTCGCAGGAAGCCCAAGCACCATCACTCGATGCCATGATTGCTGCCATCATTGGCTACATCGACCATGCGGTCGACACCGTTTCGGCTTCATTGCTGGGTGGCAGTTCTCAAATTAGTGAGGCAGTTCGCCGTCGCAGAGTTGAAGCCTCGCCTAGCGACACCTTTGTTGAACAACTGCTTGGACTGCGTCTCACTCGCCAGCAGGTGGACCGCGGCCATTCGTTCGCAGCAGGAGTTGTGGAGCGTGCCGGCCACGAAGGACTCGCATCGTTGTTTAGCGCTGCGGGGAACCTGCCGACACCTAATGAATTAGACGCCCCTGGCTTGTGGCTTGCTCGCCTCAACGTTGAGCAACGCGATATCAGCGAATAGCTAGTACTTAAAGGCGTAGTACGCAGTGGCAATGGCTGCGTAAGCGCCAACGAATGCAAACCCCACCGCCCCACTGGGAACAAACAGCACCGCAAGCAACCCACCGGCAACCTGAAACAACTGATTTCGCGTTTCGTATTGGGCAAATACTCTTGATCGGTTGGCGTCGGGTGCATGTTGCTGCACAATTGAGTCAAAAGCCAGCTTGCCAATTGCACCAAAACCGTTCACCACTCCAGCAAGCACGATTCCAGCAGTGATACTCCCGTTGAGGGCCGAAATGATTCCCGTTATGGCAATCACGCATAACGAACTCACCAGAATGCTGTGATGATTCAATTTTCTCGTCAGCGACGCACCAATTGAGTTAGCCAACAGAGTGCTAGCAGAACCAATTGCAAGAGCGAAGCCGAACCAGGCAAGTCCGGCCTTTTCATTGCGCAACCAAAACGCCAAGTGCAGCATCATGAATCCACTCGTTGCTCGCAAAGATGACATCGCAACAGCAGCACGAATGATTTCTGGTGTGCTCATTTCTTCGCGTTCCGCGCGAGTTGCCTTGTTCCTTACAGCAGCAACATGGCGTGGCAACTTCAGTGTCATCGTTGCAGCAAGCACAAACACAATCGCCGACATCACAAGCGATAAATGAGTGTCAATTCGCTGGAGCAGAACCGCAGGTCCGCCTGCTGCGAAACCAACAATTCCGGTGAGTCTGCCGAATTTTCCATTTGCCGACATCAATTCGGCATCGTTATGCACAACCGTCGGCATCATTGCCGAACGCGACACTTGATACACCTTGGCCAAAATCAATGAAGCAAATGCCAGTGGAAACAGCAATACGGATTGTAAATAGCGAGCCATGGCCAGCACGACGATTGCTCGCAAGATACCCACAATGAACACCGTCATTCTTCGACCACCTGGCATTCGGTCAAGAAATGGGCTGATGCCCTTTGACAACACAACAAATGGAGCAAAACTGAATGCGAGAAAGAACAGCACCTTGCTTCGAGCGGCATCTGGACTCATTGACAGAAACAGCGAATCGGCTAACGAAACTGCAAGCGCTGCCTCACCAGCAACCATCATGATGTGAACGCGCGACAGGCGTTGTAATGGTGTAGTCAGTGTTGCTATGCAACAACTTTCTCATATTTGTAGCCCAGCCCGCGGATGGTTGCTACGCGAGTGGGCACTGCTGGGTCTAACTCGACCTTTGAGCGAAGTCGTTTGATATGCACATCAAGCGTCTTGGTGTCGCCGTAGTAGTCGGTTCCCCACACACGGTCAATCAAGGTTTCGCGTGTCAGCACTCGCCCGGCGTTAGCCATCAGCACGTACAGCAATTCAAATTCTTTCAGCGGCAGTTTGGTTACTTCACCACGAACCGTAACGATGTGCTGCTCTGGGTCTATGGACACATCACCAATGCTGACGGTTCCAATTCCTACTTCTTCAATTTCTGTTGGCGTGAGCGAACTGCGACGGAGCGCTGCACGAATGCGCGCAACAAGCTCGCGCAACCTGTACGGCTTCACGATGTAATCGTCGGCACCAACTTCGAGCCCAACGACAGTGTCAATTTCGGAACCCTTGGCCGACACCATGATGATGGGCACCTGGCTCTTTTTGCGAATCTCACGGCACACATCTGTTCCCGAGATTTTCGGCAACATCACATCGAGCAACACGATGTCTGCTTTTACGCCTTCAAACATGGCGAGCGCTTCTGCGCCGTCGCGAGCGACGTGCACGCGAAAACCTTCGCGCTTTAGGCCAATTTCCAGAGCCTCAATAAACGTCTCTTCGTCTTCAACAAGAAAGACAACAGGAAGCTCGGCTGACATTAGGTCTTAGGGCCTTGGAAGTTCGCCAGAAGCATCGAGACGAGCGCGGTGCCGAGCAGCACCCTTGAGTTCTGGCTTCCAACCAGTAACGATGAATCGAGTGCGCTCACCAACGTTTACAGCGTGATCACCAATTCGCTCGTAGAAGCGAGCAACTACGGCTAGCTGCACAGCCACCTGTAAATCAATCGCTTCCCGTGAATGACTTTCAAAAATTTCCTGCACAAACTGGCGGTGCAAGCCATCAAGGAATGAATCCATGTCGTCAATTGCTGCAGCCTTTGCAGCATCATTATTCTCAAAAGCCTCCATTGCCGACACATATAGCTGCTGAGCCTGCTCACTCATTTTCGCAATGAGATCACGCAATACGGGATCAATTTTGTGGCCATAGATCCGGCGAGCTGCCTTGCAAATATTCACTGCAAGGTCTGCCGAACGTTCAAGCTCACCAGAAATCTTGATTATTGCAACGAGTTGGCGCAGGTCACCAGCTACTGGTGATTGAAGGGCAAGTTCCTGAAAGCACTTCTCTTCAATATCAATTGATCTGGCATCAATTTCATCATCGGCTTGAACTAAGTAGTCAGCACCTTCCAGGTCTCCGCTCAACAACACGGCTGTCGCGCGAGGGATCGCATCAATGACCGACTTTCCAAGAACGACCACTTCATGACGAATTTCGTCAATTTCTTTATGAAACGTACTGCGAAGCTCTTCCACGTGACCAACCTATTCTCTCAGGGTTACGTTCAACCGAACTACAGATTACTACGAGGTAAACGAACTTGATTTATCGCACTTGAGTGGCAACAACCCACTCGTGCAACTTCTTTTGAGCGTCACCCGACTCTGCAACGGAACCAATGCGCTCCCACCTATTGTCGCTTCGGAGCAGGAAGTGGGTCGAAGCATCATCAAGCAAGAATCCGAGCACGGTATCCAGCCACATGCGGTGCTTCGGATGAGTGAGTGGCGCTAGCGCTTCAACACGGCCATCCAAATTGCGGCCCATCATGTCGGCAGAACCAATGAGGTGCAACGGTTCGTTGTCATCAAGGCCATGTTCAAATCGGTAGACGCGTGAGTGCTCCAAGTATCGACCAAGAATTGATCGCACCACAATGTTTTCGGACATGCCTTCAACACCTGCACGAATACAACAGATACCACGCACAATCAGATTGATTTTTACGCCTGCTCCACTTGCGCGGTACAAGGCTTCAATAACTGCTGGATCTGAAATTGAGTTGATTTTGATGGTAATTTTTCCTGCTTCACCAAACGTTGCTTCCTTGTCAATGAGCGCAACGATGCGATCTCGCAGTTGATGAGGCGCAACCAATAACACTTCGTAATCAGGTTCTTGTGCGTACCCCGTGAGAAAGTTAAAGAGTTCTGCAACATCGGATCCGATTGCATCTTCACTTGTGAAGAAACCGATGTCTTCATAGAGGCGTGCAGTTGTGGAGTTGTAGTTACCAGTTCCAATGTGTACATAGCGACGCATCTTGTCTGGGTCATTACGCACTACAAGAACACATTTTGCGTGAGTCTTTAAGCCAACGATTCCGTAAGTCACATGCACGCCGGCGTATTCAAGTTCTTTAGCCCACGAAACATTTCGTGCTTCGTCGAATCGGGCTTTCAACTCGAGCACTACAGCAACTTGCTTGCCCATTTCGGCAGCCTTAATCAGGTGCATCGCAATAGATGAGTCACCGGACGTGCGGTACAGAGTCATTTTGATTGACTGCACGTTTGGGTCGAGCGCTGCTTGCTTGACAAAGGTTTCAACCGAGGTACTGAAAGATTCGTGCGGATGATGCACCAGCAATTGGCGCTCTCGAATGACAGCAAATATTGACTTTTCACCCTCTTCCACCGCCTGCAAACGACCGGCGGTAAGCGGCGGCCATGGTGCGTGGCGCAGTTTTGCAATGTTTAAGTTTGCAAACTGATTGAGCGAAGTGAGATCGATGCATGTTGCGTGTCGCGACACATCTTCAGCGTCAATTTCTAGTTCGTCAATGAGTAGAGCAACCAGGTCGCTTGACATTGCTTCAGGAACTTCAAGGCGAACTGCTTTACCAAACCGACGACGGCGCAATTCCATCTCTACCGCAGCCAAGAGGTCCTCTGCGTCTTCGTCGTCAACCGAAAGGTCGGCATTGCGCGTAACGCGGAATGCATGGCACTGCACAATTTCCATTCCTGGGAACAGTCGTGGAAGGTTTGCGCTAACGATTTCTTCGATGCTCACGAATGTGAATGAATCTGGCAATTGGAAAAAGCGAGGAAATGTTTGCGGCAGCTTTACTCGCGCAAAACGTTCTTCACCAGACTTTGGATCGCGCACCACAATGGCCAAACTGAGTGCCAAGTTCGAAATGTATGGAAACGGATGAGCAGGATCTACAGCAAGTGGTGTGAGAACGGGAAAAATTCGGGATTCGAAAACCCCGGTCAGATGTTCGCGATCAACTGCCGACAGCGTCTTCCAGGTGGAGATGAAGATGCTGTTTTCTGCAAGTTGAGGAACGAGTTCATCGAGCCATACTTGTTCTTGCTGCGCAACGAGGTTCTTTGCAATTCTGCGAATGTCATTCAGTTGGTGTTCCGGAGTTCGACCATCTGGTGTTTGCGTATGTACATCGCCTGCAATTTGTCCTTTTAGCGCAGCAACTCGAATCTGAAAAAACTCATCAAGGTTGCTACTAAAGATTGAAACAAATCGGCAACGCTCCAACAGCGGCACGCCCGTGTCGCTCGCCATTGCCAAAACACGAGCATTGAAGTCGAGCCAACTCAGCTCACGGTTGATGATTCGCGCGTCAATGCCTGAATCGTAAGAACCGCTTTGTTGGGCGATTCGGGTTTTAAAGAAATTTCGCCAAGATGTCATTGGCTGTTTACCGAAAGTTACTCAGCGTCGTTGTAGCCGAGTTCCCACTCAACGCTGATGCGCTCGCGCTCAGCATCCCGGTTCACGCGCTCTTGATTACGGCGGAACTGTGGGTCGTTACGAGGCAACAGCACCAAACGGGCTAGTACGCGGGCGCGGAACTCCTCGAGGAGGTTGGCGTCGCCATGGTCGCTGTAGACCTCCCAATGTGGCGATGCTGGGCCCAAATACACGATTCGGGCATGTCCACGGGAAGGTTCGATGACTGCTGTTGCTTCTGACACAGCCTTCACGATATCGCCAAAAATGGGCTATGTTGAGGCCAACCCCATGAACAATTCAATTCGGTCTACCGAGTGGATGAACGAAGGTAACTGCAGGAATTTCCCTCCGGCAGTGTTCTTCCCAGCGGATGGTGCAGGCGTTGACCGCGCCCGTTTGATTTGCGCCACGTGCCCTGTTGTTTCGCCGTGCTTGGAATATGCCCTCGAAGAACACATCGACCACGGTGTGTGGGGCGGTTGCTCTGAGCGCGAACGTCGCCGCATTGCGAAGCGCCGACGCATTGAAGTGAAGGCAGTCTCTCACTAAAGATTGCCTCAAAGTAGGCTCGCCACGTGGCATCAGGGACAAACAGCAACAACATTGCTGCCCTCGACATTGGTACCAACAGTTTCCACATGGTGGTCGCAAAAGTTGTCGACCAGGGGTTTGAAGTCATCGCTCGCGAAAAAGAAAGCGTGCGAATTGGTCACGGTGCGGGCGAAATGAAAGAGCTGTCCACCGAAGCCATGGACCGCGGCATTATTTGTTTAACCCGCATGCAACAAGTAGCAGCGTCACTGAATGCCGACATCGTTGCGGTTGCAACAAGTGCAGTTCGCGAAGCAAAAAACAAAGGCGAATTCATTCGCCGAGCGCGTCGCGAATCGTTAATTGATATTCAAGTTATTTCTGGCGTTGAAGAAGCTCGCCTCATTCACCTCGGCGCACTGCACGGCATCGGCCGACCAGAGTCAACAATGTTTTTGTGCGACATCGGTGGCGGCTCCACCGAAGTGGTCATTGGAAACGACGACGAAGAAATGCTTGCCCGCAGTTTCAAGCTAGGGGCTGTGCGCTTAACTGACAGATTTTTTGCCACAGAGACTTTGCACCCAAGTGCTGTTGGCAGTTGCAGGGCTTTCGCTCGCTCCACGCTGATGGTCATTCAGCCTGACATCGCCGAACTCGGCTACGAAATCGCCGTTGCTTCGTCGGGAACTGCTGAAACCGTTGCCCGAATTATTCATGCACAGTCAGGCGAACCAGAACCCAGAACTTTCAATCGCTTTGAATTCACGCGTATTCAGGTGTCGGAGACCGTGAGGGCACTTGCAGCCTGCACCACTGTTGAAGAACGACAGAAAAAGTTTGGCATCGACAAAAGTCGTGCTCAGATCATCCTGGCGGGGGCAATCATTCTGGAAGCCATCTGCGATGTGTATGGAGTTGGCACCTTGATGTTTAGTGATTACGCGCTACGTGAGGGCGTGCTGATTGACACGCTTCGACGTCGCGGACTTGGTCCTCAATCGAACGACCACGACCCAGCGCTGCATAGTGTGCGTCAACTCGCCGAGCGTTGCGATGATCGCATTGAGCATTCCGAAAATGTTGCACGTCTTGCGGTTCAGATTTTTGACCAAATGCAAACCACGCTTGATCTTGATAACGATTCGCGCAGATTGCTTGAGGCTGCTTCGCTGTTAGCAAACGTGGGAGTAGTTGTTTCGCATTCCAAACACCACTTGCATTCGTATTACGTCATTCGCAATTCCGAGCTAGTGGGCCTTAGCGATCGAGAGATTGAGCTCATTGCTCAAATCGCCAGATACCACCGCAAAGGCGAGCCAAAGTTAGACCATGCTCCTTTTGCCGCGTTGAATGATCACGACCGCCACATCGTGCGATCACTCGCCGGAATCTTGCGAATTTCAGTTGGACTAGACCGCACTCACGACGGTCGTGTGAAAAAGGTGTCGGTAGATATTTCGGAAGACGATGTCGTCATCGAATTCACATGCAACAAAAAACTTGAAACGGACCTCATTGAATACGCGGCAAACGACCGAAAGGCGTTGCTGAGCGACGTAATGAATAAGCGTCTGAAGATCGTTAGCTCAAAGAGCTAGAGCGCAACTACGCCTGTGGCGTGTCGTTGCTTGGGGTTTCGTCTTTGGTGCCCTTTGCACCTGCAGACTGACCCTTTTTGAACTCTTGCTGTGCTTGTCCAAGATTGCGAGCAATCTTTGGGAGGCGCGAGCCAAACAAGGCCACAGCGATAACGATGACGACGATACCTTCCCAACCGGAGAACATGCTTACAGGGTAGCACGGGGTGCTCTGAATGCGATAAGCAAGAAAGATGCTCGAATGCGTCATCAACATCAGCGAGGGAGGCAACCCCTCCCTGCTCCAGTCCCTGTCCACTGCTCTCGGATCCGACCTGCTCGATCTGCATAGCGATGCCGATCACAACCGCAGTGTGTTCACACTTGCTGGCACGGATGCTGCGCGCGTACTCGCACGCGAGGCTCTCAAGATGTTCGACATTTCACAACACGATGGCGTCCATCCGCGTGTTGGCATTGTCGACGTAGTTCCATTCGTTGCGCTAGAGCCAAGCACATTTGATGATGCAATTGCGGCGCGAAATGAATTCGCGAAATTCGCTTCGGAAGAACTTGGCGTGCCGTGCTTTTTGTACGGACCAGAGCGCACACTTCCCTACATTCGCAAGCACGCGTTTATTGATTTGCTCCCCGATTACGGCCCTGCAAATCCACATCCAACAGCCGGCGCAATGTGCGTTGGTGCACGACCAATTTTGGTGGCGTACAACATTTGGTTAAAAGATTCGACATTGCAAACAGCAAAAGATATTTGCAAACAACTACGTAGCGATTCGGTGCGCACACTTGGATTGCAAGTTGGTCCAAGTGCACAGGTGAGCATGAACCTGATTGCCCCTGAAATCACTGGCCCAATGGCTGTTTATGACGCTGTTGCTGCACTTGCACCAATTGATCGCGCAGAACTAGTTGGTTTAGTTCCCGCACGAGTGCTTGCAGAAATTCCACGTGCTCGATGGGCGGAACTCGACTTATCGAATGAGAAAACAATTGAGTGGAAACTTGCACAACGCAACAGGGCGCTGCAGGGCTGAAACGAACTTGCGCGAAAAGCTACGCAGTAGCAGTGTTGCGCGTTGCCTGTGCGCGCTGGCGGCGCAAACGACGACGTTCACGCTCGGATAATCCGCCCCAAATACCAAACTTTTCGCCATTGGCCAATGCGTATTCGAGGCACTCGCCACGCACTACACAACCGCGGCACACTTCTTTTGCTTCACGAGTAGAAGCACCACGCTCTGGGAAGAAAAGGTCTGGATCTACACCGAGGCAGTTTGCTTGGTCTTGCCACGCACGGTCTGCGCTCAAAATGATGTGATCTTCTTCCACGAATTTTTCCTCCCTAGTTCCTCGAACAGTCGCGATGACGCGCCTACACCGAGGTAATTACAACG
>JBJOOQ010000010.1:0-26292 GCA_046051205.1 Actinomycetota bacterium
TCTCAAAAGGGCAATGCAGACATTCATGTGTTGTCGCTGAATGAAACCGACGAGTCGGGAATGTTCGGTGCATTGATTGCGGGTGTGATGCAGGTGCATTCTCGTGGCGAAGTGAAATATGACTCAGAAACGGGTACTGGCATTGCGACGTTCAACCAACTCAGCGATGAGCGGGACAAGGAAGCCATGCGCGATGCTGTGCGGTTTGTGCACAAATTGGCAAGTTCGCAATCGATGAGCAGTATTGCAGGCACATTGCTGAGTGATGCCAATGGAATGACTGCGCAGTGGATCAGCGATGCCAGTGACGCCGAAATTGATGATTGGGCGTTACGGCAAGTTGGCGCCTATTCGCACGCCGCCGGCTCGTGCGCAATGGGAAATAGTCGCGACGCTATGGCCGTGGTTAATGAACGAGCAGAAGTAATTGGCTATCAAAACTTGTGGTTGTGCGACGCATCAATTTTGCCGACCTTGCCACGTGCAAACACGCACTTGCCTGTGGTGATGGTCGCTAATCGGGTGAGTGAAATGTTGCTCGAAACCCTGAGCGAATCGCGCTAGTCGCGAGCCCACTGCAGCGAACGGCTTACAGCGCGCTTCCACAGCTCGTAATCGTTTGACTCGGTTCCAGAAAGTGAAGGTGCAAACTGCTGATCAAGTTGCCATGCATCGGTGACTGACTGCAGAGATGGCCACACTCCTTCAGCAAGCCCTGCAAGGTAGGCAGCACCCATCGCTGTGGTTTCTAGCTCGCGTGGGCGAAGCACGTTGACTCCCAATTGATTAGCTTGCAGTTGCAGCAGAATGTCCATCACTGCCGCACCACCATCGACTCGCATATCGGTGACAGATACACCTGCAGCACTGGTCATGGCGTCAACGACATCGCGTGTCTGGAACGCGATTGATTCCACAACAGCTCGCGCAATGTGTGCACTCGTCGTTCCACGTGTGATGCCAAGAATTGCGCCGCGAGCATACGGGTCCCACCACGGGCTTCCGAGCCCGGTAAATGCTGGAACAACCACAACTCCGCCAGTATTCGGCACAGATTCTGCAAGAGGTCCAATGTCTGAAGCGTGGTCGATGATGTTGATGCCATCGCGAAGCCATTGAATAGCGCTTCCGGTAACAAAGATCGCGCCTTCAAGTGCGTACGTTGTTTCGCCAGTTCCCAAGTCCCACGCAACTGTGGTGAGCATTCCTTCGGTTGGCGATGGGCAAGTGGTGCCCACGTTCAAGAGCACAAAACTTCCGGTGCCGTAGGTGTTCTTACTGCTTCCAGTTTCGAAGCATGCCTGACCAAATAGGGCGGCTTGTTGGTCGCCAGCAATTCCTGAAATGGGAATTCCTGAAGGAATACCAGAGGCGATGGCGGTTACGCCTGCGCGGCCACTTGATGGAACAACTGTTGGTAATGCATGCATCGGAACACCAAACATCGAACAGAGTTCTGTGCTCCATTGCATAGTGGTGATATCGAACAACATGGTGCGGCTTGCGTTTGAAGCATCGGTCACAAACGAAGCGCCTTGCGTGAGGTTCCAAATAATCCAGCTATCAATGGTGCCAAGTGCAAGGTTTGGTGAAACGGGTACATTCCCGTGCACCAACAGCCACTCCATTTTTGAACCAGAAAAATACGGATCAAGAACGAGGCCGGTTTTTGCCCGTACAAGTGGAAGCTCTGAAGCGAGTTCGCCACAGCGATCAGCGGTGCGTCGGTCTTGCCACACGATTGCTTTGCCGTATGGCTTGCCTGTCGTCCTGTCCCAAGCGAGAACGGTTTCTCGTTGATTGGTAATGCCAATGGCTGAAATTGGCGCATTCACTTGAGCGATGACAGTGCTCAATGTTGCGTGTACAGCGTTCCAAATTTCGTTTGCGTCGTGCTCTACCCAGCCCGGGGTAGGAAAGTACTGAGTGAATTCCTGATATGCCGAAACCGATGGACTGCCATCTGCGAATACAGCTCGTGATCGAATTCCGGTTGTGCCTGCATCAATTGCAATGACGACAGCAGGGTTGCTCATGGTTTATTCAGATTGCTCTGTTGCGATGGGTCGATATCGCGGGGTTGATCGTCGGTAGGAATGGCACACGAGCCAAGCAGTGGAAGTGCAGCGACAAGCACAATGAGCAACATTGTTCGAAATCGTCTTGAATTGTTATTCATGAGAGTGTTCATCACTTGTTGGTGTTGTGTCGATTGGTAATTCAACAATAAAGCGTGCGCCACGAATTCCATCCGTACGGTTCTCCGCCCAAATTCTGCCACGGTGCAGTGTCACGTGTTCTCTGGCTAGAGCAAGCCCAAGACCAGCACCCTCAGTTCCAGTGCGCCTACCAGCAGCTCCACCACGAGAGAAACGTTCAAAGATTTTGCTGAACTCTCCTTCAATCAAGCCGTCGCCATCATCCTCAACGACAATCCACACATTGGTTGCAGTTGGTTCCTCGTCGGCGAGTTGAATGACAATCTTTGGTTTACCACTGCTGTGAATTCGCGCATTGTCGATGAGGTTTGCGATAACTCGCGCTAAACGTCGTTTATCTCCTTGAATGGCAACAAGGGCGGCAATATCATCACAGCGAATTTCGGTTCGAGGAAGACTGCTAACCGACACAGCTTGCTTGATGAATTCAAAGAGTGACAGCGGTTCAAGCACGAGACGAATAGCGCCCGCATCAAACCGCGAAATCTCAAGTAAGTCTTCAACAAGGCCTTGGAACCGAACTACATCGCTTGACAGCAAGTCGAGCGCTGCCTGCGACCGCTCTGGAAGGTCGTCGCGGCGCGATTCAAGTACTTGTACAGACGCGGCCAGCGTCATGAGGGGGCTACGCAATTCGTGGCTGACATCTGAAGTGAATCGGGCATCGCGTTCAACTCGCTCTTGCAGTGTCGCCACCATGTCATTAAATGCCGAGGTGAGGGCTTGCATGTCTGGGTCGTCGGTGGGTTCAAGACGTGTTTCTAGTCGGCCATCGGCAATCGCGCGAGCAGCTTGCGCGGCATTGGCAAGTGGTCGCACTGCGCGTCGTGAAGCAAACACGCCAAGAGCAATGCCAACAAATGTGGTGGTGAAGGCTGCAAGAGCAAGTGCTAATCGAACGCTCTGTAAAGCATCACGAACCTCACGCATATTGTCGTATTCGAAATACATGGCGCTAATGCGAGGCAGTGGAATTCCAACAACGAGTGCCTGGCCTTTCAGGCTGTCCACAATCATGGTTGCTGCTTTTTGATCGCGTTGCACTCGCTGCAAGAGGGCAGGTGGAATCATCTGGGGGGAAAACAATGGGCTACTACTTGTCCACTTGTTTTCGAAGTAGATCATGCGGTGTGCAGTTCCACCCTGATCGAGAGCAAGCAGCACCTCTGTAGTAGATCGAAGTAGGTCATTCTGCGTTCGTCGAGCATTGGTGATGGCTTGGTTTGTTTCTGCCACTACGCGCTGTTCCACCAAGTTTGATCGTGTGAATGAATACGTCACCAAGGCGAGAACGCTGGAGAGCAGGAGCGCTCCAATAACGAAGATAAGCAGGATTCGATTTCGCAAACCAATTCTGCGTGGCCGTAGTCGGTGTACCGAAGCGCGAATCAGTTTGCGCGTGCGGTTAAGGCGGTACCGAGCGTTGGATTCGTCAGAAAAAATGTCGGTCACGATTGCAAGCGATAGCCAAGCCCGCGAACCGTAACCACATGTGTGGGGTTGGCTGGATCGGTCTCTACCTTCATGCGAAGTCGTCGAATATGTACGTCTACTAAGCGGCCGTCGCCGAAGTACCCGTATCCCCATACTTTGTCGAGCAATAACTCGCGACTAAACACTCCGCCCGGATCGTTGGCCAGTTCGCAGAGCAATCGGAATTCGGTTTTTGTCAGTTCGACTTCCGCATTGTCGAGCAGTACTTTTCCTTCATCGGGAATGATTTCCAAATTGCCAAATACCAACTTGGAGTGGCCTGGCTTCGAAGGTCGCACGCGTCGCAATAGTGCCCGAATGCGAGCAGCAAGTTCCTTTGGCGCAAATGGTTTAGTGAGGTAATCGTCGGCTCCGGCTTCAAGACCAGCAACGACGTCATGGGTATCTGCGCGCGCAGTCACCATGACGATTGGGACATCGCTCGACTTGCGAATGTTGCGACACAATTCAAAGCCGTCCATGCCTGGAAGCATGATGTCAATCAGCACTACATCGGCTGGGTGTTTGGAAAAGATGGCGATTGCGTCTTCGCCGCTTGCGGCTTCGTCAACGATCCAGCCTTCGTCTTCAAGTGCGAGCTTGACGGAGGCGCGAATTCGCTCGTCGTCTTCAACGGCCAATACGCGAATACCCACAGTCACAATGTTTACTCTCTCTTTGCGCTTGCAGCCATGATCAGACTTGAGAGCTGGTCGAATATGGCTGGGGCGGTGGTCAGTATCTCGGCAGGTCTTGGGGCATTGCCCGCGAAATCGCCACTTCGGCAGCCTGCCTCATGGGCAATCAGGATGCCGGCAGCGATGTCCCACTGGTGGAGGTTCTCTTCAAAATATGCATCGATGCGACCGCATGCAACAAAGCACAGGTCGATTGCAGCGGCGCCTGCGCGACGAATATCGCGAATTTGGTGGATGAACTTGGAAACCCGTTGAGCCTGAATAGTGCGTTGCTCTGCTGAGTAGCTAAACCCGGTGCAGACCAATGCTTGGGATACGTCGGTGATGTTGTTTGAACGAATTGGCGAGTCGTTTAAAAACGCGCCACCACCACGAGTCGCAGAAAACATTTCGCCTAGTGCAGGTATATATACGACACCTGCAAGTGGACCGTTGCTGTCCTCTGCGCCGATTGACACCGCCCAAGCAGGCAGGTCGTACAGGAAGTTGGTCGTGCCATCAATTGGGTCGATGTACCAGGTGATGCCGCTAGTCCCGGCAATTGATGCACCTTCTTCGCCAACAATGGCATCGAGTGGACGTCGTTGGCGCATGCCCTCAACGATGAGTTTTTCTGACGCGCGATCAAACTCAGTGACCATGTCGGTGACTGTCGATTTGGTTTGCACATTCTGCAGTCCAGCCTTGCGACCGGCAAGTGCCATGTCGCCCGCTGCACGAGCGAGCTCACTTGCAACGAGAAGTAATTCGTTGGCAAGGGTCACGAAGCGCGGGTTTCCTTATCTGCAAGCTCTCGCCATTCTCCTATTGCACGCAATGCAAGTACCGCAACAACGCTCATCCCTGATGCACCAATGAATGATCCAGTGAACATTCCAATTCCAGTTGGAACGGCGCACGATCCTGAACACTGCACATCCACCATGAGGTAGCCCATTGCGGCGCCGGCGATACCTGAAAGGAGGATGCCAGCGAATGCAATTGCTCGGGCGCGAATAGATGGCAACGCCGAAAGGGGACGTTCTGAACCGGGAGTAGTGGACACGGCAACAGCGTAGTTGTCGTATCGTTGTGCACATAGTGGAGATGCAAACTGGTGAATCAACGCGCACCATTGCGCATGTGGACATGGACATGTTTTTCGTGGCAGTTGAACTGCTTCGACGCCCAGAATTAGTTGGTAAGCCGGTGGTGGTTGGTGGCGACGGAAATCGTGGGGTGGTGGCAGCTGCTTCGTATGAGGCACGGCGTTTTGGTGTGTTCTCTGCCATGCCTTCATCACGTGCGAAACGGTTATGTCCGCATGCCATCTTTTTGCCTGGTGACATGAGTTCCTACGTGGAGGTGAGCTCGCAGGTTTTTGACATTTTTCGTGACTACACGCCTCTCGTTGAAGGACTGTCACTTGACGAAGCGTTTCTCGATGTGACAGGAGCACTGCGGTTATTTGGCAGCGCAGTGTCCATTGCGCAATCAATTCGTTCACGTGTGCTTGATGAAGTTGGGCTTGTATGCAGCGTTGGTATTGGGCCGAGCAAGTTCATTGCCAAGTTGGCTTCGAAGCGAGCCAAACCAATTGCCGATGAAAAGGGTGTAACTCCAGGACTTGGAGTTGTTGAAGTGCCGAGCGGTTCCGAACTGAATTTCATCCGGCCGATGCATGTGAAGTCACTGTGGGGTGTTGGTCCAGCAACGTTGGAAAAGCTGGAACGAATCGGCATTAGCAAAGTGTCAGATCTTGCAGTTGCAGAGGTTTCTGCGTTGAAACATTCAATTGGTGAAGCGCACGCCATGCATCTGGTGCAATTGGCAAATGGAATAGACCGATCGCCCGTGGTTTCCGATCGCGAAACAAAATCAATCGGGCATGAAGAGACGTTTTCTCATGACCTCTTCGACAAATCTGTATTGCGAACTCACCTGGTTCGTCTTGCCGATGCAGTTGCGCGACGATGCAGAGAGGATCAATTGGTCCCGCGAACCGTGACGCTAAAAGTGAAGTTCTCAGATTTTCAAACCATCACCCGCTCAAGCACGCAGGCAACTTCTGTGACATCCGCGCAAGCAATGGTGCAAATGATTGAGCCGCTGCTCAACGGGCTCGATGTTTCTCGAGGCGTGCGACTGATTGGTCTGAGCACACGTAATTTTGAAGAGCACGAACCTCAACTGAGCCTGTTCGATGATGGTTCACTGACCACAGACGTTGCGGCATTGGACGAAGTATGGGCTCCTGCAACGAGGGCGATCGACGATATTCGTAGTCGCTTTGGTGATTCGGCTATCCGTCCAGCCAGTACCTTGCGGTCTGGGCGCAAGCCTGGGGCATCCAAATGGGGTCCAAACGACAGTGGGGAAACGCTGAGTTCAGAGGAATAAAACTCCCTGCGTTGAGTCTGAGCCGATTTCATGGAACAATGTGGTTGTGCCACTTTCCGAAGACGAACAACGAATTCTGAGCCAGCTCGAAGAGCAGCTCCACACTGACAAGAAATTTGCACAAGCGGTTTCCTCGTCAGGTTTGTACAGCCATGCCATTCGTAAAGTTCGTTGGGCTGCGTTGGGCGTTGTCGCATCATTGGTCTTCACCGTGGCCACATTGCAGGTGCACTTTTTGGTCGCGTTCCTTGGGTTCCTCGGCATGCTTGCTTGTGTTCTGGTAATTGAGCATCAGTTGCGGGCAATGAGCAAGGCAGGCATGAAAGACGTTGCCGATACGTTGCGTTCGGCTGCCAAAGTGGGCGGCTTTCGGGCGCGCTCCATGTTCCGCGATTAGTCGCCAGTAATTCCAGAGCGTTCGGTTATTTCGCTTTTCGACGTGCCGACTAGCGTCTAACCCATGAAACCTTCGTACACGCCAGAAGCCGAGGCGTACCGTCTCAAAGTTCAAGCATTCTTGAAGGACAACCTTCCAAAGGATTGGAAGGGAATTGGAACGCTCGAAGGCAAACCATTGGAAGAGTTCGTCACGCATTGGCGCCAAGTGTTGGCAAAGGGCGGATTCCTTGCGATGGGTTGGCCAAAGCAATACGGCGGTGGTGGATTGTCGGCTCTTGAGCAAGTAATTGCGGCGGAAGAATTTGAGCGTGCCGGAGTTCCAACTGGTGGATCAAACGACGTATTCAGTATTCAAATGTTGGGTAACACATTGTTGTTGTTCGGGACTGAAGAACAAAAGCAGCATTACTTGCCGCGCATTATTTCTGGTGACGATGTGTGGTGTCAGGGTTACAGCGAACCAAACGCTGGCAGCGACTTGAGCAATGTTGGTTTGAAGGCTGTGCTCGATGGTGATGAATGGATTTTGAACGGACAAAAGATCTGGACATCGGCAGGTCATTTGGCCGACCATATCTTCACGCTTGCGCGCACCGATTCTGATGCGCCGAAGCACAAGGGCATTTCATTCTTGCTGGTTGACATGCGTCAGCCAGGTATTGAGGTTCGCCCAATCAAGATGATTTCAGGTGAGAGCGAATTCAACGAAGTGTTTTACACCGACGTTCGCGTACCGAAAGAAAATGTTGTTGGCGGCGTAAACAACGGTTGGGCAGTGGCCATGGGTCTGCTCGGCTTCGAACGCGGCGAAGCAGCGGCAACTGCACCAATTCGTTTTCAAGCCGAAATTGATCGCCTGATGGAACTCGCACGTGAGAAGGGTGTTGCATCCGATCCACGCATTCGTCAGCGACTCGCAAAGTGCTATTCGGTTGTGCAGGTAATGCGCTACCTCGGTATGCGTACCTTGACGCAATTCTTGGCAGGACATCATCCAGGCCCAGACGGTGCAATCTTCAAGTTGTATTGGAGTGAGTATCACAAGGTGGTCACTGAACTCGGAATCGACATCATGGGAATGGACGCATTAGTGCCATCTGGTCGTAAGCCATCAAGTGCATTTCAAACAGACGATGCTGGCGCTCCGAACGACTCCATGAGCTGGACGACAACATTCCTCAACGCACGTGCTGGAACGATTTATGCAGGATCCTCGCAGGTGCAGCGAAACATCATTGGAGAAATGGTGCTTGGTCTACCAAAGGAACCAAAGCCCAATTAGTCTGAGCGCAACGCCATGATGAACTTTTCCACTCTTGCCAAACTGATTGCAGCGTTATTGGTGCGTCCTTGGTTGTGGACTACCGCAGTTCGACAGGCAGTTCGATTGGCTCCAAAAGGCTGGTGGAAGCAACCGCCATTCTTGCCATTGCCTACGCCTGCATATGTTGAATTTCGCACCACAACTCAATACGGCGGAACAAAGCGTGATCCGGAGATACACGACATCATTGATTATCTCGAATGGTCGCGCGATTGGCAGAGTACGACCAGGTTGAGTCGCCGAGGGCGGCGAGGCTAACCATGCGTAGCGCGCTCGTTCTCAATGCAACGTACGAGCCGCTTAGTGTCGTGTCTGCGAGACGCGCTGTGTGTCTGGTGCTCTCCGACAAGGCAGACATCGTTGAAGACGATGGAACAGAGGTGCACGCAGAGAACTTCTCTATGCCTGGACCGCTGGTTATTCGACTTCGATATGTAGTGAAGGTTCCGTATCACCGTCGAACTGCACTATCGCGTCGTGCAGTGTTTGCTCGTGACGATCATCGTTGTAAATATTGCGGAGGAGTCGCAGATTCCATTGATCACGTCATGCCACGTTCGCGTGGAGGTATGAACGTGTGGGAAAACGTAACTGCCGCATGCAGGCCATGCAATTTGCGTAAACGTGACCGCACGCCGGAAGAAGCGGGTATGAGGCTTGCAAGCGAACCGCATGCGCCACGTGAGCTCGCATGGATTTCTGTTTCTGTTGGGCGAGTGCCCGATGCATGGAAGCAATACCTTGCCCACGCTTCCTAGCTCATCGTGGAAGTTGTACACCGAACATGTTTCTGCGGGTGAACAACATGGTCGCGATCTTGTTGCAGAACGTGCGGTTTGGGATGTGCGCATAACGCAAAAAGCAATGGTGCTTGGCTCACGCCAAGATGAATCGCTATTGAATGGCGAACTGTGCAGTCGTGACGGGATTGAAGTGGTGCGTCGTCGCAGTGGTGGTGGAATTGTGTTTCTTGCACCAGGTGAACACGTGTGGCTCGATGTCGTTGTTCCACGAGGCGATGTGTTGTGGAGTGATGACGTGGCGCAAGCTTCGTGGTGGTTGGGTGACGTATGGGTGCAGACGCTAAACGCACTTGGCGAAAACAATGTTTCGGTTCATCACGAATCACTGAACAGCGATGCGTGGGGTGACTTGTTGTGTTTTGCTGGAGTTGGACCGGGGGAAGTGGTTCGACGAGATGATGAATCGCCGAGCAAACTCGTTGGCATTAGTCAGCGACGCACACGCGATTATGCGCGCTTTCAATGCACCATATATACGAAGTGGAATCCACATGACGTGGAGATGTATGTAGTGAATACGCCAGGCAACCTGAGTGAGATTGCGCATCGAGTCGCAGTCGTTCAGGCAAGCCAGCAGGCGCTTGTTGACACGTTCGTGTCACATCTGCCCCTCTAGCAAAAGTTTTTTTCCGAGAATTCGGCCAGTTTGGCTTTGAATTCCCCGATTCATCAATGAAATAGGCCTTTTTGGGCATGGTGCTGTTTGAAAATAAGTGGGGGAAAGTGGTGGGTAAATACACCAAAGTGGGGGAAAGTGGGGATATCGTATTCCTCGTTGATCCGGAGTGCGGACTCCTTTCAACGGCAGCAATACATGGGAAAGCAAGCCCCACAAGGGTTTGCGAGGGTAGCGGAGGACACATTGTTCGTAGGAGTGCACGATCGGCAGCTGGACCCAAAGGGTCGCTTGGCTTTGCCTGCATCGTTTCGCCCACGCTTAGAACCACGGTGCTTCCTCTCCATTGGTCGAGACAAGTGCGTGGACATTTTGACTGCAGAGGCATTTGAGGCCGCCGCGCGGGAATCGATGGACAAGGTTCGTAACGGCGAAATGTCGCTCAACCAGCAGCGCGCTCAGGCGAGCAACACCTTCGAGGTGGCTATTGATGCTCAGGGTCGAATCAATATCGAAGAAAAGCTGCGTGAATACGCCGGACTTACGTTGAACTCGCGAGTCGTTGTCAGCGGTTCATTCGATCGCGTTGAAATTTGGGAACCCGAGCGCCACGAGCGCGTAGTCCTCATGGGTATCGAGCAAATCGCCGGATCAGGCGAGTAGCGGGAAAGGAGCGCATCGACCACACCACTTTTTGCGAGCGCTCCTCATATGAGCGTTTCGCTGTACTGCAGTCCTTCGGTCAGCAAGATGGACAGCCCCAACTCCGCCCGCTTCCATTTCGTCGAATCGGGGAGACATCCCGACGACAACGCCGGCCGGGGGGCTGCAGTACAGCGAGGCACTTCACGAGCGAGAACACGCAAAGAAGCGTCGAGAACTTCTTATGAACTCACCAGCAACTCACTCAACGTTTAATCACGAGCCAGTAATGGCGAATGAAATCACCGAACTTTTCGGTGTAGTTCCTCACGGCGTAGTTGTAGATGCAACGTTGGGCGGCGCTGGCCACGCAATGCGACTGCTCTCTACGTATTCATGGATGAGCGTGTTCGGTATTGATCAAGACCCGATGGCTATCGAACATGCACGCAAGGTATCACCACAATTCGAAGGCCGACTGATGTTCCACCAAGGTCGCTTTGACGGGATTGCGGAATTCCTGCAGTTGCATCACGTGCCAAAAATCTCTGGTGCTCTGTTTGACCTCGGAGTTTCTTCACCGCAGTTCGACGAAGCAGATCGTGGGTTCTCGTATCGCAATGACGGACCACTCGACATGCGCATGAACACCACGCAAGAGTTCAGTGCCCTTGATGTCGTGAATGGTTACGAAGTGCAGCAACTTGCCGACGTATTGCGTGAACACGCAGACGAGCGATTTGCTTTCCGTATTGCGAAGGCAATTGTTGCAGCACGGCCAGTCATGACGACATCGGCACTTGCAGAGATTGTCGCTAGTGCGATACCTGCTCCAGCTCGCCGCACCGGCGGGCATCCAGCGAAGCGCACGTTCCAAGCAATTCGCATCGAAGTAAATAAGGAACTCGAAATTTTGCCGAAGGCAATTTCGGATGCAATTGCCGCCACGGAAGTAGGTGGGCGAATTGCTGTGTTGTCGTATCACTCAGGCGAAGACCGCATTGTGAAGCAGGCGTTCCGCGATGCAGAAACTCGTCCAGGAGCGACCACTATTGCATCTCCATTCCAACACCACTTGTCCTCGGGCAAGTTGGTGAAGAAGGTGCGTGTCGCAGAGCATGCATCTGCGGAAGAAATCGAACGCAACCCTCGCGCGTCATCTGCGCGACTCAGGGTTATTGAAAAGGTCGGCTGCTGAGATGGCGTTAGCGATCAACACAGAACGGGTGCCGCAACGGCAACCACGTGGTGGACAATCGATACCCCCTGAACGCCATCTCACAGTCATCCCTGGAACATCAAAACGAACCATTTTGTTCTTCAGCACCATGGTGCTCGGTTTGTTTGTGGTGGTGTCATCGGTAATTGGCTTGCAGGCCTATATTGCCGGACAGCAATTGAAGCTGGATCGCCTTACAAGCGAGATTTCGCTTGCTCGTCAGTATCACGATGAGCTTCGCCAGCAGCGCGTCACCTTGTTGGCGCCGGAATATCTGCGTGAACAAGCAAAAGCCATGATGATGACGCCGGGTCTTGGCTCGAAGTTTGTTGAAGTCCCGCAAGATGTTGTGGCGTCTGTTGTGATCTCGACGGGGAAGATGGACCCAGCGTTTGCAAATCCATCGAACATCACGTCACTTAACCCGCTTGCGAACTTGGGCGTTGCACAGAACGAGGGGACACAGCCATGAGCATCGCCGCAGGATCACGTGGGCGACGTCATGAACCCCAGCGGGCTGGTGACATTGCGCGTGCTGCGGCGCGACAAACCGTTCGCACGCTGACCGAAGACCTCAAACCAGGAAAAATCTCACACCGTCTTGCATACGTGCGCATTGGCGTGTCGTTGCTGCTGTGCGCAATGTTGTTGCGCACGGGATACTTGCAAACAATCGGTTCCGGTCAATATCGCGATGCAAGTGTTTCGCAACGCACTCGAGTGAATGTTGTGAAGGCAGAGCGCGGTTCAATTCTTGACCGTAATGGCCTTGAACTTGCGATACCGATTTCGCTTCGTACGGTTTTTGCCGACCCACGTGAAGTGATTGACCCGGTTGGAACGGCCCGTGCAATCGCAGCAGCGTTGGCAATGTCTCCTGAAGCAGAACTTGCACTTGCAGAAAAGCTGCAGAATAAGACAGCGAGCTTCACCTACGTAGCGCGTCAGGTTTCACAAGAAGTAGCTGATTCACTCATCGCGTTGCAGCTTCCAGGTGTGTCGTCGTATCGGGAATCCGGTCGCGAACTGACTAGCGACGGGTTGCGCGCCTTGGTTGGACGCACAGACCCTGATGGACTTGGTACCTCCGGACTTGAAATGCAGTTCGACATGTTGCTCGCAGGCGTTAATGGGCGACAGGTTCGCGAAGTCAGTGCGAAAGGTCAATCAATTCCTGCAACGCAAGATGAGAGCGTTGCGGCAATTCCAGGCAAAACACTGGTGACCACGATTGATCGCAACATTCAGTTCCAGGTTGATGGCATTTTGGCTCAACAAATTGCACGACTTCAAGCACGAAGCGGCACTGCGATCGTGATGGATTCCGCCACTGGAGAGATTTTTGCAATGTCAACATTGCGATTGAACGAAGATGGAACGTACTCAGCCGATTCAGGAAACATTGCAGCAGTTGAAGCCAACGAGCCTGGTTCGGTTGCAAAGGTGTTCAGCATTGCTGCTGCAATCAACGAAGGCCAAGTTGACCCAACGACGGTGTTCAATGTTCCGCCGACATTTATTGCGAACAAGGGAACGAAGTGGGAGCAGCCGATCAATGACGCATACCCACACGGTCTTGAAGACATGTCCGTGCGAAAGATTCTCGTTGATTCTTCGAACGTTGGAACACTGATGATCGGTCAATCTATTGGACCAGACAAGCTGTATGACTATTTGAAGTCGTTCGGATTTGGCACAAAATCTGCAGTCGACTTCCCGGGTGAAACCAAAGGCATTCTGCAGTCAGCCAACAAGTGGCAGGGTGCCAAGAAATTCACCACTTCGTATGGTTACGGTTACTCCACAACGGCTTTGCAGTTGATTGCTGGTGTAAACGTGGTGGCAAATAATGGAAATTATGTTGCACCTCGTTTGGTGACGGCAACTGTAACTAAAGACGGGTTGAATGAATCGATTCCACCGAAAGAACAGCATGCAGTCATCACTCCAGAGACGGCCGCAGTAATGCGTTCGTTGATGTCTGATGTCGTCTGTTTCGGAACTGCAACACTTGGAAAAGTGCCAGGTATGACGGTTGCTGGAAAGACAGGAACTGCCTACAAGCGTCAAGACAACAAAACTTATGTTGCTGACGACGGATCGCGTTCGTACTTTGCAAGTTTCGTAGGATTCATTCCTGCACAGCAGCCGCGATTCACAGTGTTGGTCTCGATTGACGAACCAAACGCAGCCTCGTTGGACCGCTTCGGAGGAACTGCTGCAGCACCAGTGTTTGCCAACATTGCACAGGTATTGATTAGCGAACTTGATATTCGTCCAGATGCAGCCGATCTTGGTTGTCCAAAAGAGCGTCCAGCAGAGCTCGGACCAAAGCACTAATCATGAGTGCGTCGCCGGCAACGACCGGCCAGATGACATTGCGTCATCTGGTGGACACAGCGCAACTTGGCACGCACGGTCTACTGGTTGAAGTTATTGGTGAAGATTCGGTAGTTGTCGATGTCTCGCATGATTCACGTCAGGTGAGTGCTGGCGCTTTGTTTTGTTGCGTAGGCGGAGCACATGAAGACGGCCACAATTTCGCACAGATGGCGGTCGACGCTGGCGCATCAGCATTGCTTGTGGAACGTGTATTGGCTGTGAATGTACCTCAAGTTGTGGTTCGTGATGTGCGCAAGTCGATGGGGCTACTGTCTGCATCCCTGCGCGATTTCCCGAGCACACGGATGCACGTCGTTGGTGTAACCGGCACAAACGGCAAAACAACGACAGCACATCTGCTCGCAGAGATCTTGCGGACACACGGATGGAAAACAGAAGTCATAGGAACATTGACAGGTACACGAACGACGCCAGAATCAACCGATTTGCAACGTATGTTGAGCGCCTGGGAACGCGACGGTGTTGAAGCAGTGGTGATGGAAGTGACCTCACATGCGTTGGAGCTGTATCGCGTAATGGGTACGACGTTTGAAGTTGCAGTGTTTACGAATTTGTCACAGGATCATTTGGACTTCCATCTCACCATGGAGAAGTACTTCGCTGCTAAGGCAAAACTTTTCACGAAAGAGTATTCGGCATGCGGCATTATCAATCGCGACGATGTGCACGGCCAGCTCCTTCTCGACACCATGACGATTGATGCGAAGTCGTTTGGTTTGAGCGACATCACTCAGGTTCGCATGGATGCACGCCACATTGAGTACGAGATCGAGGGTGTGCAGATGCGGGCACAATTGGGTGGTCAGTTCAACGTGATGAATTCGCTTGCCGCGGTTGCTGCGGCACGAGCCCTTGATATTCCGTTACCAAAGATTGCAGAAGGTTTGAGTCGCGCCACTGCTGTGCCTGGTCGATTTGAGTCCATTGACGCAGGGCAACACTTCGATGTGATTGTGGATTACGCACACACACCAGATGCTCTCGAACGTGTGCTTGACACAGCGCGATCGCTCATGAGCGAGTCTGGAAAACTGGTTGTGGTATTTGGCTGTGGCGGAGATCGCGACGCTGAAAAGCGTGGGCCAATGGGGGAAATCGCTGCCGCAAAGTCAGATGTGGTGATTTTTACTTCAGATAATCCTCGCTCTGAATCAGGGGCTGAGATTGCAGCGCAAATCAATGCTGGAGTTGCAGCGTCCGATTCGCATAAAGTGCTGTGCACTGAATTAGATCGTCGTGCCGCAATTGGTAAGGCGTTTTCTATTGCTCATCGTGGAGATGTTGTTGTGATTGCGGGAAAGGGTCACGAAAACACTCAAACCATTGGAACTGAAACTTTTCCGTTTAACGATGCGCAAGTCGCTCGTGAACTTCTAGGAGCTCAATCATGATTGCCGTTTTAATTGCTGGTGCGGTTGGAATGCTGGTATCACTTGCCGGTACTCGCGCGCTCATTTCTTTCTTTCATCGACTCGGTAAGGGTCAGCCAATTCTCGGCGCAGAAGACCATGGTCCAGCGCATCAGATGGCAAAACAGGGAACTCCAACTATGGGTGGCATCGCCATTCTGATTGCGGGTTTCATCGGTTGGCTTGTCGCTCACTTACGCGATGGGCTTCCATTTTCTGATCAAGCAGCAATCATTTGGCTCACGGTATTTGTGTTGGCCGCAATTGGATTTCTTGATGACTACCTCAAGGTAAAGCGCCAGCACAATCGCGGAATTTTCTGGAAGAAAAAGGGTTGGATTACCTTCGGCATCACTGCAGTGCTGATGTTCATCTTGGCTTCCACCACTGGTGTTGCTCAAACCATTTCATTTACTCGTGCACTCAGCCCAGGTTGGGAGTTGTCGGGGCCACTGTTCATTGTGTGGACAGCAGTGATGGTCTGGAGCACAACCAATGCTGTAAACGTGACAGACGGTTTGGACGGGCTTGCTGCAGGTTCAGCGTTGTTCGGATTCCTGGCGTTCACCATCATTGCGTACTGGGCATTTCGTAATCCACGCATCTACGACATGGTTAACCCACTTGACCTTGCGGTGCTCTCTGCAGCTCTTGCAGGTGCGTGTGGTGGCTTCTTGTGGTGGAACGCAGCGCCAGCTCAAATCTTTATGGGTGATGTTGGCGCACTTGGATTAGGAGCCGCGCTTGGAACATTGGCAGTAACCACGAATACTCACTTGATGTTGCCGATCATTTGCGGCATCAATGTGATTGAGGCTGGTTCGGTTGCAGTGCAGATGGGCGTGTTCAAGGCTTCTGGTCGTAAGAGGCGCCTATTCAAGATGTCGCCGATTCATCACCACTTTGAACTCAGTGGCTGGCCAGAGACAACTGTGATCATTCGATTCTGGATCATCTCTGGAATTTGTGTTGCGACTGCAGTTGCAATCTTCATTGCCGACTTCACCAATCAAGTGTCCTGATGACCCAGGGCCGCGACGCAACATTGGTCTTTGGGTTGGCAGTAGCGGGACGCGCGGTTGCTTCTTCGTTGCGTAAGCGCGGCATAGATGTCGTGCTTGGCGATGACAACTTGACAGATGAGCATCGCTCGTTTGCTCAGTCCATTGGTGCGCAAGTGGTAAACATTGCTCAAGACGGGGAATTGCAACGCGTAATGAGTTCGGTAAACGTGCTTTCTCCTGCTCCTGGAGTTCCTGTGCACCACGCTGTCATTCGTAGTGCCCGCGATAACGGTGTTTCCATTCAGACAGAGATTGAGATTTCCTATCGCATGGAGCAACTGCGTAGCGGTGGGCCGCGCCCATTGGTTGCGGTCACAGGAACCGATGGCAAGACGACAACTACTTTCTTGGTAACAGCGATTCTTCGTGCAGCAGGTTTACGTACAGAAGCAGTAGGCAACACCGAAGTGCCGCTGATCGAATCACTTGATACCGATGCGCAAGCTTTTGCGGTTGAGTGTTCAAGTTTTCGTTTGGAACACACCGAACAGTTTCGAGCTCAGGCTTCGGCTTGGTTGAACATTGCACCAGATCATTTGGACTGGCACGGCACCTATCAGCAGTATTTTGATGCGAAAGCAAAGATGTGGGCGAACTGCCTGTCAACTGATGTGGCGGTTGCACCGAGTGATGACGTGAACATCTTGGCAGTAGCGCGTGCAAGTGCTGCGCGCATGGTTACTTTTGGCGCAACAGAGGGCGACTACCGCGTTGTGGGCAAAGAATTATGTGGACCGCTTGGCCCAATCACCGGTATTTCCAGGATGAAGCGCTCGTTGCCTCATGACATCACCAACGCACTTGCTGCAGCTGCAGTGTGCATCGAGAGTGGGCTTGCGAGCGCTGAACATGTGGCGCAAGCTTTGGAACAGTTTGAAAACGCTCCTCATCGAATTCAGTTTGTTTCAGAGCTAGACGGGGTGCGTTGGTTCAACGATTCGAAGGCAACGAGCCCGCATGCTGCAAGCGTTGCGTTACGCGCATTCGACAGCATTGTGTTGATTGCAGGGGGCAAGAACAAAGATCTTGACCTGTCACAAATGGCATGCGAACCACAGCGCATGAGAGCAGTTGTTGCCATTGGCGCCTCTGCAGACGATATTGCACGTGCATTCAGTGGTGTGTGCACTGTTGTTAAGGCAGAGAGCATGAGTGCTGCTGTTGCTCAGGCACGTGAGCTTGCCCGAGCGGGAGATGTGGTGGTTCTGTCGCCGGGATGCACCAGTTACGACTGGTACTCAAACTACGGTGAACGGGGCGACGATTTCATGAAATGCGTTCGAGAACTATCAGGAAACCATCGCTAGGAGGACACCGTGGCAACAAATGTTTCAACTTCGCTCACACCGGCTCAGCGTCGCCGTGCTGTTCTCGACAAAAAAGGTGTTGGCACCTCACGTCGCTTAACCACAGCTGCGCCAAACAGGGTGTTTTGGGGAATTCTTGCTGTTGTGTCATTGCTGACGGTGTTTGGTCTAATGATGGTGCTCTCTGCAACTTCAATTGAAGCTGTAAACCGTGGCGGCTCGCCGTGGGCAATGTTTCAGAAGCAATTCATGTGGTCGATTTTTGGTTTGTTCGCGGGCATCACCACCTATCGCATGCCGTATCACCAGTGGCACGGCATTGCGAAGTACGCGCTGTGGGCTTCGTATGGTCTCATGGTTCTGCCGTTGGTTCCGGGTATTGGTATGGAAATCAATAGTGCTCGCGCATGGGTGGCTTTAGGACCGATTCGTTTTCAACCTTCCGAAGTTTTGAAAGTCACCATGTTGTTGTACTGCGCCAGTGTGCTGTCGCGTAGGCGAGCAGAAATTGCAAATGCGGATCGCACGCTTAAGCCGGTGATGATCGCGTGGGGAATCACCGTTTTCATGTGCATTTTTTTCCAAAAAGATCTTGGTGCAGCAATTGTGTTCACCTGCATAGTTATGGCGACGCTGTTCATTGCAGGAGCGCCAATTCGATGGATGGCAACGATGACGGGTGCGTTCACCCTGGTTTCGGTTATTTTAATTGCCACAAGTTCACGACTACAAAATCGATTCTTCGCATTTGCTGACTTGGAAGGAAATAAAGGTCACTGGGCCTACCAAGTGTGGCAATCCGTGTTGAGTATTGCCAACGGTGGAATCACTGGTGTTGGAGTAGGTCAGGGAACTGGGAAGTGGGGTTATGTTCCACTTGCACATAGCGACTTCATTTTTGCGATTATTGCTGAAGAGTTCGGACTGATCGGAACCGTTGGTGTTATCGGTGGATTCATGGTGTTGCTCTCACTCGGCATGCAGGCCGCAAGAGGAGCGCGCGATCACTATGGCGCACTGCTCGCTGGTGGGATCACAACATGGTTATGCGTTCAAGCACTCATCAATATTGGAGGCGTTATCGGCGCAATGCCAGTAACTGGACTCACTCTGCCACTTTTGTCATACGGTGGATCATCACTGTTTATGACAATGGCTGCTGTTGGTCTGTTGCTAAACGTTGCACGTAATATGAAGTAGGTCATGGTCGTACCCGCTTCAACCACCTTTGCCGTAATTACTGGAGGCGGAACCAGCGGGCATGTTGTTCCTGCAATTGCTATTGCGGAACTGCTCGTAGATGCCGGGCACAGCCTGTCATCGTTGCATTACGTGGGTTCAAACCGCGGGGCAGAGGTCGCCATGATTCCACCGCTTGGGTTGGCTCACACATTTCTTGCTGTTGATGGTTTGCAGCGCGGAGTTTCTTTGTCCAAGGTGAAGCGCAATGTGCTGATGGTGCCCACAATGTTGCGTGCACTCGGTAGTGCAAAAACCTTGCTCAAACAACTGCGGCCTCAGGTGGTCATTTCCGTCGGGGGCTACGCGAGTATTCCCACATGCCGAGCCGCTCGAAGTCTGGGTATTCCTGTCGTTACCTGTTCATACGATCGTCGGCCAGGTCTGGCGACCAAACTGCAGTCGCGATATGCGGCAGTGTCTGCTGTGGCGTATGTGCCAAGCAAGTTGCGAAATGCAATTGAGACTGGAGCTCCCGTGCGACGCAATTTGCGTACGGCTGATGTGCAGACATTACGAAACAGTGCACGCGAGTCGTTGGGAATTTCCGCAAACGCTCGAGTGGCAGTAGTGATGGGCGGTTCACTTGGATCTGCTGTGCTGAATACCGCAACAGAGCACTTGGTGCAGAGTCTGCGTAGTACTGAACACACGTGTGTCATTCATGTTGCTGGTGAGCGATTCATGGATGCGGTGAAGATGCCGGTCACGATGCATCACGGCAACGGAGCTCTTGCGTATTCGCGCATTGCGTATTCGCACGATATGGTCACGTTGTATTCCGCCGCTGACGTTGTGGTGTGTAGGGCGGGGGCGAGCACCATTGCGGAGGTATCGACGGTAGGGGTTTGCGCTGTGGTCGTGCCATGGAAAGACGCAGCCGAAAATCATCAATTGGTAAATGCACAATGGTTAACCGATCGAGGTGGTGCGGTTCTGCTTGAAGAGAATGCCTTAACCGCGCACGAGTTTTCACAATTGGTTACGGAACTGCTTCGTGACGATGACCGCAGATCAGCGATTGCAAGCCGTGCGCGCGAGTTGGGTGCAGTGCATCGCCGAAGTTCTATTGCAAGCGTTGTTAAAAGTGCAGCAAAGGCGCAATCGTGAAATCAGCAAACGCGCAACTTGACATGTCAACGAGAAAACGGATTCATGTTGTTGGTGTAGGTGGCCCTGGAATGAGCGCAATCGCGCAAGTGTTGGTCGAAATGGGTCATGTGGTTTCGGGTAGCGACATTAAAGAATCCGAGACTGTGCAGCGTCTGCGAGAGATTGGCGTGGTGGTCAATATCGGTCATGACGTTGCGTCTGTTCACCATTGCGACGCAGTGACGGCTTCATCGGCAATTCCGAAACAAAACATTGAGTTGGTTGAAGCACTTAATACCGGAATTGCGGTACTGAGTAGAGCTCAGATGTTGGCTTTGATCTGTGGGCAAAAACTCTCAATAGGTGTTGCCGGCACTCATGGCAAAACCACCACATCGTCAATGCTGATGACAGTGCTTCGTGCAGCGCAACTTCGTCCAAGTTTCATCATTGGCGGCGAGGTGCGCGGAGTGGGCAGCGGGGCATCGTGGGATCGCGGCGACCACTTGGTGGTTGAAGCTGATGAAAGCGATGGAACTCATGAACAGTTACCGCTCGGCGCAGTCATCGTTACCAATATCGATATCGACCATCTTGACCACTTTTCAACTTTTGACAACATGGTCGAAAGCTTTGAGCGATTGATCGACGCAGTTGCTGGACCAAAGGTGGTGTGTGCCGATGACGCATCACTATCAGCCATTGCGCTGAAACAGAATGTCACCACCTATGCGATTCATTCGCCAGCACAGTTCACCGCGCGCAATGTGCAGTTTCACGATGGTGGGTCGACTTTTGATGTGTTGCGCCACGAAGTATCTGGCGACAACGGACTGTTGCTCGGCCAGGTCAATTTGCGATTGCGTGGCGAACACAATGTCGCTAACGCATTGGGAGTGATTGCCGTGTCGGCGCTTCTCGGCGTTGGGTTCGATGTGATTGCATCTGCACTCGCTGCATTCTCAGGAGTAGCGCGCAGGTTTGATCAGCGAGGAAACGACGATGGCGTGTCATTTGTAGATGACTACGCGCATTTGCCGACGGAGATTTCAGCAGTGCTCTCAAGTTGCACAGATGAAACTGATACCTGGACACGGTTAGTCGCTGTTTTCCAGCCGAACCGATTTAATCGCATGCAGCACATGTCGGATTCATATGCAGACTGTTTTGCTGCGGCAGATCATGTGGTCATCACCGACATCTATTCCTCTGGTACAACGCCGATCGCAGGGGTAACTGGCAAACTGGTGGTCGATGCCATTGCTCGTGCTCATCCCGATGCTTCAATTGAGTGGAAACCGACACGTGCCGAATTGATTCAGCATCTTGCGACTGAATTGCGTTCAGGTGACCTCTGTATTTCCATGGGTTGTGGTGATATCGAAACGCTGCCTGATGAAGTGATTGCAGCGCGTCGCGCATTGCGGGGAGGTTCGTGAGTACTCCTCATCAACTTCGTCGCCCAGCGACTTCGGAAGCCATAGAACACGCTTTCGGACTATTTAACTCAAGAGCAAAGCGAAATGTTGATCTGTCGCAATTCACCACGTACAAAGTTGGTGGCACTGCCGCACTGCACATGTCGGTTTCATCGATTGACGATTTGTACCTCGTGAGTGCTGTCCTTGCCGAGGTTGAATTGCCAATTTTGGTGATTGGGCGTGGAAGCAATTTGCTGATCTCCGATTCTGGATTTAAAGGCTTGGCCATAACCATGAGCGGACTTGCCGACTACGTCGACTTGCCGAATCGTGAGGAAGATCCGGGTGTGGAACCGATTGCATTATTTGGCGGTTCAGTTGCACTGCCCGTTGCAGCTCGACAAAGCGTTGCGCGTGGGCTCACTGGTTTTGAGTGGGGGGTTGGTGTTCCGGGTTCGGTAGGCGGAGCAGTACGAATGAACGCAGGTGGACATGGTTCCGACATGGCGTCTTCGCTTACCTCGGTGCGGATGTTCCATTTGCGTAAAGGGCTTGAAGCTCATGTGAATGCAGTTGACCTTGGATTGCGATTCCGCGGGTCGGCACTGGATGATCATCATGTGGTTCTCAGCGCAACTGTTGACTTGGAATGGTCAAATTCGCCCGAAGCTTCGGAAGCAGAATTGCAAGAAGTGGTTCGTTGGCGTCGAGAGAACCAACCAGGTGGACAAAACGCGGGTTCGGTATTTGTCAATCCAGAGCCTGGCAAGGTTTCAGCCGGTGCGGTAATCGATGAACTTGGTATGCGTGGAATGCGCGTTGGTTCTGCTGAAGTTTCGGAAAAGCATGCCAATTTCATTCAGGCCGATGTTGGCGGCAGTGCGCAAGATGTTGTGGCGTTAATGGCAGAGGTGCGCCGTCGCGTGCGTGATGAACGTGGGTATGTTTTGCGTAGCGAGATTCGACTTGTCGGATTCGAAGACGAGACTGATCCATCAATTGTGGATCTCATTAACAAAGACTCCGAGGTTGGTGTTTCAACTATTCGGCTCGAACAAGTCTTTGATAAATCTTCCACAGCCAATGAGACCACTGATGGAACCATTCCGGTTTCTGTGCTCAATGGAGAAGTGGTTCGAATCATCGATTCCGATGTGTCGGATGAAGTCCTAGAAGAACTGAGGGATGCATTCGGTCGTGATGCAACACGAGACGTCACAAGAAACATAACACGAGATAGCACGAGTGGTGTCGCACGTGACGCAACGATTGTTCCTATTACCAGCGCTACAGGTAATCAAACATCGCCAACAGTGGCACCAAGTGACGGGCCAGTTCAACCTGCAGAGCGAGTGGTGATTGTTGATGATGATTTAAGAATCGTGACCGACGATGATTTTCCTGCCGACACCATGTCTCAGAGTGTGCATCGTGCGCCAACCTCTACTCGCGTAGCAATTTTTGATGATGAATCGCTTCCTGGCAGCGTAGATGACAGTGCTGATGGCGCTGTCATCATTGATGGAACCGCATGGACCGAACTCTCGTTTGCTCGTCGAGTAGTCAACGGCACAAAGCAGTTGTTCACGATGCGCGGGGTGAATCGTCGCAAACAATTGTTGGTAGTCGGCGGTTCGCTTGTTGCATCTGTCGTGTTTGTACTGATCGTGTTGGCGTCACCGTTGGTGGCAGTGCGCAATATTGATATTGAAGGCGCAAAGTATGCAAACACAACTTTGATTGAAACCGTGTCAAAGAGTCTGCGCGGCAAGTCGGTGCTCACCGTAGACACGAATGCTGCTCAGAAACTTCTTGAAACAGATCCATGGATTGAGTCGGTCCGCATCAAGACCTATCTTCCAAGTCGAGCGGTGATTGAGATCAATGAACGAGTACCAGTTGCGTGGTTCTTGGGTGTAGACAACCAGGGACGCGTGATCGATCAAGACGGGCGCGTGCTTGCGGTAGTGAATGGTCGCCCTACCGAATACATGCTCATCGATGGCATTGGACCCAATTTGATTGCTGGAGCAATGGCTTCAGAGTCGTATAAGGCCGCCGCACAGTTGGCGATGTCGTTGCCAGATGAGATTCGCCCAGTGGTAAAGAACATGGGCGTTAATGGTCCGAATCAGGTAACGATGACCCTGTTGACTGGTGCGGTCGTGAAGTTTGGCGAACCAGTAGACCTGCGAAACAAGCTCGTCAACGTTGTCGTTATTCTGCGCCGCCAGGACATCAACCAGATCGCAGGCATCGATGTGTCCTCTGGGACCCCTGTGGTGTCTTCGCCGTAGTTGCAACCCAATATGCGAGGCTTCCAATACAGGCCTTGTTGGTCAACTAGCCTCGTGAGCGACGTCATTACAGGCGTTTCGCATAAATCGAGTAATCGCTAACGGAGGCATGAACATTATGGCTGGAGCACCGCACAACTTTCTTGCAGTGATCAAGGTGATTGGCGTGGGCGGCGGCGGCATTAATGCTGTGCAGCGCATGATTGACTCTGGAATGAAAGGTGTTGAGTTCATTGCCATAAACACCGATGCTCAGGCGCTCATGATGAGCGACGCAGAAGTGAAGATCGATATTGGTCGTGAGTTCACTCGTGGGCTAGGTGCTGGTAGCGATCCTGAAGTTGGTCGTGAAGCAGCAGAGTCGAGTCGCGCAGAGATCGAAGAGCTCGTTGCTGGTGCCGACATGGTGTTCATCACCGCAGGTGAAGGTGGCGGAACGGGAACCGGCGCGGCTCCAGTTATTGCAGAAATTTCACGCGCAGCAGGCGCGCTCACCGTTGGCATCGTGACGCGACCATTCAATTTTGAAGGTCGTCGTCGTGCGTTGCAGGCAGAAGCAGGAATTTCGAAGCTTCGCGAAAAAGTCGACACGCTGATTGTTATTCCTAACGAGCGCTTGCTCGCCATTTCAAGCGACAAGACCAGCTTGTTGGCTGCGTTTGCATCAGCAGACCAAGTGCTGTTGGACGGAGTAGTGGGAATCACCGGTTTGATAATGACGCCTGGTCTCATCAACACTGACTTTGCCGACGTGAAAATGATTTTGAAGAACGCAGGAACTTCACTAATGGGAATCGGTCGAGGAACTGGAGACAATCGTGCAACAGTTGCAGCGAATGCCGCTATCAACTCGCCGTTGCTTGAATCCTCAGTTGAAGGTGCTCGCGGAATTCTCTTGAATATTGCTGGTCCTTCAGACCTCGGATTGTTCGAAGTGAACACTGCATCTGAAATCATTCATGCAGTTGCACACCCTGATGCAAACATCATCTTCGGTTCGGTTATTGATGACGAACTCGATGACGAAGTAAAGATCACCGTGATTGCAGCCGGCTTTGATCGTGTCGACAACACCAGCTCGCGCCAGCGTGAACCACGTACGGTTGATACCGGTCGCATTCCAGAACAGCGTGGAAGTCGTTTGAAAGAGTTGTTCGGTGCTGGGGAAGACCCATTGCGCGACGACGATGACGGTCTTGACGTTCCTTCGTTCCTGAAGTAACTCTCACGTTGGACCAACGCAGCGTTAGTGAAGCAGTTGCTTCGCTGCGCAAACGAATAGCCAACGCGGGTGGAGTAGATGTTGCACTCGTTGGGGTGACAAAAACATTTGGCTCTGAAGCATGGCGATTTGCAAAAGTTGCCGGCTGTGACGCGGTTGGCGAAAACTATGCACAAGAGGTCGTCGCGAAAGCTGCTGAGGTGGCATTGGCCGACCGATTGCCGGTGCATTTCATCGGGCAACTGCAGTCAAACAAGATCAAGCAATTGGCTGGAATTGTCGATGTTTGGCAGTCTGTTGACCGACTTTCACTCCTCACGGAAATCGCCAAGCGCTCGCCGCAATCGGCACAGGTGTTACTGCAAGTAAATGTGACAGGCGAAGAAGGCAAAGGCGGGTGCTTGCCAGCAGAAGTAGGGGAACTGTCCCGTGCTGCGCAAGATTTGGGAATCGACGTTTTGGGACTCATGACAGTTGGGCCAACAAATGAAGACCCCATCGTGACCCGCATCACATTTCGCACGCTTCGCACATTGGTCAATGAACACGGATTCCAACAGTGCAGCATGGGCATGACTGGCGATCTCGAAATTGCAATCGAAGAGGGAAGCACCATGGTCCGCGTGGGGTCCGCCCTTTTTGGCAACCGTCCATCACCGCCTAGGTAACTTGTTGTAACCTTTGGTTGATGTCAATGTTTAGACGAGCCATGGATTACCTGGGTCTTGGTCCAGATGACGCATACGACGACTACGACGCTTCGGTTGCGGTTGAACGCCCTTTGCCTCGCCGTCGCCCCGAACCGCGCGGACGCATGGTTCGTCAAGAAGAAGAGTACGACGACTACGAAGAATACGAAGACGACATGGTCGACCAGCGTGCAGATGTTCGCGGCCCACGCGCACCACGTGGCGTGAATACCCGTGCTCCACAGCAGCGCGATGACTCCAGCGTGCAAGTGCGTCCATCAACGAGCGGACTTCGTGCACAGCCAACAGTTCGTCCGCTCTCTGCAAACTCTGCACAACCAGTTGAAGTGCGGCCAACTCGTTACGACCAAGCAAAA
>JBJOOQ010000011.1:0-24930 GCA_046051205.1 Actinomycetota bacterium
GTGTCAATGTTGGCCTTGGTCATTTCTACCGCAACCCGAAACACGCTCCGTTTACACCTGGGTTTATTGAGCCAACGCACACGTTTGGTGCAGAGGCAAAGATCAATGTCGCTGGCTTGGATATTGAAGTAACGCACGCACCATCGGACGCAGATGATTCGGTGACCTACTGGATTCCATCGCTTGGAGTTGCCGTGAACAACTTGGTGTGGCCGGTGCTGTTTAACATCTTCGCCATTCGTGGCGAGGAATACCGAGACCCACGCGGGTTGTTGCGTGGAATTGATCACCTGCTTTCACTGAACGCGCAGCATTTAGTGGGCGCCCATGGACCACACATTTCTGGAGCGCAAGAAATCGCTACCCGAGTAACGAAGTATCGCGACTCCATTCAGTTCATGTGGGATCAAACCGTTCGTGCAACAAACGCTGGCATGACCAGCATGGAAATTGCTGAGTCGGTTGACTTGCCAGAAACATTTGATGGTGATTATCTGACATCCGAGTTGTACGGAGTGATGGAGCATCACGTTCGCCAGATACGTACGGGTCTTTTCGGATTCTTTGATGGCGATGAAGCGAACTTGTTTCCCACAGCGCCACGCGAACGCACAGCAAAACTTGTCGCTGGTTTCGGTGGTAGGGAAGCAGTGCGTAAACAGGTCTCCGATGCACTTGCACAGGATGACGTGCGATGGGCGCTTGAACTTGGATCGTGGTTGGTGCGCAGCGATGGCGCAGAAGATGCAGATCGAGCATTGCTTGCCAAAGCTTTGCGCATAGTTGCTCAGCGCACCAGTGCGGCAAATATTCGCAACTGGTGCCTCACACGTGCGCGAGTGCTAGAGGGAACGGCAAACGTCGCGCGACTAAAGAATGTGCATTTGCGTAAGCCAACGCTGCTCAGTGCGGGTTATGAAAAGTCAGTGCACATTCTGCGTGTGCTGCTTGTTCCTGAACGCGTAGGCGAAACCAACATTCGCTTGAAGTTTGCACTCGATGGAAACGTCACTGGCTTGCATATTCGCAATTATGTGGCGGTTCCATATTCGGGTGACAATGCAGATGCAACGCTGACGACTTCTCTAGACACCTGGACCGACGTGCTTTCGGGCGCAACCACATTGAGTGCAGCGCTTGCCGATGGCTCAATATCCACTGCTGGAAAAGCAGATGCAGCAATTAGCGCGCTTCGCGGTTTCGATGTCAAGGGCCTCATTGCCTAATGGCCAAAAAGCTGCCGTTAGCAACTCCGAAGTTTGCAGGTAAGGCAGAACGTTTAATTTCAGAGTCCACACCGACCAAGCTCGGTCGCAATAGCGCACCCGTTGGGGCGCCAAACATTGTGCTTATTTTGCTCGACGATGTGGGGTTCGGTTCTTTCGGAACATTTGGTGGCCCAGTGCCAACTCCAACACTTGATCGCATCGCCAACATTGGCCTGCGTTACAACCAGTTCCACACCACTGCATTGTGCTCACCAACGCGTGCAGCAATGCTGACTGGCCGCAATCACCACGCTGTACACATGGGCGGTATTACTGAAATTGCAAACTCATTCCCTGGTTACGACAGTGCGATTCCACCGGAAGCAGCAACCATGGCACAGGTGCTACGCATGTCTGGTTACGCAACGTCGGTGTTTGGCAAGTGGCACCTTGCGCCTTCGTGGGAGCAAAGCCCTGCTGGTCCATTCGATCGTTGGCCAACAGGTCTTGGCTTCGACAAGTTCTACGGAATCATTGGAGCGGAGTCTTCGCAATGGGAGCCGCCGGTATACGACCAGACCACGCCAATTTCTCCACACGTTGGCAATCCTGGTTATCACCTGACTGAAGATTTGGCGGATCAGACCATTGCGTGGATTGAGCGGCAGCAAGTGTCGCGTCCAAATCAACCATTCTTTACGTATTTTTCAACTCCTGCATTGCACGCACCGCATCACGTTGCGCGCGAATGGATAGACAAGTTCACAGGTCAATTTGATGGCGGTTGGGACGTATTGCGCGAAGAGATTTACGAGCGCCAACTAAAACTCGGAGTCATTCCTCCTAATACCGCACTGACTAAACGACCGGAACAAGTTCCTGCATGGAGCGATTACCCAGAGCGTTACCGACCTGTTGCTGCGCGATTAATGGAAACCTTTGCCGGGTTCCTTGCGCATACCGATGCGCAAGTTGGACGAGTAATTGATGCACTAGAACGCCTGAACATTATGGACAACACACTTGTTGTGTACATCACTGGTGACAACGGCGCATCGGCCGAGGGAACGATTCACGGAGCATGGAGTGCGCCGTCGTTTCAAAACGGAGTACCGGAAGATCCTGAGTGGCTGCTTGAACACATGGATGACTTTGGTACTGCAAAGTGCGAAAACCATTTCAACGTTGGCTGGGCTTGGGCGCTCGACTCGCCGTTCCAATGGATGAAGCAGGTCGCTTCACACTTTGGCGGAACTCGTAATGCAATGGCGCTCAGTTGGCCGAAGAAGATTCGCGATGCTGGCGGTCTGCGTCAGCAGTTCCATCACGTGATTGACCTTGTTCCAACTATTTATGAACTTGTGGGAATTGAAGTCCCGACACACGTGAATGGCATTGAACAGATGCCAATTCATGGAACATCGATGGCGTATTCGTTTGACAACGCAAGTGCGCCAAGCACACACACCACTCAATACTTTGAGATTCTGGGCAATCGCGCCATTTATCACGAGGGATGGATGGCCTCGTGTTTCCATGGTCGTTTGCCGTGGATCCGCTTGCAGGGATTGGACTTTGATGGCCCTCAAGAAGTGTGGGAGCTGTACAACATCAGCGAAGACTTCTCACAGGCCGTCAATCTTGCGGAACAGTTCCCTGAAAAACTTGCCGAATTGCAAGAGCTGTTCCACCAGAATGCAATTCAGTACGACATCTATCCATTGCGTGACGCAGGCTCGCCCCGTAATGGTGAGTTTGCAGTTCCGCATTCACTGGACGGAATAAACAAAGTGACGTATACGCGAGCGCATGTACGTATGCCCGAGAGTTCAGTACTGAATGTGAAGAACTGCTCGTGGAAAATGACCGCGCAAATTGTTGTTCCAGACGGTGGCGCGCATGGAGTGATTGCCTGCCAGGGCGGAAACATGGCGGGATGGTCGCTGTATATACATGAATCGGGAATGCCGATGTATCACTACAACTGGCTTGGCCATGTGCATTCAGTAGTGAGTGACACTCAAGCATTGAGTGCGGGGCACCATGAAATCGTCGTTGACTTCGCCTATGACGGCGGCTTCGGTGCTGGTGGAGTTGCAACGTTGTTCGTAGACAGTCGCGAAGCGGGAAGTGTGCGTATTGAAAAAACTGTTCCGCTCGTGTATTCGATGAGTGGAGAAACATTCGATATAGGTGTGGATACCGGGTCGCCAGTGGGAAATTATCCGCACCTATTCACATGCACTGCAGACATCGTTGGTGTCACGATTGAACGACTTGATGAACCAAGCGTAGAAACTAAGCAGAAAATGCGCGAAGGTGAATTCAAAGCAAGTATCAGCACGCAGTAATTTCTTGACATCGTGCAGTTGTGATTGCACAGCGTGCGATTGTGCAAAGTCATGTCATTCGTCACAAAAGACATATGAATAGCGTTTAATGTGTAATTGATCACTAAGTTAATTACATGAGAAAAATCATTACCTCCCTGTTCCTATCCGGTTTGGTGTTGTCAGTTGCACCAGTTACTCCAGTATCTGCAAAGCAGGTTCCACCAAAGGCATATTCAACCTGCGTTTCACTTCGCAAGGTCTATCCAAACGGCGTTGCATTGGACTGGTATGCAAAAGGTTCAACAAAGGCTGTAGTTAATGCAGAGGTGTACAACATCAATTACAAAAAACTTGACAAGAAATCTACTGGATTGATGTGTCTTCCAAAAACTAAGTAATTACTGAACCTTGCGTTCGTAAGTAACGCTTCCTCTAAAAGTTGAGAATCCCACTGCTGTGTACAAACCGTATGCACCAGTGGGATTTTCTGTATCTACATCGAGGGCTGCATGGGTTAAGCCATCTCGTTGGTAAGCCGCGAGTGCATGGGTGATGAGCGATTTACCAACAGCTTTTCCTCGGTGTTCAGAAAGTGTGGCCAACTTGTCGATCCAGCCGATGCGTTTTCCCAATGTTTCATCATCGGATTCGTAACGGTGTGAGAGAAGGAGGCCGATGATTCCACCGTTCTTGTCGAGTGCAAAGAATGATTGATCGAGTTTTGCTGTAGAGCTGTGAACGAGTTGATCCCATCCCTCTTCGTTTGTAGGAGTGGAGCCCCAATGATCCATAAATGCCAGGTTCTTCACAGTTCGTGCTTCTTCATCTCGGGTTGAATCCCACGGGATAACTGAATAGCCGGGGGAGACAAAAACTTCAGGAGAATCGTTTAGGTCAATGATGAGGTCTTCATTCCAGCGGACTGGGCTCATATTGAATTTTTGAAAAAGGTATGCCGCAGAAGTATTTGATGTACTCACATCGCTGCGCAGATATTTGGGAATCGTTCTATTTGTTGACCGAAGTAGTTTCTCGGCGCGCTCGGTTGTCCACTGCATGATTTCGGTTCCAATGCCGTTTCCTCGGAGTGAGGGCTTGACCGTGCCAAAGGTGTAGCAACGTTCCTCTTTGATTTCGGATGGAAGGAAGTAGGTGTAACCCACCCCAATGATGCGTGATTCGTATTCGGCGACCATGACATCTTGGTCAAGAAAACAATACGGGCCACCGAATTCTTCTTCTAATTCTTCTGCGGTTTGAACGATCGTGAGACCGTCAAAGGAGTAACCCTCAGAAATTAATGCGGCAATCTCTGGAAGATCTGATTGAGTTGCCTGACGAAGTTGAAATTGAATCGCTGACATTATTGTGAAGAGGTTACTCCTTGGGATTCTGCTTCTGCAGCAATCGTCAGCCAATGTTCTTCGGCGGCATCAACGCTTTGTTGGGCGAGTGCGAGTTCTGCGCTAACGCGTGCGAGTTCAACGTGGTCGCTACCAACAGCAGACAATTCACGCTCAAGTTTCTGTAGTTTTTCGGTTGCTTGAGCCAGGGTTTTCTCTGTTTGACCTAACAAGCGACGCAGCGTGCTTGGGCTTTTTGCCGGCTTCACCTTTGTTGGTTGCACCGAATCGATCGCAGGAGCAGACTTCAATTTTGGTGCAGTTTGATTGGTGGTTTGCTTGCCTCGCTGTTGCAACCAGCCAGCAATTCCGCCAACTACCTGGCGTGTTCCACCTTCGCCGTCAAGCGCTAAGACGTCAATAACCGTGCGGTCTAGGAACACGCGGTCGTGGCTGACCACCACCACAATTCCTGGCCAATCGTCAAGGTATTCCTCGAGCGCTCGCAAGGTGTCAAGGTCGAGATCGTTCGTTGGTTCGTCCAACATCAACACATTTGGTTGTTCAATAAGCGTGAGCAGCAATTGCAAACGTCGTCGCTCACCACCTGAAAGTGTTGACAACGGTGCGAACTGCGAATCGCCATCGAACCAGAAACGCTTCATCAGGTTGATGTCTTCAACTGATGGGTTTCCTTTGTCACCCATGACGGCTTCGCGTACGGTTTGCGACAAATTGAGTTCGCGACCAAGTTGGTCGTAGTAGCCAATCTTTACGGTGCTCCCTATTTCAACATGGCCACCAGTTGGCTTTAGGCGTCCTGCAATGAGATCGAGCAGTGTGCTTTTTCCTGCGCCGTTCGGTCCAACAATGCCCAAGCGATCGCCAGGTTCAAGCGTGTAATCAAATGCGTGGAGCACTTCGTGCTCTGCTGATTTTTCAGATGCCGGCCACGAAAATGCAATGCCTTGCAGTTCAATTCCTTTTGATCCAAGGCGTTGGCTGCCAAGTGACAGACCAAGCTCACCTTGACGAGCTGGAGCATCTGCTTTGCGCGAGACCAACTCTTTTGCTGCGTCCATGCGCGCTTTTGGTTTTGTTGTACGTGCGGGTGCTCCACGGCGCAACCATGCAAGTTCGGTGCGTGCCAAGTTCTTGCGCACTTGTTCTGCAGTTGCTGCGCGTTCTTCGCGTTCAATGCGGCCTGCAAGGTATGCGGCGTAACCAGAACCTGCAGTTTTGCTTGTTGGAACATGCATGTATGCAGAACCGCGATCAATTTCCAACACTTTGTTGGTTACGCGGTCAAGTACGTGTCGGTCGTGAGTGACAAGCAACAGACCACCGCGGTATTGCGCCAACCATTCCTCTAAATAGGAAATGGCATCAAGGTCGAGGTGGTTGGTTGGCTCATCCAAAATGAGCGCATCCCATTCATTTACGAGCAACTGGGCAAGAGCGACACGTTTTTGTTGGCCACCAGAAAGCTCGTCGGTCTGCGCATCAAGCAAACCAGACATGCCCAGCTTGTCGAGCATGGCTTCACCACGCCAGTCCTCGCCAACTGCATCACGCACGGTTCCAGCGGGAAGCACGGGTTGCTGAGCAAGAATGCCAATTCGTGCACCGCGCCCACGGTGCACCACACCATTATCTGGGGAGTACTCACCACTCAGAATACGAAGCAGTGTGCTTTTGCCGCAGCCGTTGAGGCCCACAATGCCAACTCGGTCGCCTTCGGAAAGGGTGAGGGATATGTCCGTGAATAACGGACGGTTAGGTCGGGATGCCGAAAGCTTTTGGGCATCAATCACGATCACGAGATGAAATTCTACGGCTATTAATTGGTGAATTGGCGAAGGGCTACCATTTAGCCATGTCTACAACCCAACTTCGTGAGTCATTGAAACAGCGAGCATGCGAGTCAATTGACAAACTGAAAAATGATCTTGTCGGAATCAGTCACGACATTCACGCTCACCCAGAAGAAAACTTCGAAGAGCATTTCGCACACAAGCGTTTGACCGACGCCATTGGTGACAACAAGTTGGACGTCACGCGTAAGGCGTACGACATTGACACAGCATTTGATGTTGCAGTTGGCTCAAAGGGGACAACCGTTGCCGTGTTGTGCGAATACGACGCACTGCCAGGAATTGGCCATGCTTGCGGACACAACATCATCGCGGCGGCCGGGCTAGGTGCAGGTCTTGCACTTGCTGGTTTGGCTGAAGAAGCGGGTGGCAGGTTGCGTTTGATGGGCACCCCAGCCGAAGAAGGCGGCGGCGGAAAAATTGAAATGGCTCGCAAGGGTGCTTTCGTTGGTGTTGATGCAGCCATGATGATTCACCCCGCCGACCGAGAACTTGCTCGAATGAACGCCATTGCTATTCAGCATTGCCTGGTGAAGTACACCGGCGAGGCAGCGCACGCAGCCGTGTCTCCTCACTTGGGTAGGAATGCACTTGACGCAGCGGTGCTTGGATACATGAATATTGCAGCGCTACGTCAGCACATCATGCCAACCGAGCGCATTCACGGAATCTTTTTGAAGGGTGGCGAGAAGCCAAACATCGTTCCGCGTGAAGCAGAAATGGATTGGTACGTTCGCTCAAACACCATTGAAACCTTGAAGCCATTGAAAGAACGCGTTGCGGGTTGTTTGCACGGTGGCGCACATGCTGCTGGTTGTCACGTTGAATTGGAATGGCAACCAAACCCATTTGCCGACATTGTTGACAACATTCCATTGCTTGCTGCTTATGTTGAGAACTCAGCACAGTTTGGTCGCATGTTGACGACTGAGTACATGGCGGGAACGGGTGGAGGTTCAACCGATATGGGCAACATCAGTTACTTGACTCCATCAATTCACCCTATGATTGCAGTTGCACCACATGGTGTGTCATTGCACACGCCAGAATTTGCTGACTACGCAACAAACGATGATGCAACACGCGCAATTCTCGATGGCGCAAAGATCATGGCAATGACCGCTATCGACCTGTGGACCAACGATGCACTCGTTGCCGAAATGCGCGAAGCATTCGGCGACGGTTTCGTGCCAGAAGGCGTGCTCTAGTCGCGAGTAAGCGGTTTAGCTAAGCGCAAGCCGGCAAGTTTGTCGGGTTCGCTGAGCCCAGCCATAGCAATGTCAAAGTCGGGTAGTGCATACACTTCGCCGTCATCGGTGATCATGATGTAGCGATCGAACTGAGCAAGGAATGTTCGGTCGTGGCTTACTGCAACTACGGTTCCTTCGAATCCATCAAGGGCTTTTTCCAAGGCTTCAGAGGACTCAATGTCTAAGTTGTCGGTAGGTTCGTCCAGCAACAACACATTGTGGCCTTCAATTTCAAGGCGCAAAATTTCGAGTCGGGCCTTTTGTCCACCCGAAAGCGTTTCAAACTTCTGGCGAGCATTATTGCGTAGGCCGTAACGAGCCAATGTTTTCATGGCCTTTTCTTCCTCGGAAATGCGGTCGAGCACAATGTCAACGCATTCACGTCCAAGGAAGTCTGGGCGATTGTTCACCTGAGTGAATACACCAACAGAAGTACGCGGACCAAAGGTGACTTGTCCTTCGGTTGGCTGATTTTCACCACTCAACACCTTCAAAAGGTGGGTCTTTCCCGTGCCGTTTGGTCCAATGAGTCCAACGCGTTCACCGTGGTGAATCTCTTCGCTAAATGGCAGGAACAAATTGTCGATCGTTACCTTTTCTAGTTTTGCAACGCGTCGTGCGGCATCTGCACCGCGAAGGCGTACATAAATTTGCTGATCGGCGACAGGCGGTGGAGGAGGACCAGCAGCAACAAACTTTTCCCAACGGGTTTCGGCACCGTTTGCTTTGGTTGCATTCTTAAAGTTTTGCGCCGCGCGTTGTTTCATGATTTTCATGTGATGGAACAAGCGGCGTTCTTCTTCGTTCCAACGCTTCAAGTCATCACCAAGTAGTTCTTGGCGTTTTGCGCGTGCTTCCGGGAAGGTCTTGTACGACCCTCCGTGCACCCAGCAACCCGAACCTTCAATGACCACTACTTTGGTGGAGCATTGTTCAAGCAATGTGCGGTCGTGACTGACCATCAAGATGGTGGACTTGCACGCCTTGATCTGCTCTTCAAGCCACTTACGGGTAGGAATGTCGAGATAGTTGTCTGGTTCGTCAAGAAGCAGTACTTCGGCGCCGCTAGTGAGAAGTAGGTCGAGGACTAATCGCTTACGCTCGCCACCCGAAAGTTCGGAAACGAGGCGAACCGAGAAATCATCAACAGGTGTTTTCACACTGCGTTGCGCAGAAGCTTGCCACTTAGCCTCAAGGTCGTAACCACCGAGATCACCCCAGTCGGCGAGGGCATTTGCATAACCCATTCCGTCGTCATCGCCGCTACCAAGAGCTTTTTCTGCGGCGACTAGCGCGCGTCCAGCATCACGTAAATTTTTTGGTGCAACTTCAATCAGCATTTCGCGCAACGTGTCGTTTGGTCGCGACATGCCAACGTCTTGGGTCATGTTCAGCATGGTTCCACCAATGGCATACTCGCCGCCATCAGCTTCAATCTCTTGCGTAAGAATGCGCAAGATGGTGCTCTTTCCTACGCCGTTGGCACCAACGATTGCTGCATGTTCGCCAGGTGAAACTTTGAAACTGACATCAAAAAACAATTGATCTGCGCCGGGTGGACCGTATTCAAGTTCGCTCACCACGATGCTGCTCATGCGAAAGAGTCTGTCGGAGAAATGGCTCAGTTACGCTGTGAAATGTGAAGAATAAACACGCTTTTGGTCTTTTGCAGGTGACCAATGCGGTATCGGGAATATCAAATGGCGTGGTCTTGATTACTGTGCCGTGGATTGTGCTCGAACTCACGGGATCGGCTGCAAAAGCTGGGTTATTGGCCGCACTTTCCAGCCTTCCTGGCATTGTGGTTTCTCCAGTAGTGGGCGGGCTAATCGACAGGTTCGGACGCCGAGCAATTTCCATGTTTTCCGATGTGATGTCGATGGTGTCTGTGTTGATGTTTTTAGTTGTTAACGCTGTTGGCGACCTGACATATACGTGGATCCTGGTGATTGCCGTGCTTGGGGCGTGTTTTGACCCAGCTGGATACACCGCGCGTAAAGCGCTTATTCCCAATGCGGCGACTGCCTCGGGAGTTGAGATTGATTCAGCAAACGGGCGACATGAAGGAATTTTTGCCATCGGTTGGATGGTTGGACCTGCAATTGGTTCGGCTTGTATTCAATTGAGTGGTCCGATGCTTGCATTCGCGGTGACTGCAGGCATGTTTGCCGTAGCCACAATTGCAGTGTCGTTAATGCATGTAGATGACGAACATGGCAAAACTGTGGCGCACCACGAAGACGGTCATGAGTCGTTCTTTTCATCCTTGCGTGAGGGTTTCCACGCGCTCACACAAGACAAACCATTGTTTGCACTCGCGATTGGATTCATGTTTCTGTCGGGCCTGTACATGCCGATTGATACGGTGATTTTCCCTGCATATTTTGAATCCATTGATAACGCAACTGGATTAGGTGCGTTATTCGCAGCTCTCGCCGCAGGAATGGTGATTGGCTCGTTTGCCTACGGTCGACTTGCTGCGAAGTTTTCAACAAGTGCATTGCTGCGCTTGGTCATGATTGTGTCCACGGTTTCACTCTTCCCATTGGTGATTCTGCCGCCAACATGGCTGTTTGTTGTGCTTGGATTCTTTGCTGGGCTGTCGTGGGGGCCGTTCAATCCGCTCTGGAACTCCATCGTGCAAAAGCGAGTGCAGCCAGAATTGCAAGGACGTGTGTACGGCTTGCAGATGTCGTTGTTGTATGCGGCACCACCACTTGGTCAACTCATCGTTGGTGCATGCGTTGATGCGTATGGTTTGCAACCAACATTTATTGTGGTGATGGCAATTTTCGGGGTGGTGGGGTTCACCTTCGCTGCAACTCCAATCTTGCGCAAGCTTTAGAGTGGCGGTATGCCTCTTCATCCGCAAGCACAAGCAGTAGCCGACTTTTACGCAGCAATACGTACTACTCCATTTGAGGAGTTGTCACCAGCAGAAGCGCGAGCGCTGTACAGCGCAGGGCAAGTGCCAAGCACTGAAGTTGTGCATGAAATTCGTGACGTTCAAGCAGGTTCAATTCCGTGCCGTTTGTATCGGCCGTCTGCAAAGACCGACCTCGGTTTGCTGGTGTTTTTCCATGGTGGTGGCTGGGTTATTGGTGACCTGAATTCACATGACGGTGTGTGTCGCTCGCTTGCCAATAAATCTGGACATGCGGTGCTTTCAGTTGATTATCGACTGGCCCCGGAACACAAATTTCCTGCTGCGTTTGATGATTGTGCAGCTGCAGTGAAATGGGCGTTCGAAAATGCAAAGGCCCTAGGTGTTGATAACTCGCGCATGGCAGTGGGTGGAGATTCAGCAGGTGGAAACCTGGCAGCAGCGGTAGCTCTTGCCGAAGTGGTTCCGCTGAAGTTTCAAATGCTGATTTATCCAGCAGTCGATATGCGTATGGAGTCGCCTTCAATCAGCGAGAACGCCAACGCACCGATTCTTACGAAAGCAGTGATGGCGTGGTTCGTGGCTCACTACATGAGTAGAGACGCAGACAGAGCAAACATCAATGCCTCACCGATGCTTGCCAGCGATGATCTGTTGAAGAGAATGCCACCTGCAATTGTGATTACCGCGCAATACGATCCGCTTCGTGACGAAGGCGAAGCCTACGGAAAGCGGCTTGTTGAAAACGGTGTCTCAACAACGATTACTCGTTACAACGGTGCATTCCATGGATTCTTCAACATGATCACCATTTTGGATGATGCGCAATCAGCGCACGCCCAAGCATCAACTCTGTTGAAGAAGTATTTGGACTAACGAATTATTCGTTGCCCTGCACGCGCTCAAGTTGCGTGTTGTCAGCGGCAAGAAGTCCAAGTGCATCACCAGGCGTAATTGCTGTGCAGAATTCACCGTGCAAGTTGGCAACAGTCATGTCGTGCACGAGCTCTGGGTCGTAGTCGGCTCCGTCCCAACCAATTCGATTTGAGGTAGAGCAGCAGTCGGGAACAAGGTACGTGTCAAAGCCGAGGTTTCCAGCCATGCGAGTAGTGGTTTCAACACACATATTGGTGAAGAACCCAACGATGACCAAGCGTTGAATGCCTTTGCGGCGCAGTTCAATTTCTAAGTCGGTGCCCACGAATCCACTATTCACGTCTTTTTCCACCACGATGTCACCAAGTTGAATTTCGAAGCCTGGTTTTTGTTCGCCAGTTGGAAGCGAAAACTTCAGCGGTGAATTGGCTTCGCGCGAGTCGTGTCGCGTGTAGGCAATAGGCAATCCTTTTTCGCGGAAACCGGCAAGCAAGCGAAGCATGTGTGATTCGGCATCTGGATTATTGCGACGACCAGTTGGTCCGCCCCAGTGTTGCAGAACGTCAACACCCTTTTGCACGTCAATGAGTAGGAGGGCGGTTTCTTTTCCAAATTGGCGAATCATGGTGCAAATGCTACTTGCGACGTGAGTCGCGGGCAGCAGGCATCCAGTTTTCGCCAGCAGTTGCGTCAATACGAGCGAGAAATTTGTGTCCGACGGGCTCAATGAGCGCGCAGTATTTCTCGGTCCGTTCAACGCCAAGTGCTCGCCATGCTTTTTCGCACAGTTCATTGGTCTTGTCTTCGATGTATTCGCGGTAGGCAAGACCTGCTTCATTGATACGACCATCAGTCACGAATCCGCGTTCGTCGAGTGCATCCCATGCTTGCGCAAGCTGCGCATCATCGGCACCGCGGCTTCGCGGAATCCAGTCGCCGGGGTAGCCCAAGTACGCATCATGCAATAGTCCTGCCTGCACACCACTGATGTCTTCGCTAGCGAGAATGGCAAAGTGAGTGTCGCCGCGCCATTCACGAATGCAATTCACGGCAAGCCATGCACTGAGTGCAGGATTATCTTCGTTACGCGGCCAAGCCGTGTGCGCCGCGTACACGGTGTGTCCAGCAATGGGAAGCGAGTCGGCAGCTGCCCACAATTGAGAAGCTAGAGCGCCAAGTTCGTTCACGATTTCCGGCGCGTACTCCTGCAACCCGGCAACAACAGCCTCGTTGCGAATGCGGTATACGTCCTCAAAGGTGGTGTGTTGTCGAGCAACATCGAGACACAGATTGATGAACTCTGCACGTATGGAATAGAACGCCGCGGTGACTACGTCGTTTCCTGCTTGTGCCAGCGGGGCAGAGCGGGTCGTGATGTAATAGCCCAAGCCATTGGGAACACCAAGTTCGGTAAACAAACGAATACCTGTTGGATCCCAATAGATCCAGCCGATTAATCGGTGTGATGCAAGCGATGCTCGCGCAGAAAGCGTTCGCCAATCGGTCATGTGAAGACCGTAGCAATAGTGCAACAATATGAGCGAACTATGGAAAATGCACATGAGCACCCCCAGTCTGTTTAGCGACAAGCGCGAGTTGCTGCCATTTGATGGAAGCGCATTGTTGATTCCAAAATTTTTTGAGCCCAAGCAGACTGCGCAATTGTTTCAGCAGATCATGGATGAGACTCCTTGGGAAATGCCAGAAATGGTGATGTTTGGCAAGAAATATCCTCAAGCTGGATTTTCTACGTGGTTCACCGATACCAACGTGAGCTACGTGTATTCAGGAATCACTCGAACACCGCATGCCATGACTCCTGTGCTTCAGGCGGTGATGGACCATTGCACAGTGGCTTCTGGTGCGGAATACAACTCGGTGCTCGTCAACCTGTATCGCGATGGCAATGACAGTGTCAGTTGGCATTCCGATAACGAAGAAATCAATGGCAGTGAACCAACCATTGCATCGGTGAGCCTTGGCGCAACAAGGCGATTCGATTTGCGACATAAAGAGTCCGGGGAAACCGTGCGTGTTGACTTGGAAGACGGCTCGCTACTGGTGATGTCTGGGTTATCGCAGCACTGCTGGGCGCATCAGATTGCAAAGACGAAATCTAAAGTTGGGCCTCGAATTAACTTGACGTTTCGACGAGTTATTACTTCGCAGCAGTCTTGACTCGTTGTGCGGCATGAATGTGATCAACGGTAAGTCCACAACAACCGCCAACGAGTTGCACTCCCATAGCTAGCCATTCTGCATAGAACCCCTCGAGTTTTTCTGCAGGGATCACTTCCGTGAAGTTCCAATTCGGCATTTCGAAATATCCGCTGTCGGGGTATGCGCCAATTGGTCCTGAGAACTTCTTGCGAACCATTGAGATGGTGTCGCTCACTGCTTGTGGCTGAGTGTGCATCACGCTGACTACGTCAACACCTTTTTCTGGTATGAGGTCAAGAACAGCTTCAAGTGGTGATTCCTGCGCAAGGTTGAAACTAATGATCTTGCCGGCGTCATTGCGCCTTGCAGCGACACCAAACCACACAGGTAAACCGGTGTCGAGTGCAGCCTGCAGAGCCATTGCCGTGCGATTTTCTTCGTACATCATTTCAAGCATGATGTGGTCAACTCCACCAGCTTTCAGCAGTTGTGCCAATTGATGAAATGACTCTGCAATTTGAGCGGGTGGAGGCGTGCGCACTTGGTCAACGGTGTCGGTGCCTGGGTTGAGAGGAACCATATGTGAGAGCGAACCTCCCACAATGATGTTTCGCCCTTTGGGAGCCAAGTCGCGCGCACGCAATGCGGCATCAACAGCAGTTTTAACAATTTCCTCAATCTTGTCGCCGTAGCCAGCAGGCTTCAGCATCATGGAGTTTGCTGCGTAGGTATTCGCTGTGATCACATCACTGCCGGCATTGATGTAGTCAAGATGAATTTGAGTGAGCAACTCTGCATTGCCCAAGGTCGCTGGACCACACCATGCCTCTGGACTCATTGGTACGCCACGGCGTTCGAGCTCAGTGCCCGTTCCTCCATCGAGAAGAATTACGTCACCAGCATCAAGACGTTGTTTGAATTGAATGTATGACATGGGTTAAGCCCTTCGAGTAGTGGATGCGATAAGACCGAGCGCGATAAAGACTGAGCCGGCGACATAGCGTTGCACAAACGGCAACGACTTTCCACGCAGCAACGTGGTGCGTAGTGCACTTGCCAAGAATGCATACGTCCCGTCGGTGCATAAACCGATGGCTACAAACAGAGATCCAAGGATCAGGGATTGCAGGGCAGCAGAACCCGACTTTTCATCAATGAACTGGGGAAGAAACGAGAGAAAGAACAGTGCAACCTTGGGGTTAAACGTATTAACGATGATTCCCTGGGTGAAACTTTTTCCTCGCGACAGTGAAGATGTCTGCGCTTCCATAGCTTGCGGCTTCTTCATCAACGTGCGCAGACCGATGAAAACCAGGTAACCGGCACCGATCCATTTCACGATTCCAAACGCAGTCGCGGATGCCGCAATCACCGCTGATAGTCCAATAGTTGCGGCAACAACGTGAACAAAATTTCCAAGTTCCAGACCCGCAACGCCTGCGAGTGCGATGCTTCGACCATCTGAAATGCTTCGGTTAATCACGTACAACACTGCTGGACCGGGGATAACCAGAAGTGCCAGAGATGCGATCGCAAAGGCGATCATGGAGTCAAAACTGGGCACCAAATAAGGCTAATCGCAAGTCTGCAGTAGACCTCCGACACCACGCGCCAAAGGCGTGATCGTTAGTCTGTGGGTATGAAAGTTTCTGTAGATATGGGTTCATGCCACGGTCATCAAATGTGTGCCATTGCCGCGCCAGAAGTATTTGGTAGCGATGAGTTGGGAAACGCAAAAGTATTGATTGATGGTGACATACCTGCAGAGCTTGAGGGGAAAGCACGTCGCGCCGAGGCAAATTGCCCGGAGCGAGCAATCATTATTAGCGAGTAGTGAACCTGGGGGGTTCGTTATGACCGATACACGCAAGCCTGTTGAAAGTTTGCTCACCGATTACGACATTTTCGAGCCGAGCTTTGTTGCCAACCCGTATCCGGGATATAGCGAGATACGTGAATCGGAATGCCCGATTGCGCGCACGGAGCGCTACGAAGGTTCGTGGTTGCCAACTCGATACGAAGATGTTGTTGCGTTAGCGCAAGAGTATGAAATCTTCACCTCTCGTGGCATTTTGGTCATGCCTCCACCTCCGGGCCAAGCCGAAGGCGCGTACGGCGGTGTTGCTGCGCCACCAATTACTTCTGATCCACCAGATCACCATTGGCATCGTCGTTTAATTCTTCCGGTGTTTGCACCACAAGCAGTTGCGAAATACGAACAAAGCACACGAGATTTGTGCAACGCGTTGATTGATGATTTCATCGATAAAGGCAAAGCAGATGCCGCAGCTGACTACGCACAGCACATTCCAGTCCGTGTTATTTCAAACATGCTCGGCGTTCCACTCGACATGGAAGAAACGTTTACAGGCTGGGTACGTGGCGTGCTTGAAAACATGACCGACATGGAATTGCGTAAGCGCAGTCGTTTAGCAATTATCGAATACTTCCTCGCACAGGTTGAAGATCGCAAAAAGAACCCGCGCGAAAACGACCTGATTTCAGAGTTGATGAATACTGAAGTTGAAGGCAAGAAAGTTCCAATTGAGTATGTGCTTGGTGTGTGCAACCTGATGTTGGTTGCAGGGATTGACACCACGTGGTCGGCAATTGGTTCAGTGATGTGGCACATGGCCCAACACCCAGAGCATCGCAAGCAGTTGCGCGAAAACGATGACCTGTGGCCAACAGCCATTGAAGAACTATTGCGCGTGTATGCACCAGTAACGATGGCTCGCATTGTTGACCGCGACATTGAGTTTCAGGGTTGCCCAATGAAGGCAGGCGACAGAGTGTTGATGGCATTCCCTGCGGCTAACCGCGACCCGCGACAATTCGAAAACCCAGACGAAGTGATTCTGGATCGTGAACACAATCGCCACGTAGCGTTTGGTTCAGGAATTCACCGTTGCGCAGGTAGCAACTTGGCTCGATTGGAAGTGCGTGTTGCGCTACAAACGTGGCTTGAGCGAATTCCTGAGTTTGAACTCGTAGACCCAGCCACTGTTACATGGGCCGGCGGTCAAGTGCACGGCCCACGCAGTTGCATGGTGAAGTTCTAGTTTTCAAACACCGCTTTTGTTGGTTGCCTCTTCGGAGTGCACCATATGTTGACCTTCAACATCAATCTTTGGAAGCACGCGATTAATCCAGGCTGGTAGCCACCAATTGCGATCGCCAAGGAGTTCCATGGTTGCTGGCACCAGCACCATTCGCACCAAGGTGGCATCAATAAACACCGCGAGCGCAAGCCCGAGCCCGAAGAGTTTGAGTTGTCTGTCGTGTCCAAGCACGAATGCAGCAAATACGCACACCATGATGAGTGCAGCAGCAGTGATTACACGTGCCGTTGCTGTGAGTCCATCGGCTACCGCTGACGCATTGTCGCCGGTGCGGTCGTATTCCTCTTTTACTCGCGACAGCAAGAACACCTCGTAGTCCATTGACAATCCGAACACGATGGCAAAGAGCATCATCGGAGCCCAGCTTTCAATTGGCCCGGCTTTGCCAACTCCGATGAGGTTCATTCCCCATCCCCATTGGAAGATCGCAACGATGACACCGTACGCGGCGCCAATGGACAGCAAGTTCATGATCACTGCCTTAAGTGGAACGAGCAAGCTTCTGAACACTGCCATGAGTAATAAGAACGACAGTGACAGTACGCCAATAAACAGGTACGGCATACGGCTACCAATTGATTCGGCGAAGTCGACTCCGGCTGCAGTGAAGCCACCGACCTTTGCATCAACTCCAGTTTGTGGAATGACCGTTGATCTCAACTCGTGAATCAATTCCTCGGTCTTGATGTCCTGCGGTGAAGTAGTTGGGTAGGCCATGACCAGCGACAAGCTTCCGTCTTGCGATGCCGGCATACCTTGTGCGTATGCAATGCCATCAGTGTTGCTGAGCGTGTCAACAAAGCCCTGCAATGCTTCAGGCGATTGCGCTGTCTCACCTTGGACAGTAATGAAGAGTGGCCCGTTGAATCCTGGTCCGAAGCCTTGAGCCAACATGTCGTACGCGCGGCGCACAGTTGTGGACTCAGGAGCATTTCCATTGTCGCCAAAACCCAAGCGCAGTGAGATGAGCGGTGATGCGAGAATAAGCAACACTGCTGAGGCGCTGAGCGCTGCAGTCCATGGGCGACGCTGAATAAAGCGACTCCAGCGGTACCAGAACGTGAGTTCCTTAGCTTTTTGTGCTCGATGCGGGATGTGACGGCGCATTGGCTTGATGAAAAAACTCACAGCAGTAGTAATGACAGCTGCACCAACACCGATGAGTAGGAACACCAATGTTTCGGTGATTACCGCAATGAGTGCGCCAACGATGAACAAGCCAAGTGAGGCAATTGCCGACCATGTAGTGACGCCAATTTTGTGCTTAACCATGGCGAGCAGCGATGGAAGCAGAGTTACCGATGCAAGCATCATGACGAGAACACCAATTACTGCACCAACTGCAAGTCCGCGGGCGAATGCAAGGCCCATGACGAACAAACCGAGAAGCGAAATAATGACGGTGATTCCCGCAAAAATCACTGCGCGACCCGATGTGTTCACTGCGTCGACAACTGCCTCTTCAACGGAGAGTCCCTCGGCGAGTCCTTCGCGGTACCGCGTGACGATAAACAGGGCATAGTCAATGCCCACTCCAAGTCCGATCATTGCGACCAGCGATGTGGTGAAGTCGGGCATTGGCACGACGTGGCTGAGGATGATTGCAAGCGATGAGCCAACTCCAAGACCAAAGAGCGCAGTACCGATAGGTAAGCCCATTGCAAGTACGGAACCGAAAGCAAGAACCAAGATGATCATCGCTGCAAGCAGGCCGTAAGCCTCAGAGGCCGGCAATTCAAATGCGGCAAAGATGTTGCCGCCGTACTCAATGGTCAGCCCATCAATGGAAACTTCGCGACCGAGTTCTTGGATGTCTTCGGAAAGTGTGAGCAGTTCGGTTTGTGAGCGCAGTGAAACATCGAGCGAAGCAAAACCCGTTGTACCTGTTTTATTGATCTGTCCTTGAGATGTTTCGCTAAAAGGTGAAGTAACCGTTACGCCTTCCAGCGCATCAACCTTGTCAAAAAATGGCGCAAGTGTTGCAATAACATCATCGGAATTTACGCCATTTGGAGATGTGAACACGATCTCACCAGAGAAGCCTGCTTTGTTCGGGCTATTTGACTCGAGCAGTTTCTGAACGTCATTTGCTTCACTCTGTGGCAACTCAAACTGGGTGCTGAAGTTGCTTCCCATTTTTCCTGAGAGCATGCCAACGATGACAAGAACCGGAATCCAAATTCCGAACACCATGATTCGGCGGTGACGAACACTAAAACGAGCGATTGCAGCGAGCATGAGGGGTCTTTCTGTGCAAGGCCAACAGGGGGTCGGCTCAAGGAACAAATAGATCGTAATTGGCGCTAAATGTGGGAAGTCGGACTGAGGGCGTGAATTCAGTTACGCCACGAAACGCCGGGAGGCCATTCGCCAATACCGCCTTCTTCCATGAGCATTCCGGTGAGCTCGCGGTTGGTGTGACGCGAACGCCACACCAGCATGTCTTGCACCATGGACAGAACGAGAGACGGATCGGTGATCGTGGTGCGCCAGGTTGGGTCTGCAGCAAGATCGAATGCCAACCACGTTCCATCGCCGAATTGCACATACGCCTTGTCGTTGTATCGACGCACAGCGAGGTGCTGTTTTTCTAAGCGTTGATCCCAAGGCCAATCACGTTCACCCATGCGAATGAAATAGTGACGCCAGTCGTATTCGTACGATGCTGCATCTCGCCACTGCGGAAGTGGCTCGCCTCGAAGGAAAGGTGTAAGCGGTAACCCATCACATTGTTTTGGCACGGGCTGACCAAGTGCTTTGGCAATGGTTGGCACGATGTCAATGTTTTCGGTGAATTCGGTGACTTCGGTTCCGTGTTGTGAAGCGTGGAGAGGATCGCGAACAATTCCAAGAATGTGATAGCTCTGATCAAAGAACCCAAGTTTTTCCTTCAGGCCATGATCGCCTAGTTGTTCGCCATGATCTGCGGTCACGATGATGATGGTGTTTTCCCACATACCAAGTTCGATCAAGGTGTCCCACACGCGACCGAGTTGCTCATCTACATCGCCGATCATGCCGTAGTACTGCGCAATCATGTGTCGAACTTCTTCTTCATTGGTCGGCGCAGCGGCACCTGGAATTTGCAAGGCAAAATCGTGGAATGGATGACGCTCATCCGATGGGGCAATTGGCATTGGTACATCGGCAGGGTCGTAGGCAGTTGACCATTTACCCGCAGCCGAATAAGGGGGATGTGGGCGAAGGTAACTGGCGTGAGCAAACCACGAACCGTCTTGCTCGCGTAACCACGTAAGAAAGTGATCGGTGAGAAACGCCGACATTCCGAATTCTGCGGGACGTGATGGTTCGCTAAGTAAGGCCTGCTGTGCATTCATCGGCACATCAAATCCGTTGGCACGTAGGTGTTCAATCCACAATGTGTGTGGTTCAGGAATGAACAGCTTGCAATCAAAACCAGGAAGCACTTCTTCGTACGTTTTCAGTCGCGAATCGTTTGGGTCTGCAACATCGCGCGGGTCAATTGCCTGATCGGTGTAGCCAAACAACACAGGCGAGTAACCAGCACGCTGTGCAAGCAGTGCAACATTGTCGAATCGTCCATTGAGAGGAGTGCCATTGGCAACAACTCGATGGTTCATTTGATACATGCCCGTGTACAAACTGGCGCGACCAGGACTACATGGTGCGCACTGGCTGTAGTGCTGAGTAAGTCGCACGCCTTGGCGAGCTAGTCGATCAAGATTCGGTGTTCGAACAAGTGGATGACCTGCAATAGACAAGCAATCCGCACGGAATTGATCCAAAGTTATGAGCAGAACATTCGGCTTCATTGAATGTGAAGCGTAGTGTGATTGCTATGAATTCTGCTGAGTGCACCACGGTGATGGTGGATGGTGGCACCGGCGTGACGTTACGAACAGTGCGCTGGGGCAACCCGGCAGAAGCGTCAGCTACCCCTTTGGTCCTGATCCATGGCCTGGCATCGAATGCAATGTTGTGGGAGGGGGCGGCTCTCGAGTTTGCCTCGCTTGGCCACGCAGTGGTTGCAGTGGATTTGCGTGGACACGGTTTGAGCGAAAAACCCGACAGTGGATATGACATGCAGACGGTAACGAACGATGTTGCAGGTGTATTGCGTGTGCTTGCGTCGCAAGGTTACGAACGACCTGTTGTTGCAGGTCAGTCTTGGGGCGGCAATGTTGTTGTTGAACTTGCACATGTTTTCCCTGAACTTGTTCGTGGAGTCGTAGCAGTAGATGGCGGATTCTTGGAATTGCAAGAACATTTTCCACAGTGGGAAGAATGTTCTGTCAAACTTCGACCACCGAATTTGTTGGGCACTCCCGTGTCGCGTATGCGCGGATATATGGAAAGCGCGCATTCAGACTGGCCAAAAACTGGCATTGACGGCAGCATGGCAAACTTCGAACAGTTGCCAGATGGAACTATTCGCCCGTGGCTTACGTTGGAACGTCACCTCATGGTGTTGCGCGGCTTGTGGGAACACAAACCCACTCATATATATAAGGACATCTCGGTTCCGGTGATGTTCGTTCCTGCAGAAGGACCGGGCGGTGTGTTTTCAGATACAAAACGTCACGCAGTGGAACGCGCATTGCACAGTGTGCCCAAAGTTCGGGTTGAATGGTTTAGCCCTGCAGATCACGATTTGCATGCACAACACCCCGTGCGCTTTGCACAAGTTGTGCATGCCGCAACAATAGATGGGTTCTTTAGATGACGCTTCCACGCATGTTGGTGATTATGGGTTCTGGTGAAACTGCGCCGACCATGGTGCCAACGCACCGCTTGATTTCGCGGATGCTGCCTAACCCCGCTCGCGCAACGTTGCTCGACACGCCGTACGGGTTTCAAGAAAACGCTCCAGAACTGGCCTCAAAGGCAGTGGAGTATTTCAACACCAGCATCAACATGAAGTTGGAAGTTGCTGGGCTAACGCAATTGATTGATGCGGATGCATTAGCTGTTGAACGCGGTCTGCAACTTGTTGCCGATGCGCATTATGTGTTTGCCGGCCCAGGATCACCAACGTATGCGTTGCGTCAATGGCATGGAAGCGCACTTGCTGGATTGCTGGTGAAGAAGTTGCGAGATGGTGGAGTAGTGACATTCGCATCTGCCGCTGCACTGACGCTTGGACGATTCACCCTTCCTGTGTACGAGATTTACAAAGCAGGTGCAAACCCGTATTGGTTAGAGGGTCTAGATATTCTTGGCGAAATTGGCATTAATGCTGTGGTGATTCCGCATTACAACAATGCAGAAGGCGGTCACCACGACACTCGTTTTTGTTACATGGGCGAGCGACGCCTTTCGGTGATGGAAACCGAGTTGCCAGACGATGTATTTGTTTTGGGCGTAGATGAACACACCGGCCTGATGCTTGACCTCGATGCAAATACGGCAACGGTGGTGGGCAAGGGAGTGATCAGCATTCGTCTACGCGGCGCGACAACTGAAATTGCAAGCGGCGAAGTGTTCTCCATTGATCGTTTGCGCAACCCATGGTCGGATGCAGTTGCATCGGTAGTTGCTGTAACTGAACCAGTTGCCGCAGCAGTTGTTGAAACAGCAGATAGCAATCTGCGCCAAGCTACCGATCGACTAAACATTGCGTTTCAGACAGCAATTGATAACGCTGATGCTGATGCAGCCGCACGTGCGGCATTAGAACTTGATGACGCTATTGCAGGTTGGTCTATTGACACTCTGCAAAGTTCTGACGCTGACTATGCGCGCAGTGTGTTGCGCAGCATGGTGACGCGCCTTGCAGGAGCGGCAACCGCTGGCCTACGTGACCCGCGCGAAGTCGTTGGTCCATTCGTGCAGATCTTGCTCGACCTACGCGCACAGGTGCGCTCAGATAAGCGCTTTGATCTTTCTGACATGATTCGCGATCGATTCGCCGAAATCAAGGTTGAGGTTCGCGATACTCCACAAGGCGTTGAATGGGGCTTCCGCCAAGAGAGTTAGGCCCACACATAACTTCACCCATGTGGGTGTAGGAAAATTGTGGTCATTATCAAAGATAGATGTGACTACAATTGAAGAATGAAGAAAATCGCTCAGACCCGTCAGGTTGAGGTCGGAATTCGTGACTTGAAGAGCCAATTAAGCAAGTACATCGATCGTGTCCAAAAGGGAGACGAAATCATCGTGACAGAACACGGGAAACCGGTTGCGCGCATTAGCCCAGTCAGTGAATCAAAACTCATACTCGAACGTTTAATTGCCGAAGGTAAGGCGCGACCAGCTCTTACGAGACGCACCGTACTGCCGCCACCAATAGATCTTGGTTTCAGTCTCTCTGATGCAATCATCGAAGATCGCAGATAATGATCACCTATTTTGACTCATCTTCACTCGTCAAATTTGTCATTACTGAAATCGGTTCAAAACAAAATCTGAATATATGGAATCTCAGTAGCGAGAAGGTGACCTCTCAATTGGCGCGAACTGAAATGCATTCAACGCTGATGAGAAGAGTGCGCGAGGGAAGCGTTTCGGCGAGTGCTGTTCGGGGGCGTCTAGATGAAATGGATAAATTATTTACAGATGTGGTTCTTGTTGACGTCACCTCTGAAGTGATTGACGCATCGTGTGAACTAGTGAAGACATTGCCACTGAAGAGTGCGGATGCAATTCATTTAGCAACTGCGCTCATGGTGCGCGCCGATCTCTTCTCTAGTTCGGACAAAAAACTGTGTGCCGCTGCGTCCGAAAGTGGAATTGCAGTGACCGACCCAACCGAGGGTTAGATGGTGGTGGCGGTGAGGTCGTCGCCCAGCACGATTTCACCATCGAAATACTTCGCAGCAAACGCACGCCATTCATCTTCTTGACCTGGCTGCATCGACGGAACGTAGTGCGTAAGGATCAGTTTCTTGATGCCAGCCTTGGTTGCGGTTTGTGCAGCCTGTTCAACCGTTGAGTGGTAATCCAAAATGTCGAGGAAGCGCTTGTTGTTGACGAGCTTGACCAAGTCTTCGCGGATAACAGTTTGCACGTAGGCATCAGCACCTGCGCAGATTTCGTCCAGCGTGTCGCACGGGATGCCGTCGCCACCGAGCACTACTGACTTGCCGTCGTGCTCTAAACGAAATGCAACTGTTGGTTCCACTGGTTGGTGGTGGGTGCGTGCAACTTTTACCTGCACATCGCCAATTGCAAACATTGCACCTGGTTGCACTTCGGTAACCACAACTTTCGGCTTGTAGCTAAGTGTGTCGGTGTGGTGCGCGAGACGATATGAAATGTCTGGTGCAAGCATCATCAAAATTCCATCAACAACGGTTTGGGTTCCCGGAGGGCCGTACACCACAAGCGGAGTTTCTTGACCCGTCATAACCCAATGATCGCTATGCAGGTGGGTAATGAGCACCGCGTTCAGCAGCACAGGCAATGTGCCCGCACCTGCAAGGCGCATGACCACTGCGCGTCCAGCGTCGACCAAGATGGTCTGCCCACCTGCACGAACCAATGTTGCTGGCCCGCCTCGACGTGGGTCGGGTAGCGGACTTCCGGTTCCAAGCAGTGTGATTTCCATTGTTGAGTCCTTTACAGAGGTGTTGATGCGATGAATGAGTTGATGAGTGTGGCGAGTTCTTCGCCTTTGTCTTCCTGAACGAAATGTCCACCACCTTCGATGGTGACGTGCGGCTGACCTTGAGCTCCAGGAATCAAAGTCATAAATGGCTTAGCGCCGCCCTTGGTGACTGGGTCTTTGTCGCCAAAGCAGCACAGAACTGGACGCTCAAACTTCTTCAGTATTTCCCATGCAGCAACATTGTCGTTGTGAGCAGGGTCGGAAACTGATGTTGGAACGAACGAAGGGAAAATTCGCGCGCCGGCTTTGTAGGTGTCGTCGGGGTATGGCGCATCGTATGCCGCGATAG
>JBJOOQ010000012.1:0-24324 GCA_046051205.1 Actinomycetota bacterium
GTGGTGACGTTGTTCGGCCAGGTGCGGTCCTTCAGCACCACCGGAATGAACGGTGTGTACTTTTCGAATGGCATCTTTTTTGGAGTTACGGGCTTTGGGGCCATGTTGCGTTTCTTTCTCGGTAATGAAAAAACCCCCTGACCTTTCGGTTCAGAGGGTTTCGGCGACAGCGAATATGGGGCTGGCGCCGTTATGTAAGTAGAAGGTCCAAAACTTGCGCTTGCATGATGAAACCAGCCTAGCGGTGGTTTTAGCGAGGTGTCGGACTCAGGAAGTTGACGAACTGCCAAGGGTCTGAGTGGTCCAACAAACTGTCGTCATTGCCGAACCCTGGGAACGGATCGAAGCGCTCGGACAGCGGGGTCCAGTCGGCAGCAGCCGAATGGAGCTTGCCGATGTACGGGCTGGTCCACTCCAGAAGTTCGCGCCACGGCAAATCGTCCGGCACACATACTCCAGCAGTTGGGTAGGTGAGCAACCAACGAACAGCTGCGACTACCGAGCCACCAACTTGCAACGTGGTTGCACTTTGGCCAGGAAGAATGCTGCGCGCTTGGTCAATGTCGAGCAGCGAACCCGTCCACCACGACTTGTAGTCGTGACCCATCAGCAACACGCCGAGTTCGTCGCGACCACTAATGATCTCGTTGTTCAAGATGCGCTCGCGATCTTGCATCTTCCAATTACGCATGCGCAATTCCAACACGCTGTCAATTGCGACATCGGATGGGTGATAGGCGTAGTGCACGGTTGGTCGATATGCGTCGGTGCCGTCTGCGTTTTTTACCGTGAGGTGTTTGCACATGGTGTACGACTCGCCGTGGCGAATAACCATGCCGAGGTTTTGTCCGCTTGGCACCCAACTGCGCACCCACGTTTCCATTCCTGGTTGTGCGATGCAGATTTGATTACGAGGACCATCGTCATGATGCTCGTGCGCATTTTTTGGCATCCACTTTTCGTGCGTGCCCCAGCCAAGTTCTGCTGGCGCAATACCTTCTTCGTAGAAACCTTCAACCGACCACGTGTTGCAAAACTCGTTTACTTCTTTTGGCTTGTTAGTAATTTGCGTGTCACGTTCGGCAATGTGGATGACTTTCGTGCCGGTGAGTTGTGCGAGCACATTGAACTGTTCGGCTTCAAGAGCTGCCTGCAATGCTGCTGCGCGACTTCCTGCCTTGCCATCTTTCAGCAATGCAGTGGTGATGTCGACGAGAGCCTGTTTCACCAAATGGCTCACCATTCCTGGGTTTGCACCGTGTTCGACCACTGCCGATGGACCATTGTTAGAACCCCAGCGCTCGATCATCTTGCGCATTTCCTGGTGACGCACATACAGCGTGCGATCTTGTGGGGTCGTGGTCTGCATGTCTTGATACGGATCCCACAACTCCACCGAAGTGTTTAAGTAGCGAACGCCATGATCACGACACCATTCGATAATGGTTGGGCCATCAATGTTCCACGCAAGGTCCAGCAAAATGTCGCCGTTGCCAACGCGTGCGCTGAGGAATGAATCAAGATTGTCGCGTGTAACGCGATCTTGTTCGTATCCAACGCCCATTGCCAATACGTCGGCAACACGATGACGGTTGTCGCGGAAATCAACAATGTTGATGGTTTTTGGGTCAAATTTGAGATCGCGAATCATCAATGGAATCGCACATTGCGCAACAGATCCACAGCCAAGCACCAAGGTGCGTTTTGGATGTTGGAATGTTACGGAAGCTGGTGCGTTCACTTCGACGCAGTCGGCGACATCTGGTCGCCTGCATCGATTGCGCTCAACAATGTTTCAAGCGAAGCTTCGAACACTGTTTCTGAAGGAATGAGCAACTGCTGCCAGTCGTATGCAATTCCTTTGAGACCCGTGAAGGTTGGCTCGATACTGGTATGGCGATTCTCCAGGAATGATTCCTCGGACTTGAAATTGTCGATTGGCATGAGCACCTCCTTAGGGTCGTTAAATACAGAATTTTGACTTTATAAGTTTTTGACGGCTCTGCACACTATTTCTGACTATCTCTTTGGCGCTCGGAGATGGTTGGTAGCGTGACAGCACTCGTGACGACGCCTCAACCTGACTCCAAGCCGGCAACCACGGTGACCACACCAACTGGGTTCGCCGACCTGGGAGTGCCTGCCAACATCGACGCAGGGCTTGCAGCAGCGGGCTTTGCTGGTCCGTTCGCCATTCAAACCGAAGCGATTCCTGTAGCGCTTGCTGGTCACGACGTGTGTGGTCGTGCTCGCACAGGCTCGGGCAAGACGCTGGCATTTGGTGTGCCGATGATGTCAAAAATTTCTGTGCCAGCAGCCTCGGGAAAGCCGCACGGCCTGGTGCTGGTGCCAACTCGTGAGCTGGCGTTGCAGGTTTCTGAAGTGCTCGGGCCAATTGGTAAGCAGTGTGGCATTCGTGTGCTTGCTGTTTATGGTGGCGCCGACAGACACAAACAAGTTGTCGACATTGAACAAGGTGTGGAAATCATCGTTGCAACTCCATTGCGCCTCATTGACCTCATGAAGTCAAACGAGTGTGACCTGAGTGCAATTCAAGTTGTGGCAATTGACGAAGCCGACCGCATGGCGGACGAAGGATTCATGCCGCAAGTGGAATGGATTATGCGTCACGTCACTGGCGAGCATCAAACCATGTTGTTCTCGGCAACGCTTGATGGCCAAGTTGGCAACTTGGTGAAGCGATACATGAAAGATCCGAAAGAGATTTCGATTGATTCACCAACCGACACGGTTGGAACGATGCGCCATTTGTTCTTGGCAATTCACCACATGGACAAAGATCGCGTGATTGCCAATATTGCTGCAGCACATGGTCAAACCGTGGTGTTCTGCGACACAAAGCGCGTGTGCGACAAAGTTGCAGAAGCGCTGCAGAAACTTGGCGCAAACGCATCGGCGCTGCATGGTGACATGCCGCAGAACGCGCGTGAAAAAGCGCTGAGCAAGTTTGAGAAAAATGAACTGAAAATTCTTGTTGCTACCGATGTTGCAGCCCGTGGTATCGACATTGATGATGTTGCAGTAGTGATTCACTATGTACCACCACTAGATGTGAAGACCTACTTGCATCGCTCGGGTCGAACCGCACGTGCTGGACGTGACGGCTGGGCAGTGACGCTTGCTGAATACAACCAGCACACCACGTGCCGCATTATTCAACGAGGCCTGCGGCTTGAGCCGCAAGCCCCGATTGAAGTGTTTTCGAACGACGCGCGACTGCGCGACTTGTTTACGTTCCTCGCGGAATAGATAGGAACCTTTTCTTCCGCAAGTGGCTATAAATATCCACATAGTTGTCATGACAGGAATTGATATATTCGCTGACGTGGGTTCATTAGATAAGAAGCAAATCGAGGTAGTTCCTCACTTTGTAGGCGATTACGAAGCCGCACGTTTGCTATGGCTTAACAAGGTTCGTGCTCAATCGAATTGGACAGCGAAGTTGTTTTCAGCCAGGGACGCAATTCTCAGAGATCGAAACGAAAATCATTCGTGAACGGGCTGGTGCTAGATGCATCAGCCGCGATTGAAATTGTTTGTGAAACTGAACTGGGCAGAAAACTTCTGAGTGTTTTGGGTCGCTTTAGTCCATGGTGGGTTCCAGATCATTTTCACGTCGAAGCGGCGGCTGGTCTTCGAAATTTGTATGTAAGGAAGTTGCTTGCATCTGATGCAGCAGATACTGCACTTCATCGACTACTGGAGATGCCTTTGTTCGTTGAGAAGTCTTTGCCAAGCATTCCTGATGCATGGCACCACAAAGACAATCTGACAGTTCAGGATTCGCTGTATGTACTGCTTGCTGGCAAGCTGAGTTTGCCCTTGTTAACGAGCGATATGCGGTTGTCGAGGTCACCAAACATTGGAGTGGTGATCCTTGGAGTAGGAGACCGTTAGCGCTGGTTTAGCCAGGCAGGGCGGGACGTCTCGAAGCTCGAGATTGCATCGCCCTTCGTCATGGTGATGCCAACGTCATCAAGGCCGCGGATGAAGCGGTCTTGCGTTGAAGCATCCATGTCGAACTTCTCGGTGATTCCCACGCTTGGAATCTCAACAGTCAAGCGCTGAATATCAATCGTGATTTCAGCAGTTGGATCAGACTCGAGAACATCCCAAATGCGGTTGACCGTTGGCTCTGACAACACAACAGGAACAAGTCCGTTCTTGGTGCAGTTGTTGCGGAAGATGTCGGAAAAACTTGGTGCAATGACCGCGTTGAATCCGCCTTGCAGAATTGCCCACACTGCGTGCTCGCGTGATGAACCAACACCAAAACTTGGGCCGGCAACCAACACGGATGCGCCTGCATAACGCTCGTCGTTCAACACGAAATTGCGATCATCGCGCCACGTGGAGAACAATCCTTTTTCGAAACCTGTGCGTTCAACGCGCTTCAACCATTCGGCTGGAATGATTTGGTCGGTATCGACATCGGAACGCTTCAGCGGAACGCCGCGACCAGTAATGATGCTGACAGCTTTCATGCCAAGTCTCCTGGGGTAGCGAAGTGGCCAGCAACAGCTGTTGCAGCGGCGACTTCTGGCGAAACGAGGTGAGTGCGACCGCCACGTCCTTGGCGGCCTTCAAAGTTGCGGTTACTGGTACTCGCTGCGCGCTCACCAGGGGCAAGTTTGTCGGGGTTCATGGCCAAACACATGGAGCAACCAGGCTCACGCCAGTCGATTCCTGCAGCAATGAAGATTTTGTCGAGGCCTTCGGCTTCGGCTTGTTTCTTTACTTGGTGACTTCCCGGCACCACCATGACGCGCTTCACCGAAACAGTGCGACCTTTCACCACGGCAGCTGCAGCCCGCAAGTCTTCAATGCGACTGTTGGTGCATGAACCGATAAACACGGTGTCTACTTTTACGTCGCGAATTGGAGTGCCAGCTGTGAGGCCCATGTATTCAAGCGCGCGCTCAACGGTGTTGCGTGCAGTTGCGTCTGCGTAGTCGGCAGGGTTTGGAATTTTTCCGTCAATGCCAATTCCTTGTGCAGGGTTGGTTCCCCATGTAACGAATGGTGTCAGCGACGAAGCATCGATGACTACTTCGGTGTCCCAAACAGCGCCGTCGTCGGTGCGCAGGGTTTTCCAATCGGCAACTGCTGCGTCCCACTCTGCGCCTGTTGGTGCATGTTCGCGACCCTTCAAGTATTCGAAGGTGACGTCGTCTGGGGCAACAAGGCCTGCGCGTGCTCCAGCTTCAATTGACATGTTGCAGATGGTCATGCGACCTTCCATCGACATTGCGCGAATTGCTGAACCGCGATATTCGATGACATGACCGATGCCGCCACCAGTGCCAATTTTTGCAATGACAGCAAGGATGATGTCTTTAGCAGTGACACCTGGTGCAAGAGTTCCGTCAACAGTGACGCTCATCCACTTTGGACGCGATTGCGGAAGTGTTTGCGTTGCAAGAACGTGTTCAACTTCGCTGGTGCCAATTCCGAATGCGAGTGCACCGAAAGCACCATGTGTTGCCGTGTGGCTGTCGCCGCACACAATGGTCATGCCTGGAAGCGTGCGACCCTGTTCTGGTCCAATGACGTGCACAATGCCTTGCTTGGCATGACCCATTGGGTACAACGTGACACCAAACTCTTTAGCGTTTGCACGCAACACTTCAATTTGCTTTGACGAAATTTCGTCGGCAATTGGCAAGTGAATGTTCTCGGTTGGAACGTTGTGGTCTTCGGTTGCCACGGTGAGATCGGGGCGTCGTACTGTGCGACCGTTAATGCGCAGGCCGTCAAATGCCTGCGGGCTCGTCACTTCATGAACGAGGTGGAGATCGATGTACAACAGGTCTGGTTCGCCGGGTGAACTTTGCACCACGTGGCGGTCCCAGACTTTTTGAGGAAGCGTGAGGGGCTTGCCGTTTGAATTGGCCATGCCTCCATTCTGCCGTGAATTGCCCTAATTGGCTCAATAGTGCATCCGCATAAGGGATCCAAGCCACACATCGGGGCATGACACAACACACCATTAGTCCAGTCACACTCGCCACTTGCGTAGAACACAGCCTGCACATATCGCTCGATGGTTTCGATCTTTCGCGGGCGCGCCTATATGGCATCAGCATCGTGGACGAACAAGCCGCAGCACGAAACGAAGACGGAGCGTTACGAATTACGTTTCTTGCCGAGCATGGCGATGTGTATGAGTTACTAGAAGCACAAACCAGTGCCATCGTGCGCATGTTTGACGCCGCGGTAGTGCTGACGTGTGGGTGGGCGGCCCCAATTCGCGATGACGACGAAGAAGATGAAGAATCATCAACTCCACCCAGTCAGCACCCAGAGCGCAGGCGAGTTCGGTTGGTTGTAGTGGTGGGTGACTGCGGTGTTGGATCCGTATTGCGGTTTGCCGATACCCCGAACGATGTGGTGACCGATGCGGGGGCAGCGCGCGGAAGCCTGGCCGATGCAGTGACCAACATGTGGTTCGATTGCCCCGTGAATGTTGCCCAAAACCCCACAGATTCGGCAATGCAGGAGTAGCCGATAACTTGAATGTGTGAGTTCAAGCATCGCCAACAGCGTTGACTACGGCCCGAAGTCGGCATGGGCCGAAGAAGTTCGTGCGCTAGCCAAAGAGCGCGATGCGGTAATTCTTGCTCACAACTATCAGGTGCCAGAGATTCAGGAAATTGCGCACCATGTTGGCGACTCGTTAGCGCTTTCTCGAATTGCAGCACAAGTAGATGCCAGCACCATCATTTTCTGTGGCGTGCACTTCATGGCAGAGACCGCAAAGATTTTGAGCTACGACAAAACGGTGATCATTCCCGATGCCGCTGCCGGATGTTCGCTTGCCGACACCATCAATGCCGACCAGCTTCGTGCGTGGAAGGCCGAGCACCCAGGTGCAGCAGTAGTGAGTTACGTGAACACCACTGCAGCAGTGAAAGCAGAAACCGATATTTGCTGCACATCTTCGAACGCGGTTGAAGTTGTGCAATCAATTCCGCTTGATCAAGAAATTTTGTTTTGCCCAGATCAGTTTCTCGGTGCTCATGCTCAGCGTGAAACCGGCCGCACCAACATGCACATTTGGATGGGTGAGTGCCATGTGCACGCGGGAATTAACGGACAAGATTTGAAAAACATGGTTGCTGCAGAGCCTGAAGCAGAACTGTTCATTCACCCAGAATGCGGATGCGCAACTTCGGCAATGTATTTGGCTTCAAGTGGAGCAGTGCCGGCAGAGCGCACGCACATACTTTCCACTTCAGGAATGATTACCGCGGCGCAGAATACACACGCAAAGAAAGTTCTGGTTGCAACAGAAACTGGAATGCTGCATCAGTTGCGCAAGGCAAACCCGCTAATCATTTTTGAGCCGGTAAACCGCGCAGCAGTGTGCAAGTACATGAAAATGATTACTCCAGAAAAACTGCTTCGTTCATTGCGCGACGGTACCGATGTGGTTGATGTACCGCGTGACATTGCAGACAAAGCACGTGCTTCGGTAGAGCGCATGATTGCAATTGGCACGCCTTCGCGTACGAAGGAATAATCACAGTGCCGACAGGTTCGCGCGTTCAACAGATACCTGTGAATTTGCCAACTCAACTTGCTGCTCCAGCGGTTTCCTGGACTCGCGAAGTTGATGTTGTTGTGCTTGGCTCTGGTGCCGCAGGGCTTGCAGCAGCGTTAGCGGCTCGACCAGTACGCGATGTCTTGATCATTACGAAAGACACGCTTGATGCCGGAAGTACTGCGTGGGCACAAGGCGGATTGGCTGCGGTTCTCGACCCAGCTGACACCTTTGGCGAACATGTGCGCGACACGCTTGAAGCAGGCGCAGGTTTGTGCGACGAGGCGGCGGTTACTTCGTTGGTGCGCGATGCCCCAACCGCAATTCAGTATTTAGAAAAACTTGGTGCAGCATTCGACCCAGGCAGCGACGGCTTGCGCGCACTTACACGCGAAGGTGGTCACTCGCGTTCACGCATTGTGCATGCTGGAGGCGATCAATCTGGTGCAGAAGTGCAGCGCACACTCGACATGAACGCCATCAACGCAGGTGTTGAAGTAATGGACCACGCCTTTGCTTTGGACTTGGTGTTTGGCAAGTCATCTGGCGGCCGCCGCCGGATAGCTGGCGTGCGAATTGCGAAACTTGATGCGCATGGCAACGTTGAAAGCGTTGGGTTGGTGAAAGCACCAGCAGTAGTTATTGCAACTGGTGGATACGGACAAGTGTTTGCAAGCACATCAAACCCTCCAGCAGTTACTGGCGATGGTCATGCACTTGCATTACGTGCAGGGCTTACCTTGCGCGATTTGGAGTTTGTGCAGTTTCACCCAACAGTGTTGTGGCACTCAGCAAGTTCGACTCAGCAACAAATGCTGATTAGCGAAGCAGTGCGCGGCGAAGGAGCAATCCTTTTTGATGCTGCGGGTGAGCGCATTATGCAAGGCGCGCACCCGCAGGAAGACCTTGCGCCACGAGATGTGGTTGCATCTGCAATCAGTGCACGTATGGCGCAAGCGCCAGCAGGCGTTGATGATCACGTTTATCTAGATGCCACCGGCATTGAGAATTTTGAAGAACGCTTTCCATTCATTACTAAGGCTTGTCGCGCAGCCGGAATTGACCCGCTGACGCAGCGAATTCCTGTTGCACCTGCAGCGCACTACACCTGCGGCGGAATTGATTCGAACCTGGATGGCATTACAGAAGTTGATGGGCTGTACGCAGTTGGCGAAGTGGCGTACACAGGTGTGCATGGAGCGAATCGTTTGGCGTCAAATTCGCTTACCGAAAGCTTGGTGGTGGGAACACGAGTAGGGCGCAACCTGGCGTGGAAAATGCCTGAACGCGTAGAGCCAGAAGAGACCGTTGAATCGGAAGTTGCAGGACTACTTGACGATTCGCTGCGCACCCATGTGCGCACACTGATGAGCAAGCACGTTGGCGTGCTTCGTAAACCAGAAGGTTTGCAACATGCCCTTGATGCGTTAGCAATTGCTGCCGAAAAAGTTGATGCGAGTCTGGTTCCTTCGCGGCGCAATTTTGAAGCAACCAACATTTTGACCGTTGCAACTGCTGTTACGGCAAGCGCGCTTGCACGCACAGAAAGCCGCGGTTGTCACCGCCGCACAGACACGGCAGAACAACGTGAAATTTGGGTTCGACACTTGGAAGTTTCTTTGCGCAGTGGTTCGTTGGCAATTAGCGGAATTCCAAACGAGGCGTAATCATGATGCACCACAAGCTCTCTGATGATTCTGCTCAGCGCATTACTGCAGCGGGTTTAGAAGTTGATGCTGTGCGTCGACTTATTTCGGTTGCGCTCGACGAAGACTTGCACAATGGCCCAGATGTCACCACAAATTCGACTGTGCCTGCGAAGCAACGAAGCGCAGGAGTGTTCGCAGCGCGGCAAATGGGTTGCATTGCTGGTTTGGCAATTGCAGGCGCAGTTTTCGACATGGTGTGCGGTGCAGAGAATGTGGTGTTCACACAATTAGTTGCAGATGGAGCGCGCGTTGAACCCGGAACTCGGGTGGCAAGCGTTGAAGGACCAACGCGTGGGTTGCTGACAGCAGAGCGCACTGCGCTGAACTTGCTCGGACATCTATCGGGAGTAGCAACTGCTACGAGCCAATGGGCTGATGCCATTGCCTCAACAAACGCAAAGGTTCGCGACACTCGCAAAACCACTCCAGGGATGCGTGCGCTAGAAAAATACGCAGTGCGTTGTGGTGGTGGAGTGAATCACCGTATGTCGCTTTCGGATGCTGCTTTAGTGAAAGACAACCACATCGTGGCTGCGGGTGGTGTAGCTGAAGCATTTGCTGCGGTTCGCGCTGCTGCACCGTCAATCGTGTTGGAAATTGAAGTGGACACCATTGATCAATTGCGCACGGCACTTGCTGCAGGCGCCGACTTGGTATTGCTCGACAATATGAAACCAGATGTTCTGCGCGAAGCAGTTGCTATTGCAGCACAGCATCTTGCATCAACGGGCCGTGCGGTGGTGCTTGAAGCAAGTGGCGGGCTGACATTGGAAAATGCACAAAGTGTTGCCGCAACTGGCGTGAATTACATTTCAGTCGGTGCGCTTACGCACTCTGCAAAAGTGCTTGATATTGGGCTCGATTTAGAAACGATTGTCGCTTAACTTTTTAGAGTGCGTTGGTAAACACTGTTGCAGGCAGCAACAAGTTTGGGCACATAGGTGCGTTGCTCTGCGTAAATAGCGTTATGTCCGCCATCAACCAAATGCACATCTACGTCCTTTAATAACTCCAACAGTCGCTGCTGTCGCTCGGGAGGAATGACTTGGTCTTGAGTGGTGATCACCACCGAAGTGGGAACGTCAACTTCCGGCAGCCACTTCAGTGAATTGAAACTTCCAATTTCTTTGCCGGCTTCAAGAATTTGACGCCAGTCATGACCCGACATTTCTTCGAGTGCCCATTGGTCTAATCCTTCAGCCTTGCGCTGTAAGTACACCTGCTCGGTGATCCAGTCCACTGTTTGAGTTGGAGTGAATCGAGCAATGGTTGCAAGACCAGTGAGTCCGAGAAATCCAAGGCGCTCTTCGCGCGACTTTGCAAAGATTGGTGCAGTGCTGCACAATACGAGTCCGTTTACGCGGTGTTCGTGCTGCTTCCAAATGAGCTGAGCAATAGTTCCACCCATTGAGTAGCCAACTGGAATGAACGTGTTGATGCCAAGTGTGTCTGCAAGTGCAACTACATCGTCTGCACAGTCTTCAAGTCGAAATGAACTGCGCGACCTGATTCCTTGACCATGTCCTCGGTGATCAAGTGCAACAACATTGAAGTGTTTACCAAGCTCTTCGAAACAGGTAAACCAATTCAGGTCAGCAGTTGCTGTCCAGCCATGCAACAAAATAAGTGTTGGCGCATTGTCGGGCCCTTGCACTTCACGAATGAAGGTTTGACCGCGATCTGGAATATCGATTAAGCGGCCGGGGGGAAGCGCCATGATCTCCGAACTATTTCTGAGACTTCGTAGACAACACTTTTACTTTGAGCATTCCGTTTGGCGCTTCGTACGAAACCATGTCGCCCTCTTTGGCTCCAAGTAAGGCTGAACCGAGTGGGGAGGAAGGGCTCATCACACTGACTTCTTTGGTGTCTGGCTTTTCTTCAACGTGTCCAATGAGATACGACTCTGCATCGCTATCCGAGTCGCCTTCGTAAACAATGGCAACGATTGAGCCAAGTCCGACAACACCATCGGGTGCAGGAGACACCACTTCGGCGTCTTCGAGGATGGATTCGATCTGGCGGATGCGGCCTTCCATATGGCCCTGTTCGTCCTTGGCGGCGTGATAGTCCCCGTTTTCCTTGAGGTCGCCAAGTTCGCGCGCACGCTCAATTTTGTTGGCTACATCGATGCGTCCGCGAGTGGTGAGGTCGTCAAACTCGGCTTTTAAACGGTCATATGTGGACTTCGAAAGTTGGTGCTTAGCCATACGGACTAAGGCTATCTGCGCAAAATCCACCCTACGATGGAGCATCACTATGTCAGCGAAATCATCACATGCTCATCGCGTTGCAGTAATCGGCGGCGACGGAATTGGACCAGAGGTCACAGCCGAGGCGTTGAAGGTGGTGAAGGCCGCAGGAATTGAATTAGAGACCACAAGTTTCGACCTTGGTGGTGCTCGTTACTTGCGTGATGGCGAAGTGTTGTCAGACGCCACACTTGCAGAGCTTCGTAAGTTTGATGCCATCTTGCTTGGCGCAGTTGGTACACCTGCGGTACCACCAGGAGTGATTGAGCGCGGCTTGCTTTTGAAGATGCGCTTTGAATTGGATTTGTATATCAACCAGCGTCCATTCGCTGGTGTTGCACCTGGTCATACGCAGCCACACGACTTCGTCGTGATTCGCGAAAACACAGAAGGCCCATATGTTGGTGAAGGCGGAGTGCTACGTAAGGGCACACCATTTGAAGTGGCAACGCAGGGCAGCGTAAACACTGCGCACGGTGTGGAGCGCTGCGTGCGTTACGCATTTGAACTTGCCGCACAGCGCGAACGCAAACACTTGACTTTGGTGCACAAGACAAACGTGCTCACATTTGCAGGAGACTTGTGGCAGCGCACGTTTAATAAAGTTGCTGAAGAGTTTCCGCAAGTTGGAACCGCGTACAACCACGTAGACGCAGCATGTATCTACTTTGTTCAAGACCCACAGCGATATGACGTCATTGTGACCGACAACTTGTTCGGCGACATTTTGACCGACCTCGGTGGAGCAGTAAGTGGCGGCATTGGCGTTGCATCATCTGCCAACTTGAACCCAAAGCGCACCGGACCTTCCATGTTCGAACCGGTACACGGATCGGCGCCAGACATTGTTGGCACAGGCAAGGCCAACCCAGTTGCAGCCATTTTGTCTGCAGCCCACATGCTGGAGTTCTTGGGTGAAGATGCCGGGGCAGCCAAATTGCGCGCAGCCTGCGAAAAGCCAAGTGCGGGCTCAACCTCGCAAGTTGGCGACGAAATTGCAGCCCGAGTTGCGGGCAAGTAACGCTAAGTTTTATCAACATTTGTAAATAAGGGGACGTCATGCCAATTACCACGACACCAAAAATTTGGATGAACGGAAAGCTTGTCGATTGGGACAAGGCGCAAGTTCATGTGCTTACACACACGCTGCATTACGGCACTGGTGTGTTCGAAGGTATTCGCGCCTATGAAACCGACAAGGGTCCAGCAGTGTTCCGCCTTACCGAGCACATGCAGCGCTTCATTAACTCGGCAAAAATCTTGTCAATGCCAATGCCGTACTCACTTGAAGAACTCGTTCAAGCTGTGAAGGACACCGTTGCATCAACAGGATTGCCTGCTTGCTATGTCCGTCCGCTTGCGTATTACGGATATGGCGAAATGGGACTCAACACCACGCCATGCAAAACCGATGTTGCAATTGCATGCTGGCCATGGGGTGCATATTTGGGTGATGACGCCGTTGAAAAGGGTGTGCGCATGAAGATTTCTTCATGGACACGCCACGATCACAACACCATGCCACCAGCAGCAAAAACGGTCGGTAACTACGTGAACTCGTCGCTTGCCAAAGTTGAAGCGTTGAAGGCTGGTTACGACGAAGCCATCATGCTTGCACCAAACGGTTTGGTTGCAGAGTGCACAGGTGAGAACTTGTTCGTTGTGCGCAACGGAATCATTTTGACTCCACCAACGTCGGCAGGAGCGCTTGAGGGCATTACGCAAAATAGCGTCACTCGCATTGCTCGCGACTTGGGTTACGAAGTGCGCGTAGACAACATTGCACGCAGCGATTTGTACATTGCTGAAGAAATCTTCGCCTGCGGAACGGCAGCAGAAGTCGGCTCGGTAAGTTCAGTTGACGATCGTCCGGTGCCTTGCCCAGGTCCGATCACACGAGCAATTGCCTCCACCTATGCCAAGGCTGTGCGCGGCCAAGACCCGCGCTATGTCGACTGGCTCGAATACACGAAATAACAGGCCTCGTATTACACGAGGGTGACTTGGAGGGGGTTTCCCCCAGGTTCATCCACAGGCGTTTCCACATGCGGAATATCGTCCGCGTGGCTTTATCCACAGGTATCCCCACAGGGTGGGGGTTTAGGGGTTGGCGAACGCGGTTTCAGGCGTCAGACTAGGGACGTGAATCTTTTTGGAGCCAGCCAGTCCAGCATTGCGATCATCATTATTCGATAGGCGTGCGTCACCCGACGTACGCCCAAGCCGCCCAAACGGGCGGCTTTTTTAATCCCCAAAATTCGACAGTAGAGAAGAGCAGCAGATGACAAAGCAACAACTCGTAGAAGTATTCGACACCACATTGCGAGACGGCATGCAAGTGGAAGGCGTTTCGGCAAGCGTTGAAGACAAGTTGCGCATTGCAGAACAACTGGATTACTTGGGTGTGCACTTCATTGAAGGTGGATGGCCTGGCGCGAACCCGAAAGACATCGAGTTCTTTGCCCGCGCAAAGCAAGAGCTGACGTTCACTACTTCAGCCTTGGTTGCTTTTGGTTCTACGCGTCGCCCGCTTGGCAAAGTTGACGACGATGCAACGCTACGAAATTTGATTGAAGCACAAACCTCTGCGGTGTGCATTGTTGCTAAAGCATGGGACTATCACGTTGAACATGCATTGCAAACAACACTTGAAGAAGGCATTGCCATGGTTTCGGATTCGGTGAAGTACCTCACCGCGAACGATCGTCGCGTGCTTGTGGACATGGAGCATTTCTTTGACGGTTTCAAGTCGAACCCAGAGTTTTCGCTGCGCGTATTAGAGGCTGCAATCATCGGCGGCGCAACGCACTTGGTGTTGTGCGACACCAATGGCGGATCGCTCCCAAGTGACGTGCTGCACATTGTTGGTGAAGTAAAGAAGCACATCGGTGACGATGCAACAATCGGTATTCACTGCCATGACGACACGGGTTGCGCGGTAGCTAACTCGCTTGCAGCAGTGCAAAGCGGTGCGCGCCATGTTCAAGGAACGCTGAATGGTCTTGGTGAGCGAACCGGAAACACAAACTTGACAACAGTTATTCCTAACTTGCAATTGAAAATGGATTTTGAATGTTTGCCAGAAGGCAGACTCGAGCGCCTTACTGCAGTAAGCAATTATGTTGCCGAGGTGCTGAACCGTCCATTGAATCCACAAGCTCCGTACGTTGGTAGTTCGGCATTTGCGCACAAGGCTGGGCTTCACGTTTCAGCAATCTCGCGTGCAAAAGATGCATACGAGCACATAGCACCTGAACTTGTTGGCAACGGCACGCGGTTCTTGGTGAGCGAAATGGCTGGTCGTGCAACGATCACCATGAAAGCTGAAGAACTTGGCCTCACCATGGATGGTCCGGCGGTCAATCAGGTAATTGACGACCTGAAGCGACTGGAACACGAGGGCTACCACTTTGAAGCAGCTGATGCTTCGCTAGAGCTGTTGATGCGTCGTGCATCAGGCTGGCAACAGAACTTCTTCAGCGTTGAGTCAATGCGTGTGATCACCGATGAGTCATCGGCTGGAACGTTTACGACCGAAGCAACAGTGAAGGTATGGATCGGCGATCACCGTGAAGTACGCGTTGCTGAGGGCAATGGTCCAGTTAATGCAATTGACACTGCATTGCGTGCTGCTTTGCTGGAAAAGTTCCCGCAGCTTTCCCGCGTGCATTTGACTGACTACAAGGTGCGAATCCTGGATTCAGGTTCGGCAACTGGAGCGGTAACTCGCGTCTTGCTGGATGCCTCAGATGGCGAGCGCAACTGGACCACCATTGGCGTTTCGTCAAACATCATTGAAGCCTCGTGGCGTGCGCTCGAAGAGTCGCTCATCTTCGGGCTCTTGCATTCCAAGTAGGCTCGCAGGAGTATGGCTGCTCCAAAATTTGCTCCAGTAAGTGCAACCCAGACGCCGCGTTCTTATGAATCGCCGTTGCATGTTCCTGAACCATGGTCACCAGGTCGCCCTGGAGAAATTGACGGCAAGCAACCGCGTGGTGCCAGCCTGGGCAATCAAGGCCCAGATCAGGGTTACATCCTGACGCTTGCCCGCATTGCGCGAAACAAGATCAAAGTGCAAGCAGGCGAGTCGGTGGACGACGCCATTCGCGGCTCAATCGGCATTGCGTTGCGCAGGGCCTCCATGTACGGACGTGCGCCGGTGATGCATGACCTCACGTTTGCACTCACCATTTGGGGATGGCTTGTTGACAACGTGCCTGCAGATTTGTTGGCTCGTCGCAAAGAACTCTTTTCTGGAGTAGGCGATGCAGCGCATTCGTATTACGAAGTTCGCGAAATCACTGGACTCGTTCCAGAAACGACATACCAGCTGTCAATCGAGCAACTAACCGCAAGTACGCCAATGTCGTGGCGCGCACTTACTGGCGCGTAGTTCGTGCCTACGCAAGTTGTTGGCGTTCATTCATCGCCTGAACACACATTCACGAAACAAGCACAGAGTTCTATAGAACTCGTTGCAGGAATTGGCGTGCAGGGCGATGCTCACGCTGGTGCAACCGTGAAACATTCGTACCTGCTTCGCAAGAAACCAGAAAAGCCGAATTTACGCCAGGTTCACCTCATTGCTAGCGAACTGATTGACGAGTTGCGTCTTGAAGGTTTCAACGTTGAGCGGGGCTCAATGGGTGAAAACATCACCACGAGCGGAGTGCAACTTACTTCGTTGCCGCACGGAACTCGGTTGGTGTTTGCCAGTGGTGCTGCAATTGAACTCACGGGAATTCGCACGCCATGCAAACAACTGAATGGTTTTCAAGACGGCTTGCTCGCTGCAGTTCGAGAGAAGAACGAAAGCGGCGCGTTTCGACGCCCAGTAGGCGTGCTTGCAGTAGTGGTGGAAAGTGGTGTCGTTTCACCAAACGACGCAATTGACGTACAGCTTCCAACAGGCGCACATCGCGCCATGGAATTTATTTAACTACAGCGCAAACTTTTCTAAGTCTGCAAGGTTCACAAACTCGAGCGTGTGAACATGTGTTGCACGTAAGTTCACCTTTGGTGCCATTCCTGCTTCAAATGCTTCTTGCCAGCGTGATGCACAGAGACACCAATGATCTCCTGCCTTCAGACCGTCAAATCCGTATTGCGGCATTGGGGTAGACAGGTCGTTGCCACGCGACTTCGAGAACGCAAGAAACTCATCAGTCATCACTGCACATACCGTGTGTACACCAGTGTCGTCTCCACCAGTCTCACAACAACCAGTGCGGTACCAACCCGTCATTGGAGAAGTGCAACATGTTTCGATTGGTTCGCCGTACACGTTCACTTGAGTTCCAATTGTCATGTGCCACAACTTAGTGTTCGCTCAGGGTGAGTGCTTTGCTCAGATAGCCTGAAAGCACATGTCTGCTACTCCTCGCTATCGTTTCGCGCCATCACCAACCGGCTATTTCCACGTAGGCGGTGCGCGCACCGCGCTGTATAACTGGCTACTTGCACTCAAGAACAACGGCACGTTTGTGCTGCGCATTGAAGACACCGACGAATCCCGAAACGAGCCACAGTGGACTCAGGGAATCATCGATGCACTTGCGTGGATTGGTATCGACAGCAAAGACCCGCATTTTGAAGGGCCATATTTCCAGTCCACCTATGCAGCAGAACATGTTGCTGCTGCTCACAAGTTGTTTGAAGCAGGTAAGGCGTATTACTGCGACCAGACGACCGAACAAATTCAGGAACGAGCGAAAGCAGCAGGCCTCAATGGCTATGACGGCTTTTCGCGCGACCGAAAGCTGGGCCCTGGTCCTGGCCATGTTTTGCGATTCCGAGTTCCTGAAGGAAAGACCATCGTGAACGACACCGTTCGCGGGGCAGTGGAATTCGAAAACTCCACAATTGAAGATTTTGTGTTGTTGCGCGGCAATGGCACTCCGGTGTTTCTTATTGCCAACGTGGTGGACGACATCACCATGAACATCACACATGTGGTTCGAGCAGAAGAGCATCTGCCAAACACGCCAAAGCAGCAAATGCTGTGGGACGCTCTTGGTCACACGCCACCGGTATGGGCGCACGTTCCTGTGTTGGTAAATGAACAACGCAAGAAGTTGTCGAAGCGCCGCGACAAAGTTGCTGTTGAGCAATATCGCGAAGAGGGAATCTTGCCCGATGCAATGGTGAACTACCTCATGACATTGGGTTGGGCGCCAAGTGGCGACACCGAAATCGTTCCGTTGCAGAAGATTCAAGACGAATTCCGTTTAGAAGACGTCAACCATTCGCCAGCGTTTTTCGACATTAAGAAATTGCAGTCGTTTAATGGTGAATACATTCGCCTCATGACTCACGACGCCTTCGTCGCTGCAGCAAATGAAGTGCTCACGAGTTCGGCAGCTACATGGCCTGCAGATCGCTACAAGCCAGAAGTGTTTGCCGCAATGGCGCCACTTGTGCAAACGCGAGTAGCGGTGATGGCCGAAGTGGTGGCAATGGTGGACTTCCTGTTTTTGGCCGAGCCGCCAATTGATGAAGCTGCGTTCACGAAAGCCTTTGGCGCAGATTTTGCAGTGCCTACGTTGACCGAAATCTCTACAGCATTTGAAACGATCGAGTGGAATGCAGAAAGCATCAAAGTTGCTGTTGAAACAGTTGGCACTCAACACGATGTGAAGCTTGGAAAATTGCAGGGGCCACTGCGCATTGCAATCACCGGACGAACAGTTGGTCCGCCATTGTTCGAGCCGATTGAGTTGCTTGGTCGCGAAGAGTCGCAGCGTCGTATTCGCGCAGCACTCGTGCGGGCTGCTGGTTAACGCAACATTATGAAACGCGCAGGCACTCTGTCAGTGCTTGTGTTGGCTGGGTTTGTGTATGTCTTTCTGAACATTGTTCAGGTGTGGTCGGTCGGGCGTAGCGACAGCAGGAGAGAAGTCGATGCAATCGTGGTGATGGGTGTCGCTCAATACGACGGAAGACCATCTCCGCAGCTGCAGGCTCGCCTTGATCATGTGCTCACCTTGTGGGAAGAAGGTGTGGCCCAGTTGGTGGTAACAACGGGTGGCAATCAACCTGGCGATCGCTTCACGGAAGCAAGGGCATCTGCCGATTATTTGATTGCAGGTGGAATTCCTGAATCGTCCATTTCTATGGAAGACATTGGCTCTACAACACTTCAATCACTGCAGGGAGTCGCCGAGATCTTGAAGAGCCGAGGGCTCACTTCGGTCGAAATTGTGACTGACCCATATCACGCGCTTCGATCACGGTTGATTGCACAAGACCTTGGTTTAACTGCCTATGTTTCTCCTGCCGAGAATTCTGCGGTGACGGGTGGGGCAGAAAAAAGGCGAATGATCAATGAAGGCCTAGGTATTTCACTTGCCCATGTCATTGGATTCAGGGCTCTCGACCGATTGACGAATTGATCAAGCCGGTATTGCGGTCGATTTAGGGTTGCCGATATCCTTCAGTCGTCACTCTGGGGAGTGGTGTAACTGGCAACACAGCAGATTCTGGTTCTGTTATTCAGGGTTCGATTCCTTGCTCCCCAACAAATTGTCTACTCGTCGTGCTGCGGAATGAGCACGAATTTTCCTACGTGCTTCTTTTCCAGAAATTCCTGCTGTGCGTGCGCAATGTCTGCGAGCGGGAAAGTCTTTGCAACCAGCGGCTTGATGCGATTCGACTCAATATAGGAAACGAGTTGAGGGAACACCGGTTCGTCCCACGCTGTGCAACCAATCAGCGTGAGGTCTTTGAGGTACATGGTGCGCAAATCAAGATTGACGAGTGGACCGCCAATTGCACCAGATGATGCATACCGGCCACCGCGCTTCAGCGTGTTGAGTTCTCCTGCAAAATGAGGGCCGCCAACGTTGTCAACGACGACATCAAAACGTTCCTCGCCAAGTTCATGCACGATGTCTGAATCTCGATCTACAACAAAATCAGCACCGATACGAAGTACTTCTTCCATTTTTGATTTTCCAACAATTGCGGTAACGGTTGCTCCACGAACTTTTGCAAGTTGCACAACAGCAGATCCAACGCCGCCAGACGCGCCGGCAACAAGTACATGCTCTCCAGACGTAACGCGCGAACGCTGCACCATGTTTTCGGCAGAACCGTAGCTGCAGGGAATGGATCCAAGTTCTGCATCGGTCCATGATGAATCAATAGGAAAGACCTCGTGAGCGGGCACCTTTACGTATTGCGCGAATGCACCGTCGAAGTCCGAACCCATCCAGATGTTCAGCATCGAATCAAAACCATCTGGTCGCATACATGGGCGAACCAGCACGCGTCTACCAACTAACGCTGCATCGGCAGAATCGAATGTTTGTGTGACGATGCCACAGCAATCAGTTCCTTGAACGAATGGAAACGGGGTAGGAATATGCCAGCCACCGCCTGAGTACCAGCCGAGGCGTGTGTTGATCTCGGTGTTGTTTACGCCCGCTGCGAGCACCTTGATGAGCACCTCGCCTGCGCCAAGTTTGGGCAGTGGTACTTCGCGGTAGTGCAGTTTGTCGAAACCGCCATTTCCCGTAGTTACAACAGCCTTCACGGGCTTAACACTAGAGACAATTGAGAAAGACAATCGGTAGCCTTGAATCGCTACTTGGCCCCATCGTCTAGTGGCCTAGGACACTACCCTCTCAAGGTAGCGGCACGGGTTCGAATCCCGTTGGGGCTGCAATTCACTTATGAAACGTTTCTTTGTTGTTGCACTCGCATCATGTGCACTCGTCTCGTGTTCTTCGTCTGAACAAAATGCATCAGCAGTTGTGTGTCCTCCAGTAGATGCTGCCGATGCAACGGCAATTACTCCAGAGCGTGCAGAGATGCTCGTTGGATTGTTGGAAGCCGATGCAGAGAAGTGCGCAGCTGATCTTGGTTGGGCGTATCGAGTTGGTTCGCGCGATGGCGAAAACTTTGCGCTCACTGCTGATTATTCGCAGCAGCGCGTAACGGTGACCGTCACGCTTGGTGTGGTTACTGCTATTTCAGTTGGCTAGCAGCTGGTCGCCTGTGTGCCCACGGCATTGCCACTTCTAATTGCGATGCAAGTCGAATAAGCAAGTCTTCGCGTCCATACGCAGCAACTAATTGCATGCCCACTGGAATGCCATCAGCGGTCCAATGCAATGGGAGGCTGATCGCAGGCTGACCACTGGTGTTGAATGCCGGAGTAAACGGCACGAAGTCTGCAGCAACTTTCATTGGCTTCATTGGGTCACTCGGATCGTTATCGAATGAACCGATAGGCAACGGAACTCGTGCGGCAGTTGGCGTTAACAGAATGTCCCAACCGTCTGCCCACCATTGCTGAACCGCGCGGCGATAGTGCGATGTAGAGAGAATTGCGTTCGCATAGTCGGTTGCTGAAGCACGTTTTGAATACTCGGCCATGGTCCAGTTGACGAGTTCAAAATCATCTTTCGTTACTTCTCGTCCGAGTAGCGCAGCAACACCTTCGCGAGCAACAGACATGTTGGTGCTCCATAACGACGTGAACTTTGGTGCAAACGATTGGTCTTCAAGAGCTTGTGGCCAAGCCGCATCTACGTGATGTCCAAGTTGCTCCAGCACCTTTGCGACCAAGCGCACACCTTCTGTGCACTCTGGGTCAATGTCTCCAGGTACTGGTCGATGATCGAGAAAACCAATTTTCAGTTTTCCCGTTGGCGCACCAATTTCTTGAATGTATGGACGCGTAGGTGGAGGAGCGATGACGCGATCACCAACTGCCGGACCTTCCACGATGTCGAGAAGCAGTGCGGTGTCGCGCACAGTGCGGCTGACGACGTGTTCAACACCCAAATTTGTTTCATCGCGAAATGGTGCTGCAGTAATGCGCCCCTGACTTACCTTGAGGCCAACAAGACCGCAGCAAGCCGCAGGAATGCGAACAGAACCACCGCCATCGGTTGCGTGCGCTGCTGGAACTATTCCGGCTGCAACTGCTGCGGCACTGCCACCACTTGACCCACCAGCCATGCGGTTGGTGTCCCATGGATTGCGTGTTGGACCCCACGCTTCTGGTTCTGTTGTAGGAACGCTTCCGAACTCGGGAGAATTTCCGCGACCAAAAATAACGAGTCCGGCATTGATGAAGCGCTGCACAATGTCTGCTGTGTAGTTGGAGTTCAGTGCTGCTGCCTTCATGGCTTTGTTGCCGTTTGAAAGTGGAAGACCCTTCATTGCAGCGTGGAGGTCCTTCAAAATAAAAGGAACACCGCGAAGTGGCATTGCAGAATTAGTCGGAAGATTGCGCGCGATCTCTCGTGCTTTGTCGAACCAGGTGAATGTGAGTGCGTTAATTGCTGGATTCAGCTGCTCCGCACGTTCTATTGCCGCATCGAGAAGTTCGACTGGAGTTACCTTTCCAGAGCGGACAAGTTCGGCTTGGTCAATGGCATCAACCCATTGTGTGTCGTGTGCAAGCGATGACATTGCAAATCCCCCTAATTGGTTAGGGTTTACAACCTGTGAGCAGTTCCGAACCCACCCTGCAACTTACTGCGCGAGACGTCCTCAAGTCTTCATCGGTTCGTCGCATGCTTACCTCAAGCTTTGCCTTTTATGTAGGTGTGATGCTGCAGGCAGCAACGCTTGGTAAACACATTTTTGATATCACCGGCAGGGCAATTGATATTGGTTGGCTTGGATTAGCCGAATTTGCGCCGATTGCGTTGCTCGTGCTCGTCAGCGGAAGCGTTGCCGACAGATACAACCGCAAACACGTGGCAGCTATTGCCCTTGCTGGTGAGTTGATATGTGCGCTGTCCCTTGTGTGGTATTCCATCTCAATTCAAGGAGACGAGAACCCCGCGGTATGGCCGTTCTTCATGATCGGCATCCTTTTTGGCTCGTGTCGTGCATTTCTTTCCCCGGCAGTTCGCTCCATTTATCCCATGGTTGCTCCAGACGGTGGTTTGCCACCAATCATTGCGATGAGTTCCGCAGTCTGGACATCCGCGATGATCATTGGACCAGCAGCCTCTGGATTGCTGTACAGCATTGCCCCGTGGATTCCCTATGCAACAACTGCGGTACTCACGCTCATTGGCATCATTGGAATTTTGCGAGTGCAGTTTTTGCGCGAACCTCCGCCGCGCGACCCGAACGAGAAAGTAACGCTGCGCTCGGCAATGGAAGGACTGCACTTCATTAAGCGCACACCGATTTTGTTGGCAGCAATTTCACTTGACCTATTTGCGGTCTTGTTCGGTGGAGCTGTTGCGCTGTTGCCGGTAATCGCCGAAGAACAACTTGGTGTTGGAAATGTGGCGTACGGATGGCTCCGTGCTGCAGGCGGAATTGGTGCAGCAGCAATGGCGGCTTTCTTGGCAATTCGACCACTCCGAAGAAATGTTGGGCGATCGTTGTTGATTGCAGTTGGAGTGTTCGGCTTAGCAACAATCGTGTTGGGTGACACGTCGAGTTACACCGTTGCATTCATCGCAGTATTGGTATTGAGTGCTGCCGACATGGTGAGCGTGTTTATTCGCGGATCGATCGTTCCACTTGTTACGCCAGATGAAAAACGCGGCCGAGTTTCGGCTGTAGAAAACGTGTTTATTGGTGCAACGAATGAATTGGGAGCATTTGAATCCGGAGTTGCTTCACAGGCTTTTGGTACCCCTGCAACGGTGATTGGTGGAGGGGTTGCCACGATTGCCATTGTTGGAGTGTGGTGGATTGGGTTCCCATCACTCCGCAAAATTGACCGATTTAGCGATTTGGATACAAGCGAGAACCCCACATAGAAATTGGTTCGGCAACTACTGTGAAAGACATGTCTAAACCCCTCAAGACAAGTGGAATTGTCCACGAATTCAAAGCCTTTGTTAATCGCGGAAGCGTGGTTGACGTTGCAGTTGCCTTCGTAATGGGCGCCACCTTTAAAACGGTGATCGATGCAGTTGCCGGAGACGGCAAAGAAAACCAAGGAATTCTTGGTGGCTTGGTCGGTGCCGTGTTTGGCGGAAATCGGCCAAACTTCAACGACAAGGGCGTGACCCTGAACGGAAGCTTCATTCCCATTGGTGGTCTGTTGACGGCAATTCTGAACTTCTTGATGGTGAGCACGGTGATGTTTTTCGTGATCAAGGCGTATGGTCGTTTTCACAATGCAAAAACCGAAGAATCGACGAATGACCTGCTGGCGTCTATTCGCGACGAACTTCGTAAACAGAACAACAGTTAAATGCGTCGCAACGGATTTATCGCTGGTGTAATCGCGACGTTCCTCGCGGTAATCATTTCATTTGGTGCGTATCGCTTTGTTGTGAACCGTGGCGAATTCCTGGGTGGTGTTGGAAGAATTCCTGGCGGCGATTTCAACTCGCTCATCACGCTTCCAGACGGCGTAAACGTCACGTTTCCTGAATTGATCGGAAAGATGATTGGGCCACAAATTGAGGGCAATCGCGTATTGATCATCGGCGATTCAATCATGGCCTCAACCTCAAGTCGCTATGGCAATGAAATGTGCAACACGCTCACAAAACTTGGTTGGCAAGTGGCGGTTGAGGCACAAGCAGGAGAGTTCATTGGCTTTGGCGCAAAGGTGCTTGGTCGCAGATGGGAAGAAGGCTGGGACACGGCAGTGGTGTTTCTTGGCACCAACAATGACGACAACATGGTTGCCTATGAAGAAAAGCTGCGCGAGATGTTTGATGTGCTTTCGCAAAATCCGTTCGTCGTGTTGACCACTGCAGAGTTTCGACCAAAGCAGTTGCAGATTAATGAAATCATCAAACGTGTTGCCGACGAATACGGCAATGTAACTGTGCTCGACTGGGCGGCAGTGGCAAGGAATAATGGA
>JBJOOQ010000013.1:0-23936 GCA_046051205.1 Actinomycetota bacterium
TTGAAAGGTCTTGATGTTGCAGTGCGCACGCTTGCCGAAATTGGTCGTAGCGATGCGCAACTCATCGTTGTTGGCGGTGCGAGTGGAGTGGAAGGCGCAACAGAACTTGCACGAGTTGAAGCGCTCATTCAGGAACTTGGACTTATTGGTCGCGTGAAGTTCTACGAGCCACAGCCACACCATTTGTTGTCAACGTTTTATCGCGCTGCAGATGTGGTGTTGGTTCCTTCACGCAGCGAAAGTTTTGGTCTTGTTGCGCTTGAAGCGGCTGCATGCGGAATCCCTGTCGTTGCAACTGCGGTTGGTGGTTTACTGAACTTGATCGAAGATGGCAAGACTGGGTTCCTTGTTCCAGGACGCGATGTTTCTGGCTTTGCTCGGTTTACTCGCCGACTACTTGACGATTCTTTGCTCGCAATTTCTATGGGAACTGCCGCTGCACATCGCGCGCAGGCATATTCGTGGAAGTCAGCAGCGTTGAAAGCCCGCAGTGTGTACACCGAGTTGCTTGAGCGCGACTTGGTTGCGTGTTCCTAGTGTCCGATCTGTTTGACGACGCGGCTCTTGCCCGAACAGAGCGGCAAATTGATGAATGGCTGTCGCGCGAAAAAGCACAAAATGAACTAATTCTCGCGGTTGATCGTTCGACCGACCAGGAAATTCGCTGGTACGTGCGAATGGCCGGCGAAGAAAAGGAGTTCACCACGGTGTGGCTTACTTTGGGCCAGCGCACGCTTCGATTTGAAACCTATGTCATGCCTGCACCAGAAGAAAATGCACAGACGTTGTACGAAGCGTTGCTTCGTCGAAACGAAAAGCTCGTCGGGGCACATTTTTCAATTGGTCAAGAAGATGCGGTGTTCCTTCGCGGCGAAATTCCGCTAGCTGCACTAAATGAAAAAGAGTTAGACCGCGCAATTGGCACCCTGTATTCGACAGTGGAGCAAAGTTTTGGTTCGCTCATCCGCATCGGATTTGCCAGCCGCTTTACCGACTAGCCGTACACATCGTTACGCGTTCGGGTTATTGGCGATCGGAGAAGTTGTCCAATAACTCGAACCACATAAGTCGCTAACCTGACCACATGCAAAAAGAGCCAATCACATTCGTTGGTGGTGGCAACATGGGCGGCGCAATCATTGAGGGCTTGTTGCGCGCTGGTTGGAAGACCACTGATATTTCTGTCGTTGAGCTATCTGCCGAGCGTCGCAGCGCATTGCAGAATCTGTTCCCAGGAATCAACACCAGCGATGCCATTGGCCCATGTTCTGCAGCAGTTATTGCGGTAAAACCTGGTGGCGCTGTCGAAACATGTGCAGCACTTAGCAAGGCTGGCGCAACACGTGTGCTGTCCATCGCTGCAGGAGTCAGTGCATCTGCTTTGCAGAATGCATCGGGCTCACACACTTCGGTAGTACGTGCAATGCCAAACACACCTGCGCTTATTGGCGAAGGAATGGCTGGCATTTGTGCAACAGAATCCACATCAGAAGAAGTTCTGCAATGGGCCGAGTCAATTCTTGGTGCGGTTGGCAAAGTTGTGCGTGTTCCTGAAAGTCTCATCGATGCAGTCACTGCGATTTCGGGTTCGGGGCCTGCATATATTTTCTTGGTTGCCGAGGCACTCACCAGCGCAGCAATCGAGCAAGGTCTATCGGCCGAAGTTGCCAACACTCTGGTTCGCCAGTTGTTTGTCGGATCTGCACAACTACTCAGTCAGTCACCTGAAAGCCCAGAACAATTGCGCGCAAATGTCACTTCGCCAAACGGAGTGACGGCCGCTGCAATTGCCACGCTTGAAGCCGCCGGCCTGCGAGATGCCATTTCACAGACAGTGAAATCGGCAGTGCAACGCAGCCGTGAGATGGGCAAGTAGTCGCTAGGGTATGCCCTAGGTCACGAACTCCGGACGGGGTTACCCCCCAACCGGGAGTCGCGCTCGAAAGAGTGCGCCGTTTGGACCGGTGCCGTCGGGGGGTTGGCACCGGTCCATTCGTTTTTTCTTGAACACACCATGACACACCGCTTCAATCACATTTCGTTCCTCACTGACTATGGAACTCGAGATGAATTCGTTGGAATTGTGAAATGTGTTATCGCAGACATTGCTCCACACGTGCAAGTGATTGACATCACGCATGATGTTCCTGCTTTCGATGTTCGCGCAGGATCACTTGCGTTAGCACGCGCAGTTTCGTATGTTCCGAAAGGCGTGATCTTGGCAGTGGTTGACCCAGGTGTTGGTACCTCACGGCGCGCAATTGCGGTCAGCGTTGCCGGTGGAGATGGCGTGTTTGTTGGCCCAGATAATGGTCTTTTGGCAACAGGCGTTGCGCTGGCAGGTGGAGCCGAATTTGCTGTGGAACTGACCAACACGAAATATCACTTACCGTCTCCAGGTGCCACCTTTGCCGGCCGAGATATCTTCGGTTCGGTCGCCGCACACATTTGCAATGGAGTTGAACTCAGCGAATTTGGTAACGAGATTGATACCGCTTCACTTCTTCCTGGCATTGTTCCCATTACGCGAGAAGAAAATGGACACCTCGTTGGCGAAGTGACGTGGGTAGATCATTACGGGAATTGCCAACTCAATATCGGACCAGAAGAAATTGTGCAATGGGGTACGCCCGTGCGAGTGGCAATAGGAAATCCTGATTCGCCAAATCACATTGTTCGCTCTGTTCCTATTGTGAACAACTTCTCTGAAATTGGAGGAGGCCTTGGACTCGTCATCGATAGCTTCGGTATGTTGGCGCTGTGTACTGACCGCGGTTCTGCTGCCGCCGAGTTAGACCTTGGGCCAACAAACATGGTGACCATTAGTCAGGACCCAAATGCCGGTGGCGGAGTAAGCACCACGGTGCGGTTGGGTTCCAAGCCCAACTGAGGTTGCGATAAGGCGTAAAGTCGTGACATGCGCCCAGCGACCACATTGGCAATTGCATTACTCCTCATTTCAATTTTTGCTGCCGGAATCCTGTCACTCAGGTAATGAGATTTAGCGGTCGATCGAGGCGTACGTGAATCTTGCAGAAATCATCGAACAACATCCTGCAGACAACGTCGCGCTTATCAGTCGCGGTCGACCAACTACTTACGGGGAATTGCGTCGACAGGTAGCAAGTCTGCGTGGAGTACTTGCCGAAAACGGAGTTGAGCGTGGCGATCGTGTTGCAATCCTGTGTGGCAACAGTCGGTACTTCGTTCTTGCGTACCTAGCAACGCTTGGTGTTGGTGGAATTGCGGTTCCGCTCAACATCATGAGTCCTGCATCTGAAATTCAACGTGAGTTGGACACAGTCCAACCACGCATTGTCTTCGTAGAGCCGGCAGCAATGACGGCATGGAGCAGTGTGGATCGCTCGTCGCTAACAGAACTGCGCGCTGTCATTGCCACGGAAGGTCACGACATTGCAGGAGCAATCACATTGACCGAGTCGCTGATGCATGTACCTGTACCGATATTGAATATGTCGCCAACCGAGGTTGCAGTTTTCATCTTTACGAGCGGAACTGCAGGTTCGCCAAAAGCGGCGATGCTTACGCACAACAACTTGCATTCAAACCTGGTGCAAATTTCGAATGAAAATGTATTGCGGAGTAGCGACGTGGTGTACGGAGTGTTGCCGCTATTTCATATTTTCGGACTCAACGTTGTGCTTGGCTACACCCTGTTTATTGGTGCAAGCGTGGTGCTGGTTCAGCGCTTTGATCCATCAACTGCATTAGAAACATTTGCTGAACGTGGGGTAACGGTGGTTCCTGGGGCTCCGCAAGTGTGGTCCGCACTTGCGCAAATGCCAGAAGATGAATGCACGGTGCTTTCGCAATTGCGTGTGGCATTAACAGGTGCAGCAAAAATGCCCGAGCAAGTGACGAACCAATTGAAAGATCGATATGGACTGATTGTGCATGAGGGCTACGGGCTTACCGAATCTTCACCAGTGGTAACCACTTCAGTCAATGGCAGCCACAAGGTTGGATCGATTGGGAAACCGTTGCAGGAAGTATCTCTTCGCTTGGTGGATGAACACGGTGATGATGCGGAAGAGGGTGACTCGGGCGAAATTTGGGTGCGCGGCGAAAATGTCTTCGCTGGGTACTACAACGATCAAGAGGCAACAGACCGCGTGCTCACCGCAGATGGATGGCTGCGTACTGGCGATATTGCGGTGAAAGATGCTGATGGCGATCTGTTTCTTGTTGATCGTTTGAAAGACCTCATCATTGTGAGCGGGTTCAACGTGTATCCAGCCGAAGTTGAGCAAGTGCTTTTGGCGCATTCTGCAATTGATCAGGCTGCAGTAGTTGGTGTTTCGCATCCACATACGGGTGAAGCGGTGCGTGCTTATGTTGTATTGCACAGTGGTGTGCATCTTGATGAAGAATCAATTATTGAGCATTGCCAAAAACAACTAGCTCGTTATAAGTGTCCGTCGAAAGTGTTAATTGTGCAGTCACTGCCAACTGGAAGCACTGGCAAGGTATTGCGACGCGCGTTGCGATGATTTAGCGCGTGTTGAATTGCTGGCAACAAGAAAGCCAAAGAACAGAATCGACACACCAACCAACAGCGTGATTGCAAACGCTCGGTCTTCACCAAATCGACCAGCCAGTGTTCCGCTCGCAGAGAGCACTAACGTTCCCGTAGCAATCAACACGTTTCCTAATGCCAAACGTCCAGCAGAAAACACCGAACGTTTCGCTCCCGTTGAAAGTGCGGGGTTCTTCTTACGAAGCACGCGCCAAGCAGACCACAGTGCACCAAAGATGATGACGAGTGCTGGAACTCCCGATCCGACTGCAGCAAGAATTCGCGGAGCAACACCAAACACTTCTTTACCTGTGGGGAATTGATCGGCGACTACCTCAGCTTTGGATTGCGCAACGAGAACGATTCCGGTTGCAAAGCCAGATAACCAAATGAGTACTTGTCGAACACGGTTTCCAAGTTGTTGTCCACCGAGCAGGTACACAGTGCCAAGTGCAAGCCACGACACATTGAGAACTGCCCCAGCAAGAAAGAACATTCTGAAGACGAAGAGGTTCCATCCCGTGCTTTCTGCCCACCACAGGCATGCAGAACCCATTGCGAATAACGACATGGCAATTGTCCATGCCAGCTCGTGTGGTTGGCGGCGCTTGATCCACCGGTCGGCGGTGCTCAGTGTGAAAGCGGTCGCTATGAGGGTGGCCGTTCCTGCAAGGGCGCCATTCAGCCCTCCCATGGCAAGAACCGCGGTTGTGCTCATCACCGAAGACTAGTTGGACTTCGTGAATTCATGCACGAACGCCTACATTTGAGGCGTGGCCGACCTTGCCCAAACCTCATCCCCCGCACGTCGCAGAATTCCAGATGCTGCAGTTGCGCGCCTCCCTGTATATCTCCAGATCTTGAACACCCTGATTGCTGGCGGAACAGCTCAGCTCTCGAGTGATCAACTTGCAGCACTTGCCGGGGTGAACGCGGCAAAGGTGCGTAAAGACCTGTCGTACTTGGGAAGTTATGGCACGCGGGGAGTTGGCTACGACGTCGCTTACCTGGTGTATCAAATTAAGCGCGAGCTTGGTCAGCACCATGAGTGGAAAGTTGTAGTGGTTGGCGCTGGCAACCTCGGAAACGCATTGGCCAATTACAACGGTTTCTCTACACGTGGTTTTCCGGTAGCTGGAGTAGTGGATATTGACTCGTCAAAGGTTGGCAAAAAAGTTGCTGGCGTATTGGTCCGACATGTAGACGACCTGCCAACCATCGTGCGAGAAGAGTCGGTAAGCATCGGAGTTATTTCCACGCCACCGGCTTCGGCTCAGCATGCAGCAGACCTCTTGGTAAACGCGGGAATCCGTTCAATCTTGAACTTCGCCTCGGTGATCTTGAATGTTCCAGAAAATATTTCGGTACGGAGCGTTGACTTGGGTGTCGAATTGCAGATTCTTGGCTACTACGAGCAACTCAGCCGCGAAGAGAAGCCTGCAACGAAGACAAAGCGCGAAGTGGCTGCAATATGTCAATAGTTGTTCTTGGCATCAACCATAAATCTGCTCCACTCGATGTGATTGAGCGCGTGAGCATTTCTGACGATGTGCTTGCGAAGTCGCTTCATGGGTTGGTGTCGCGCGATCACGTTCGTGAAACGGTGGTGCTTTCCACATGCAATCGCACCGAGGTGTACGTCATTGCCGAAAAGTTTCACGGAGCTTTTGCAGACGTTCGAGACTTCTTTTGTGAGTTATCTGGCTTGTCAGTTGAAGAACTCCAACCACATTTTTACAGTCAGCATGATGATGCAGCAGTAAGTCATTTGTTTGAAGTTGCTTCTGGTCTCGATTCTGCAGTGCTTGGTGAAACCGAAATTCTTGGCCAAGTTCGCAACGCATGGGACAAAGCTCGCACCGAAACAACTGCACGAACCTCGCTCAATATGTTGTTCCGTCACGCTCTTGAAGTAGGCAAGCGTGCGCGAACAGAAACATCGATTAGCCGTTCCACGGCGTCGGTTTCACATGCTGCAGTTGAAATGGCGACAGATATTTTGGGAACGATGTCGGGTCGACGTGTGTTGGTCATTGGTGCCGGCGACATGGGTGCAGGCATCGCACGTGCACTCGGAAGCGCAGGTTCTCAAAGCGTTACGGTTATGAACCGAAGCCGCGAACGCGCGCAGCAACTCGCAGATTCTGTTGGTGCAGTGGTGAGTCATATTGACGAACTGCATGACGCAATTGGCAATGCAGATGTTGTGCTTACGTGCACTGGTGCAGGTGAAGCAATCATTTCAGTTGAAGATGTTCGGCTTGCACGAGAGCGCTCAAATGGAACCCCACTATTAATTGTTGATATTGCAGTTCCGCGCGACGTTCAACACGAGGTTGGCGATTTGCCAGGCGTCACGCTGCGTGACTTGCATGACCTTCGCGACTGGGCACAGACTGGAATAGATGCACGTCAGCAGGAAGCCGAGGAAGTTCGGCGCATTGTGGGAGAAGAAGTGGAACGTTTCGGACAAGAGGTGAAGGCGCGCCAAGCTGCGCCACTCGTTGCCGAGTTGCACGAACGAGCAGAAACCATAAGGCGCGCAGAGGTTGAGCGATTCTCTTCAAAGCTTTCTGGCCTGAGCGCAGAACAACGCGATGCAGTTGATGCAATGAGCAAGGCAGTTGTTGCCAAGTTGTTGCACAGCCCTTCGTTGCAACTCAAGCACAGCGCCGGCACCCCGCAGGGTGAACGCATTGCCGCAGCGCTTCGCGATTTATTCGACATCGAATGATCCGACTCGCCACGCGTTCTAGCGCACAGGCGCGAACACAGGCAGAGGTCGTCGCACAGTCAATCACTTCAGCAACAGGCATGCCGGTTGAGTTGGTGTTTGTCGAAACCCTTGGCGATCAGAACAAAGATCAGCCGCTGCATCAAATTGGTGGCCAGGGAATCTTTGTTAAGGAAGTACAGCAGGCAGTGCTTCGGGGCGATGCAGACATCGCGGTTCATTCGGCAAAAGATCTTCCATCTCAACATGCAGAAGGTTTAGTGATTGGTGCGTGGTGTGAACGACGCGATGCACGCGATGCGTTAGTAGGCAAGTCGTTGAGTGATCTTGAACTTGGTGCAACAGTTGCCACTGGTTCGGTGCGACGCAGAGCGCAACTGCTTACTGTTCGTCCCGACCTGAAGTTTGTGGAGTTGCGTGGAAACATTCACACTCGCCTTGAAAAGATTCCTAACAATGGGTCCATCGTGATGGCAATTGCAGCCATGCAAGTGCTTGGAATAACAGATCGAATTGCAGAAGAGCTTGTGACAACTGATTTTGTTCCAATGATTGGACAGGGTTGTGTTGCAGTTGAATGTCGAGAAGGAGACGACGACACGCTTGCTGCAATTTCTGGAATTGATCACGCTCGCACGCGTTTTGCTGTGGAGATAGAACGCGCATTTCTCGCAGAACTTGGCGCGGGTTGTTCAATGCCAGTTGGCGCTTACGTCAATGATGCGAATGTGTTTTCAACATTTATGGCAACAGGCGCAACGAATTCGGACCGACATGTGAAGTTTGTAGAGACTGTGCCATCAGCTGATGCACATGAGTTTGCTCGTGAACTTGCTCGAAAGTCGCAATCTGCGTTGGCATGATTGAAAGTACGTTTTCGGGAAAGCGCATCGTTGTTACACGCCCGCGAGCGCAGGCGAAGGAATTGCAACGCGCAATTGAAGAGCGTGGTGCCAAGTGTGTGGTTGTTCCACTGATTGAGATTTCACAGCCAGACGATGAGGGATTTGCCTTCGAACAAGCGATGCGCAACGTCAGTGAATATGAATGGGTCTTATGCACATCAGCCAATGGCGCTTCGCGTGTTGCTCCGTATTTGTCAAGTGGGGCAACCAGTCCAAAGCTTGCCGCTGTTGGAAGTGCAACAGCGCATGCATTTGCACGTGTTGTGGACTTTGTTCCGAGTTCTGCAAATGGAAAATCGCTTGCAGAAGAATTTCCGATGTCATCTGGAAAAGTACTGGTAGTTCAAGCGCAGGAAACCAGTGGCGAGGTGGTGCGTATTTTGCGAGACCGCAACATGCGCGTAGATGATGTTGCCGCGTACAAGACAGAACATTGTTTGCTTACTGATGTACAAGTTGGTGAAATTCGTACTGCTGATGCAGTGTTGGTTGCGTCTGGTTCTGCCGTGCGTTCGTGGTGTGCACAGGCCGGACCACAAGTAAATGGAAAAGTTGTTGCCATCGGCGAACCAACGCAACGAGTAGCAGTTGAATGCGGAATGACAATTAGCGCCGTTTCACGCGAAGCCTCAACCACAGGCGTTGTTGCAGCGCTTGCTGGCGTATTCGCGTAAACGACCCCGTAGCCTTACTGGCATGGCGTTTCCGCAATCTCGACCCCGTCGTCTTCGTCAAAGCCCCGCACTACGAGAACTCGTTGCAGAGGTTCGACTTGGAGTTTCCGATCTAGTTGCACCGTTGTTTGTTCGCGAAGGTATTTCTTCGCCGCAACCCATTTCTTCGTTGTCTGGAGTAATGCAGCACACACGTGAGTCTTTGAAGGAAGAAGTACGTGCGCTTGCCGATCTTGGTGTTCCAGCGGTCATTTTGTTTGGTGTTCCAGCCATTAAAGATGAAGTTGGCTCGGGTGCATTTGATCCAAATGGAATTGTGCAGGTTGCATTGCGTGAACTTCGCGAAGAGTTGGGCAATCGCATTGTGTTAATGGCCGACTTGTGCGTAGACGAATACACCTCGCATGGACACTGTGGCGTACTCAATGCAAAAGGTGATGTTGACAACGATGCAACGCTCGAGATTTATTGCAAGGCTGCATTGGCACAAGCACAAGCAGGTGCTCAAGTGGTTGCACCGAGCGGAATGATGGACGGGCAAGTAGGCGCAATTCGCGCAGCACTTGACGGCGCCGGTTTCCTTGACACTGCGATCATGGCGTATTCAGCAAAGTACGCCTCTGGTTTGTATGGCCCGTTCCGCGACGCGGTAGACGTACAAATTGCTGGTGGCGGTAATCGCAAGGGCTACCAACAAGATTGGCGCAACGCGCGCGAAGCGCTTCGCGAAGTTGCGGCAGATATTGAGCAAGGTGCAGACATCGTGATGGTAAAGCCAGCGATGAGCTATCTCGATGTGATCGCATCGGTGAGTGAGCGAGTAGATGTTCCGGTTGCTGCGTATCACGTAAGTGGCGAGTACGCCATGATCAAGGCAGCAGCAGCAAATGGTTGGATCGATCACGACACCGTTGCAGTTGAACAATTGACCGCAGTAAAGCGAGCAGGCGCAGACATTATCTTGACCTATTTCGCGCGCTGGTTCGCCGAAACCCAACAATAGGAGTTGCAGTGACCATTCCGTTTTGTCATCCATCTCTGTGTGTTTCTGCAGGTTGCACTGCAACTGTGTGCACAGGCAAAGCAATTGCCTCAAACCACACGTTCTACGAACGCTCAGCCAATGTCATTCCTGGTGGTGTGAATTCGTCAATCCGCGCATTCAAATCGGTTGGCGGCGAGCCGTACATCGTTGCTCGCGGAGAAGGTGCACACATTGTTGATGTTGAGGGAAATCGTTACATCGACTTGGTACAAAGCTATGGCGCGGTCATTTTGGGCCACGCTCATCCTGCAATTACTGCAGCTTTGCGTGACGCAGCAGGTGATGGAACGTCATTTGGTGCACCAACGCCTCGTGAAATGAAATTGGCAGAAGCAATTCGTGAACGAGTGCCAAGTTGTGAGCGTGTTCGATTGATGAACAGTGGCACTGAAGCGACAAGCACTGCAGTACGTCTTGCTCGCGGAGCAACTGGCCGCAAGCGAATCATCACGTTCTACGGAAACTTTCATGGTGCAACAGATGCGCTGCTTGCAGCAGGTGGAAGCGGCATAGCAACACTTGGAATTCCGGGCACCGCGGGTGTTCCAGAAGAAGCAGTTGCAAATACGTTGGTCGTTCCTTACAACGTTGTTCCAGAAATTGGCGACGATGTTGCAGCGGTCATTGTTGAACCAGTGGCAGCGAACATGGGTGTAGTTGCACCAGCACCTGGTTTCCTTGAAGGTCTTCGCGCAGCGTGCGACAAGGCTGGTGCGTTACTCATTTTTGACGAGGTCATTACGGGATTCCGTATTGGCCAAGGTGGAGCACAGGCAAAGTACGACGTGAAGCCAGACATCACATGCTTCGGCAAAGTAATTGGTGGTGGTTTGCCAATAGGCGCAATCGGTGGATCGCGTGCAGTGATGGAAAATCTCACACCAATTGGCAAAGTGTTTCATGCAGGAACTCTTGCGGGTAATCCGTTGGCAACTGCGGCTGGTCTTGCAGCGTTGAATGAACTCACTCCAGACGTATATATGGAACTTGGCGCGCGTGCTCGCGCGTTAGCAACATTGCTGCGCGATGCATGTTCAAGTGCTGGAATTGTTGCGCAATTCCCAGTAGTAGGAACGCTTGTTGGAGCTTTCTTTGGACCAAACACTCCAACAAACTTCGACGAAGCAAAGCAGACCGATGAAAAGATGTACGCGCGGTTGTTCCATGCCATGTTGGCTGAAGGAGTGGCGTTAGCTCCAGGAGCATACGAAGCACTATTTGTTGGGCTTGGACATAACGATTCAGTTATGCAACAACTTGCTGAGCGCACTGAACGTGCTGCACTCGCAGCGGTTCGCGCGCAATAGATTTACTGCATGCGTTATTTCTTCACCGCAAGGTTGTGGGCAGCGCTCGGCATGTTGCTTGGTGCGTCAGCTTTGGTGTTTGTCATGTTGCTTGTGGTGAATCGAGGATCATCAACCAGCGGTGCAAATGGTCGCGTAATTGATGTCGTTGCTGCAGTAACCACGACAGAATTTGGTGAGGGTTGGCAGGTGTCTAATGGCAAGTCTGCTGGCGATGCAACGCTTTCTCTTGATGATGGTCGGATACTGCGCATTGTCGATGGCACGCCCGGTGAAGTGACTTGTGAATTGCCAACAACTCCTTATTCATGTGTGCTTGTTGCCGACACATTGGGAACAGGTGTGTTGTGGTTTGCACTCGTACCTGCTGATGCAAGTAACGGAAAAGAAATCTTGACGCTTCCAACTCTTGTGGACATGTTGCAAGGTGGTGACTTGGGTGTATTGAGCAATGGATGGGTGGTTCCACTTGCTACTCCAACAGTGCGCAACTGCGATACAGAAACAACATCACTACGCGACTTCATCAACAAGTTCCCAGATGGGAATGCAATCTCAATGCTAAATCTGTATCAAGACCAAATCACAGAAGTGGTGTGCACCGGCCCGTAGGCCAATTTCTATTTTGCAGATTCGCGTGCTGTTGTGCCAACTGCATGAGGTGGCTTCGTCAACATTGCAAAGTCTTTATCAATGGTGTCGAATGAAGTCGAACCATTTTCAAGTGCAAGGAAGATTTCAGACTCTGGTGAGCACCAAGTCTCGTACTCTTCTTTCCATTCTTCGCTGGCTGGGTCTGCACCACCAATGGCATAACGCTCGTGACAAACAACGCCGAGAATTTCGTACTCGGTGAGTCCTCCGCCAGCTTTTTCACCTTGTTGTGGCATTGGGTTTCCGTTGTAGGAAAGCGGTGCGTGCCCGCCACCTTCACGATTTGGATCTCCGTAGTAAGCAATGCCTGCTGCAACATATGGCTGGCTGCCCGTGTAGACGAAGTTCAACATGTCTTCAATCTTTGGGAAGGTTTTCAACACTTCGCCACCAGCAAACACGCGACCTGCGCCACCTTGACCTGCTGCGCCGTGGCAACCTGCACACGTGCCATAAACGGTTGCACCAATAGCCATTGGACCTTCAACTTCTTTTTCCTGTGGCTTCAATGCGATTAAGTACATAAATGCCCATAGTGGGAGAAGGCTGAGTGTTGCCATTGCCCAGAACGGGATTTTTTTGCGCGTTTTGGCGGCAACTACATAACTCGGGTCTGGCTTAGGTACAGGAGCAGAGGCAACAACCGGGGCAGTTGGTTTTGCAACTGCAGGTGCAGACGAAGTTGTGGCAGGTGTAGATGCTCCAGAGTCTGAACTCGCACCGCCCGAAGCAGCTTCCCGTCGTTCCTTCGAACGCTTGAGTAGGTGTTCGGGTATTTCAGTCACAGTGTTCCTCGTATATGTCGTGTGCCGATGAGGGCTATGCCCTCGACAATGATCGTTCCCCACTCTAAATCACCGAGCAGGGAGCAGTTAAACACTAGGGACTGTCTGGCGGAAATCGGAAATTTCAGTCCGATTGACTGCCCGAAATCTGGTGCTCAACGTCACAGGATCGCACGATTGCACAACCTCGCTCTTTTCACCTATTTGAGGAATGCCCGACTAGTCTCGTTACAGATTTCACGAGGAAAGGCATCCCTGCAAACCATGCTGGCAATAGACATTCTTCGATGGCCGGGAGTGAACCAAGCGTTCATCTTCTCACTCGCCCTCACACTCGCGATGACGTTTGGCATCTATTGGGTAGGTAAGCGCCGTCCAGTTGACCGCAAAGCAACATGGGGAGAGACCATGTTTGGTGCTGTCTATGTTTTCGCCGTGTTGTTTATTGCCTTTGGTGTAGTTCCTCACCAATTCATTGACCATGCAGACAAGAATCTCGGATGGCGCAAAGACAAATTGATTTTCGGACCTTTCGACTTGTTGAAGCCAAAAGCATTTGGTGGACAGTTTCCATTCACCCTGAGCTATGAAGCCATCCGCGACACGATCGTGGTGCTTATCCATGTTGTATTGATGACTCTCATGGTGAAGATGTTCAATTGGTGGCAAAAGCGCGGCGAAGTGAAGCCGAAGGCAATTGCAACCTCGTCGTATGGCCGACCATTGGTTCGTAAGGGCTAATTGACATGACAAAGACCGACGCCAATCCACCGATGCCCTTGTGGTCTGACGAGTATCAACTCGTTGAAGTGGATGCTGACTACCTATCGAAGGCTGTAAAGCCAAAGCAGTTCATTCATATTGACCAAAGCGAATGCATTATGTGTGAAGGCTGCGTGGACATTTGTCCATGGAAGTGCATTCACATGGTGAACCCCGATGCAATCGCTGAAGCGCAGGGCACGGAAATGCCAGGGTCAGACCCAAGCGACAATGTGTTGTTCATTATTGACGACGACGTGTGCACTCGTTGCGCCTTGTGCGTCGACCGCTGCCCAACAGGCGTAATCATTCTCGGAAAAGTTGGAGCACCTGCTGCAACTGGCGACTCACACACACGAACACCAAACCACGGCTACGCATACGGCATGCGGTTGTAGAAGTTTCAGGATACGGAGAAACATATGGCAAGCACAATTGAAGAAAAGCCTCGCCTCACGCTGAAAGAGCGTGCAGCGAAGTTGGGTGAAACATTGCAGGGAAGCCAGGCGTGGAACTCAATTTTCCGCCCGGGTTCAATCTTCCGCAAGGGATACACCGACTCACCGCGTAACCGTTCGTACGTAATCATGAACTCGGTGCTGTACCACTTGCACCCAGTGAAGGTAAAGCGTCACGCGGTGAAGGTCAGTTACACACTGTGCCTCGGCGGACTCAGCTTCTTTTTGTTCATTTTGCTCACGGTTACGGGCATTTTCTTGATGTTCTTCTACCGACCAACGGCAGCAAATGCTTGGCAAGACATTCAGTCTTTGCAGACGTCGGTGACGTTCGGATTGATGGTGCGCAACATGCACCGATGGGGTGCTCACCTCATGGTGCTCAGCGTGTTCTTGCACATGGCTCGCGTGTTTTACCACGGTGCATATAAAGCACCTCGCGAATTCAACTGGGTGGTCGGAGTTATTCTGCTCACACTGACGCTGTTGCTTTCATTTACTGGATACCTCTTGCCGTGGGACCAACTCGCGCTCTGGGCGGTTGCGGTGGGTACCAACATGATGGGGTACTCGCCAGTCATTGGTTCTCAAGTTCGATTCGTGTTGCTCGGTGGCGTAGAAATTGGTGCTGAAACACTGTTGCGTTGGTACGTGTTGCACGTGTTGCTCTTCCCATTTGTCACCGTGATTTTCTTGGCCATTCACTTCTGGCGCGTGCGCAAAGATGGCGGAATCTCGGGTCCATTGTGATGTATTCAAATATTGAAAGGATGATCAGCAATGACTGAAATTCCAGAACACCTCCTGAAGCGCGCACAAGCTGCACGCGAAAAGGCAGCAGCAGAAGCTGGTGCTTCAACTGAAGGCGAAGCATCGGGTGACTCACGTATTCCTGCGCACCTCCTTGAGCGCAGCAAGGCAGCAAAAGCCGGTGGCTCAGTTGCCGTTGCCGAAAAGCCAAGCGGCGCAGTAGTTACTGCTCCTGCAGAAGGAAACGTTCCTATGGCCGCTGGTCCTGGTGGACACACGCAGCGTTTGCTTACCGTCGTTAAGTCGGGATCAATTCAAGACGTTAAGTCCGAGCCAGTGGACAAAGTGCACACATGGCCACACTTGCTTGCAGTTGAATTTGTTGCCGCACTTGCGTGCACCGCGTTCTTGTTTGTGTTCTCGTGGGTAGTGAACGCTCCGTTGATGCAAGCTGCAAACTTCAACCAAACACCAAACCCTTCGAAAGCACCGTGGTACTTCCTTGGTCTTCAGGAATTGCTCACCATGTTCCATCCAATGATTGCTGGTGTGACACTTCCAACCGTTGGTCTTGTGGCGTTGATGTTTGCTCCGTTCCTTGACAAAACCGTTTCAAACAAGCCAGAAGATCGCAAGTTCATGACCAGCATGTTTACGATCTTCTTGATGTTCTGGGCCGTACTCGTAATCGTGAGTTCGTTCTTCCGTGGACCTGGCTACAACTTCACGTTCCCATGGCGTGACGGAATCTTCTTCGAGCTCTAAAGCGAGACGTATATATATGACAACAATTCAGATCATCACCATCGCAATCGCGGTCCTCATCATCGCCGGAGTTGGCGTTGTGCTGACCTCGTCGCGCGCCTCGGGTGTTCGTGGAACGGGAACACTTGCCCGCGAAACACGCAAGAAGGATCGCGGCGCAGTAGATCCAGAGCAGCTCACCGGTCGCCAATTTGAAGCAGTTGTGCGCAAGCAGAACTCTGCAATCGTTGCAGCGCCAAAGGCCGAAATTGAACCTTGGGTTGCCCCTGATGCGGAAGCGCTTGGCGTAACGCGTCGTAAGTTCTTTAACCGTGCGATTGTCACGCTGATGAGCGCAAGCCTCGGTGGCTTCGGTGCATCCCTCATCGCATTCCTTTGGACAAGTTCATCTGGTGGTTTCGGTTCAAAGATCACCATTGGAAACTTGACTGATGTGATTACTCAAATTCGTGCAAACAAAGGCTTCTTGTACATGCCACAGGCTCGTGCGTGGATCACCGAGTACCCAAAGGAATCGTTGTCTAAAGGACAAGTTGCTTATGGCCATCAGGCTCCGGTTTATGCGGGACTTGAAGGCGGAATCATTGCGCTTTACCAAAAGTGTCCGCACCTTGGATGTCGTGTTCCGGACTGCCTCAGTTCACAGTGGTTTGAATGCCCTTGTCACGGTTCGCAATTCAATCGTGTTGGCGAAAAGAAGGGTGGTCCAGCACCTCGCGGCATGGATCGCTTCGGTGTATCGGTTGCTAACGGCGTTGTTGTCGTTGATACGGGAACCGTGTTTGGTGGTCCACCAATTGGTACCAACACCACTGGTCAAGAAGCTGAAGGCCCGCACTGCGTGGGTGGAGGTTCGCACTGATGTTTGCTGACGTAACTACCAATTTGTCTTGGTTTTTCCTGATCATTGCGTTGATTGGTTGGGCGATTTATGGCCTTAGCAACATTCGCAAGAGTCGTGCCGAGATCGGATCAGAAATCAAGCTTGCTGCAAACCGCAAGCCGTATTACGACGACGAAGTTCTTGAAGGAAAGAAAATCGAGCGTACGCAGCTCATCGGAATCGCATTTCTTGCAATCATCACGCTTGCATTGCCGCTGTATTGGATTCTTGAACCAGGTCGTCAAGAAGGCGCAAGAAACGGCTGGGATCATCGCTTTGCATCATGGGGCAGTCGTCTTTACGACGTGACCGCTAACGGTGGATTTAACTGTGCGGGTTGCCATGGTGGAACAAAAGGCGCTGGAGGTGCAGCGGTATACGCACTGACCGATTCAAAGACTGGTGAAGTTCGTGAAGTGAGCTGGAAGTCACCAGCATTGAACACCATTTTCTATCGATTCAGTCAAAGTGAAGTGCGTTTCATTCTTGAATATGGTCGCCCATTCTCACCAATGTCGCCATGGGGCGTAGTTGGTGGCGGGCCTATGAACGAACAGCAAATTGAAACTGTTTTGGCGTATTTGAAGAGCATTCAAATTCCTCGTGAAAACTGCACCGTTGTCGATGCCGACCCTCGCATTTGCGATGGCGGACATTTGCCGAAGGAAAAGCAAGATGAAATTACTGCTGAAGCAGAACGATTGGTTGCTGCAGGAACTTACTCATCGCTAGGTGAGGCGTTGTTCAATCTTGATTTGGGTGGTGGAAATTATTCTTGTGCTCGTTGCCATACAAAGGGTTGGTCATACGGTGACCCACAAATCACTGGTGGTGGAGCACTTGGTCCAAACCTCACAGGCGGGTCGTCCGTTCGTCAATTCCCAGTCAAGAACGACATGATGAATTTCATCAAGGGCGGCAGCGAATACGGCAAGCGCTATGGCGAACAAGGTCAGGGAAGCGGTCGTATGCCAGCGTTTGGTGCCATGCTGACCGAAGAACAAATCAATGCAATCGTCGATTACGTGCGAGGTCTGTAAATGTTGTCAACTCTCTTAGCAATTTCATGGCAACCAGAAATTCGCGGCGCTGTAGTCGTCATTTTGATGGTCATTGTTTTGATTGGCGGCAGCTACCTCGTTGTCGGAACGAACTTGGGTGCACGTTTAGGTTTCCTCATTGTGCTGTCTGCATTGTTCGGCTGGATAACCGTGATGGCTGCAGTGTGGTGGACATATGGAATTGGTTTAAAAGGTCCAGAACCATCATGGAAACCTGCAGAACCGGTCACGATTATTCGTGACTCCAGCTTGCTTGCTGCAGCGGGCATATTGGAGAGTTCGGTTGAATCTGCTGCGACTCCGACAGAAGCAGCCAAGAATGCTTCTGCTCAGTTTCAAGAAGAGGGTTGGAGACTTCTTGATGAAGCAGATCCACAGCGTGGACAGGCAATTGCAGCATCTGATGCAATCTTGCAGATTGAGGCTGAAGAATTTGCTGCAGGTGAGTATTTGAACATTGCGGTATACGACCGTGGCGGAGAACGCTTTCCAAAGATCAACGACTCGCTCGACTTCGTGGCGTTCTTCCATAAAGCGCGATACGCCTTGGTTGAAGTAGTTCCTATCGTTCCTCAGCGAACCGAACCTGGTCGTGCACCTGCTCGTCCAGTTGCTGACGAAACACAACCACACCGCTACATCTATATGATCCGCGACCTTGGTGCAAAGCGTCAACCAGCCATCATGATCACGTTTGGATCAGGTCTGATTTTCGTCATTTTGTGTTGGCTGCTTCACCGTCGAGAACTTTTCCTTCGCGAAAATCTCGCCAGTGACAAATCGCCTGTTAAGGCTTAAGGGTTTTCGTGGGTCAGTATCTTCCGATAGTGGTGTTGGCGACACTTGCTGTGCTGTTTGGCGCAATCAGTCTCGTCGCATCAAAAATACTGGCACCACGACGTCCAAACACTGCGAAGTCAGCTCCTTACGAATGCGGAATTGTTCCTAGCCGCGAAGCACCTGAGCGTTTCCCAGTCAGTTTTTACATCATCGCCATGTTGTTCATCATGTTCGACATTGAAATCATCTTTGTCTATCCATATGCAGTGTCACATGCAGCGCTTGGTCCTTATGCGTTTTTCGAGATGCTGGCATTCAGCGCAGTGTTCTTTTCGGCTTTTGTTTACGCAATTGCTCGTGGCGCACTTGACTGGGGTCCAATCAAGAAGGCTGTGCGCCTCGACAACGATGTAAACAACCCAATGACATCTGGCTTGCGTACGTCAAGCAGCACCATTCGCCGTGTGGGTTTTGAAGGTCGCAACGAAGGAGCAGCCGCGTAATGGGAGTTGTACGCAACGTTCTTGATGATGGCCTAGAAGGCATAGACCACAACTTCCTCACTGGTCGCATTGAAGACCTAGTCAAGTGGTCGCGCTCACGCTCAAGTTGGGGCGCAACATTCGGTCTTGCCTGTTGTGCAATCGAAATGATGGGCACCGGAGCACCGCACTACGACCTTGCACGATTTGGAATGGAAGTGTTCCGCGCATCTCCGCGTCAGGCAGACATCATGATTGTTGCTGGACGTGTAAGCCAAAAGATGGCGCCAGTGTTACGTCAGGTGTACGACCAAATGATGGAACCTAAATGGGTGATCAGCATGGGTGTGTGTGCAAGTAGCGGCGGAATGTTTAACAACTACGCCATCGTTCAAGGTGTTGACCAAGTTGTTCCTGTTGATGTGTATGCGCCTGGATGCCCACCAACACCAGAAACGTTGATTCACGCAATTGAAACCTTGCACCAACTCATTGAAGATGGCGAAATCATGCGCCGTCGCGCAACCAGCGGTGCTGGTGCGAACGTGCATATTCAAGAAATTCCAGCAGGAATTACTACTCCAGTCATTCTTGGGTCGAGGTAATTCTCGTGACCACCGAAGAAACCGCTACACCTGCGACCTTGCACGGTTGCCTGCTTGGTGATTCGCGTGGACAAGCAGTGCTGTTTGTTCCCAAGTCGTCATACATGTCAACGATGAAAAAGCTTGTTGATGATGGTTATGAAATGTGTGCCGACCTCACTGCAGTTGATTTTTTGACCCATGCCTCACGCACGTTGCCTGCTGGTGTTTCGCCAGAACGTTTTGAATTAGTCGTCAACTTGTTGTCGCTCAGCAAGCGCGAGCGCCTTCGCGTTCGTGTGCAAGTAAGCGAGTCCGACCCAAACATCGAGTCATTGTTTGACTTGTACCCAGGTACGGAAGCAATGGAACGCGAAGTATTTGACATGTTCGGCATCTCATTTGCCGGTCATCCAGACCTCACACGCATTTTGATGCCAGAAGATTGGCAGGGTCACCCACTGCGCAAGGACTATGCACAAGGTCGAATCCCTGTGCAATTCAAGGGAGCCGCATCGTGACCCCGCGCGAAAGTGACACCATGATTTCTGCAGCAGCGGGAACCAACGAAGGCAATCAAGAGCTTCGTTCACGTTCTGAACTGACCGCAAAAGAAGTGATGCGCGAAGTTGGTGCAGTGTTGCGCATGAGCGAGGCTGACGCTGCGCTCCTTGCTGAAGTAGAGGCCGACCCGGGCGAAGATCAGACCATGATCATCAACATGGGGCCACAGCACCCAAGTACCCACGGCGTGTTGCGACTGATGCTCGAACTCCAGGGCGAAACCGTATTGCGATGCAAGCCAATTATTGGCTACTTGCACACGGGAATGGAAAAGACTGGCGAGTCACTCACCTTCATGCAAGGTGGAACAAATGTGACACGCATGGACTACCTGTCGCCTTTGAATAATGAACTGGTATTCAGCATGGCGACCGAGAAACTGCTCGGTATCGACGGCGATATTCCAGAACGCGCAGTGTGGATTCGCATGTTGTTGTCTGAACTGAATCGCATGAGCAGCCATTTATTGTTTATGGCTTCAAACGGCATGGACATTGGTGCCGTTTCCATGATGTTGTACGGATGGCGTGAGCGCGAAGTGGTGTTGCGCTTCTTCCAAAAAGTCACTGGGCTGCGCATGAATCACAACTTCATTCGTCCTGGCGGAGTTGCAGCAGACTTGCCAGCCGATTGGCGCGACGATGTGATGTCAATTTTGGACATGTTGCCAGACCGTTTGGGCGAGTACGACGTACTCATGACCAACCAGCCAATTTGGCGCGAGCGTCTGCAAGGCGTTGGTGTAATTACGCAGGCAGAAGCGATTGCGCTCGGTGCCACTGGCCCAATTTTGCGCAGTACTGGCTTGGCTTGGGACTTGCGTCGCGACATGCCGTACATGCATTACGACAAACTCGAGTTTGATGTGATTGTTGGAAGTTATGGCGATGCCTTTGACCGTTACGCAATTCGCTTAAATGAAATTCGCGAGTCAATGCGTATTGTTCGCCAGATTCTTGATCGTGTTCCAAGTGGTGACTATCGCATTCAAGACAAGAAGGTAACCCCACCACCACGTGCTCGTATTGACGAGTCAATGGAAGCTCTCATTCACCACTTCAAGATCTTCACCGAAGGTTTCAAAGTGCCTGAAGGCGAAGTGTATGTAGCCATCGAAAGTCCACGCGGCGAAATTGGTTGCTATATCGCCAGCGATGGGTCTCCAACCCCATATCGCATGCATGTTCGTGCTCCTTCATTTGTAAACGTGCAAGCACTTCCACACATGATGCGTGGTGGCCTAGTTGCTGATGCTGTTGCCGTCATTTCCTCTATTGACCCAGTGCTTGGCGAGGTAGACCGATGAGCCGATTGACCGATGCAAACGTGGTGATTGCGAAGGAAATTATTGGTCGCTATCCACGACCAAAGTCCGCACTGATTCCGTTGTTGCATTTGTCGCAAGAGCAAAACGGGTACATCACGCGCGAAGCAATGGTGCAACTTGGCGAACTTGTTGGAGTCACTTCGGCTGAGGTGTATGGAACAGCAACGTTCTACGAGATGTTCCGTTTTGAACCTGTGGGCAAATACCTCATCAACATGTGCGGAACCATGTCATGTGCGTTGATGGGTGCTGCTGAACTCATGCACCACGCCGAACACAAACTTGGTGTGAAGGCAGGTGGAACAACTGCAGATGGTCTGTTCACGCTGGCACATGCTGAGTGTCAGGCAGCATGCACTGAAGCGCCAACACTGCAAGTGAACTATCGCTACCGATTCCGTGTCACTCCAACCGACTTCGACAACTTGATTGATGATTTGCGTTCAGGAAAGCTTGCTGACGAAATTCCAGCGCATGGTGTGCTCGCAAAAGTTCGTCAACGCATTCCGGCAGACAAGGGTGTTGGTGCAGTTGCTCCAGAAGATGTAACCGAAGGCCCAGCTTGGCTAGATGGGAAGCCTGCACTATGAGTTCTTACCCACATGCACCAGGGTTTGTTGCCGGCGATCGTCCGAAAGTGGTTACTTCACGTTTCGAATACACCGATTCGTACACCATTGAGCGCTACTTAGCGACTGATGGATATGCAGCACTTCGCAAAGCACTTGCGAAGCCAGCTGCAGATATTCACGAAGAGGTGAAGGGTGCAACCGTGCTCGGCCGCGGCGGCGCTGGTTTCCCTGCGGGAACAAAGTGGGGCCTTACTCCGCAGCAAGTGTGGCCACGTTATTTGGTAGTGAACGGCGACGAGAGCGAACCCGGTACGTACAAAGACCGTTTGCTCATGGAGCGCGACCCGCACCAGTTGATTGAAGGTTGCCTTATCGCGTGTTACGCAGCAGGTCTGTCGCAGTGTTTCTTGTACATCCGCGGTGAAATGGCACTTGCGCAAGAACGTGTTGCCACTGCGCTGAATGAGGCTTATGCAGCTGGCTATGTCGGCAAAAACATTTTGGGTTCAAAGTTCTCAGTCGACATTGTGTTGCACTGGGGTGCCGGTGCTTATGTTGTTGGAGAAGAAACAGCATTGATTGAGAGCCTTGAAGGTAATCGTGGAATGCCACGACTGAAGCCGCCGTTCTTCCCAGCAGCAAATGGTTTGTACGGACAGCCAACCATCGTGAACAACGTAGAAACGCTGGCCAACTTGCCATGGCTTATTCGCAATGGTGTTGAGGCCTACACGGCAATTGGCACCAAGACTTCACCGGGAACTCGCATGGTTGCAGTTTCAGGACACGTGAAGCGCCCAGGTGTGTACGAAATCATTAACGGCACCACCACATTCCGCGACTTGCTGTACGGAGAAGAGTTCTGCGGTGGTATTCGCAACGGAAACAAGTTGAAGGCATTTGTTCCAGGTGGTGGATCTGCACCGTGGTTTACACCCGATCAATTGGATCTTCCATTCGAAGCCAGCCAAGTTGGGCCAGCAGGTTCGATGCTTGGTTCTGGCGCAATCATGGTGATGGACGAGACCACTGACATTCCTGCAGCAGCGCTCACGCTCACACATTTCTATGCACACGAATCGTGCGGTAAGTGCACTCCATGTCGTGAAGGCGGAACATGGTTGGAGCGAATTCTTACCCGCGTTGTTAACGGCACGGGAACTGATGCAGACCTGCAGCAACTCATTGAAGTAGGAACCAGCATTTGTCCTGGCGATTTCCCACACGCATCAAATGAGGCATTGGGTCTTTCAGCAGTTCCATTCCCATACAAGATGACCACCATTTGCTTCGTTGGTCCATCTGCATATGCGCCAATTCACTCTGCACTCACCTTGTTTAGAAGTGAATTTGAAGCTCGCGTGACCAAGCGAATCACTATTCCTGTTACTGCCGTTGGAGCTGCATCATGACCACAGTTGATCCAACAAATTCAACACCTATTGATCCAAACGCAGTCAGCCTCACCATTAACGGCAAGGTCGTCTCTGCGCGCAAAGGTGACTTGATCATTGCTGCAGCAGATAAGTCGAACGATTTCATTCCGCGTTTTTGTTACCACCCACGCATGGCACCAGCTGGCATGTGTCGCCAGTGCTTGGTTGAAGTTGAAGGACCGCGCGGCCCAATGATGGTGGTGTCGTGCATGACACCAGTTGCCGAAGGTCAAGTAGTTCGCACCGAAACCGAGCAAGTGAAAAAGGCTCAGGAAGGTGTTCTCGAGTTGTTGCTCGCGAATCACCCGCTCGATTGTCCAGTGTGCGACAAAGGTGGCGAGTGTCCGTTGCAAGACCAAGCATTTAGCCACGGCCCCGGCGAAAGTCGCTATGTAGAAGAGAAGCGTCACTACGAAAAGCCAATTCCAATTAGCGACAATGTGTTTTTGGATCGCGAGCGTTGCATTTTGTGCGATCGTTGCACGCGCTTTGCCGATGAAGTTGCAGGTGACGCGCTGATTTCATTCACCAGTCGTGGCAACAACACGCAGGTAATGACCTTCCCAGACGAACCATTCAGTAGCTATTTCTCAGGTAACACCGTGCAGATTTGCCCAGTTGGTGCATTAACTGCAAAGCCGTATCGCTTCAAGGCTCGTCCCTGGGACTTGGACCAAACAGAGAGCACATGCACAACGTGCTCAGTCGGTTGTCGCACGGTGGTGCAAAGCAGCCGTGACGAATTGGTTCGTTATCAGGGTGTTGACATTGACCCAGTGAACTGGGGATGGTTGTGCGACCGAGGTCGCTTCAACTTCGAGTCGGTGAATTCGGAAGAGCGTCTAACAACTCCATACGTGAAAGATGCGCA
>JBJOOQ010000014.1:0-30134 GCA_046051205.1 Actinomycetota bacterium
GTACTGGCACAGAGCACGAGCAAGCGTTGCTCCCGCTCCGCGTTGCATCGTAAACATCGCGCCACTGATTTTCACTGCGCGTTCGTTATCGAGAATGCCGAGCGCCGTCGCCGTGTCCCAGTGAGCAACACGTTGATGCTCAGCAAATGTTGCTGGCAAATTATTCGGTCCTGTAATGGTTGGGTTTTGCGAATCATCCGCACCCGCCACAACATCCGCATGGGGAATATTCGGCAGGCGCAGCAACACGTCTTTGAGTTGCGCGGTCACCTCATCGGTCTCTGCTGCGAGCGACTGCTCTTTCTCGCCAAGCGACCTGCTCTCAGCCTGCGACGAAGCGTTCCGACCTGCTTCGATAATTCGTTTACCTGCTGGCGAATCGCGTCACGTTCTGCGGTGATTTCTCGCATTCTGCCGTCAAAGCCCAGAGCCTCGTCGAGCAAACCGATCAATTCGGGCTTATTACGGCGCGCCATCAGCTCGCGCACGGTGTCCGGCTCGCTGCGAAGGTAACGAATGTCAATCACGGTGACACAAGGCTAGCCGTGTGATCCCGTGACACTGCCCTACTTTGCGTACTGTTGAACCGTGAGTTCTGCGTTGAATACGTCTACGAGTGTTGGCCTTTCGGTTTCGCAACTCGTCATCAAATACGGCAATGTCACCGCCGTAGACCACGTCTCATTTACCGCTCAACCTGGTCGCGTCACCGTCATCCTTGGGCCTAACGGCGCTGGTAAGACCTCCACCATCGAAGCGTGCGAAGGCTTTCTTTCGCCAACTGCCGGTTCGGTTCAGGTGCTCGGACTTAATCCATTTCTGCAACGTAAGCAACTCAATCGTCTGATGGGAATCATGTTGCAAGATGGCGGTATCTATCCGTCAGCGCGAGTTGGCGAATTAGTTCAGCAATACTGCGCGCTGTACGGAAATGGTGTCGACGCCAACGCTCTTGTTGCCCGCGTTGGGCTTCACGATGTTGCAAGCACCACCTACCGCAGGTTGTCTGGTGGCGAGAAACAACGGCTTTCATTGGCACTTGCTCTTGCTGCACTTCCCAAAATCATTTTTCTTGATGAGCCGACGTCGGGAATTGACGTCAATGGCCGTGACCTTGTTCGCTCCATCATCGGCGAGTTACGAGATGCCGGTTGCTGTGTCATTGTTGCAACACACGAACTCGACGAAGCCGAACGCATTGCCGATGACGTACTGGTATTCCATCGTGGCAATGTAGTTGCTTCGGGAACACTGGATGAATTGCGTTCTGGGCGTGAAGAAATTCGATTCCGATCACATTCGCTGATTGACATACATTCTCTATCAACAACCCTCGGGTATACGGTCGAACAAACGCGACAGAGCGAATTCACCGTCGCAGGCACGAGTGATTCGCGAGTCATCGTTCAACTCACTGACTGGGCAAAAGCCAACAATGTCGACATTGGCGATATTGGAGCCGGATCGCAACGCCTAGACGACGTGTTTAGGCGACTCACAGCGGAACCTGCGTCATGAAATTACTTCGTGTTCAATTGGCGTGCGAACTACGCGTGCTTGCTCGCAATGGTGAACAGTTGCTGCTCATTCTCGGAATTCCGATGCTGCTCCTTTCATTTTTTGGCAATGTCGACATTCTTCCCACGGGCGATCAAAGCAGCATCAATTTTTTGCTACCCGGAATCATTGCCTTGGCAATTATGTCCACCGCCATGGTCAGCCTTGGTATTGCCACCGGATTTGAGCGTTCGTATCTCGTCCTCAAACGCCTAGGCGCAACCCCACTTGGCGTTCCACGACTGGTGTTGGCAAAAGCACTCTCTGTACTCGTTATCGAAATTGTGCAAGTGATTCTGCTCGTTGGACTCGCCTACCTCTTCGGTGCAGATCTCGGTGCGCTCAACCTTGCCAAGTTGGTGCTTGCCATCGCACTCGGAACGCTTGCCTTTTCAGGCATCGGACTTTCCCTTGCCGGACACTTACGCGGCGAAGTAAACCTGGCAGCACAAAATGCCCTGTATTTAGTGCTGCTTTTGGTTGGTGGAATTGTGTTTCCTCTGCAGGATCTTCCGTCATGGTTGCAGTGGGTTGGGCGAATATCTCCATCTGGCGCACTTGCCGATGTAATGCGCGATTTCTTTTCAACAACATCAAATTATGGCGCATCGTCCTTGGTGGTGTTACTCGGTTGGGCAATTGTGGCCCAACTCAGTGCATTCAAGTTGTTCCGCTGGAACTAGCGACTGCTACTGCTCTTTTCCTTGGCTGCATAATTTGCTTCGGCAAAGAAGTTGCCAATAAACCGCCTGAAGAAGATCACCACAACAACGGTCCACAGGAAAATCGATCCGCCTAGTTTCATAATTGCACCAGCAAGCTGCTGATCGGTCGTCACCGATAGCCCCCACACACGTACAGCAATATCGTAATGCTTGTAGACCGTGCCCTCAGCAAACGTAAGCCACGCTGCTGGAACCGTAGGAACCACCGACATGAGGAAGAGATAGATCATCTTTCCGCCATAGCCAATACGACGTGCTGGATCAGGGCTACAAATTGGGGACCACATCAATAGCGCAGAAACCACCACGAGGATGTGGAGCGAGTAGTGCAATGGACCATTGGACACACTTCTGTTCACCATCTGCGGAATATGTGTAATCATGATTACGCAGTTAAACAACAGCCCTGCAATAACTGGCCTTGTTAAAAAGTTAATTGCTCTACGCGAACGATCGCTGGCGAAAATGAGATCGTAAAGCCAGTTTGGTGTTGCAATTAACATCAGCGCCGGCATGAAGTATGAGTACAGCATGTGTTGAAACATGTGCATTGAGTACAAATACTCTTCTGAAATATCATGCACCGGCCAATCTGAAGCTACCCACAGCAGAATCGCCCCAGCGATGAAGGCCCACAGTTGTTTTCGTGTGATTACCTTGCCGTCAGTAACAACACGTGGCCCAATGACCCGAATCGCATAGATATAACTCGCAACAACTGCGATCACCAACACCCACACTTCAATATGGAATTGGAATCTCCACGGATCAGGATTTACGAGTGCGAACATGCGTGGTTCGCCATTCACATTTTCAAGTTATGAGAAAAAGTGGAAGGTCGCGAGGAAAATTCCATACACAATTATTGCCAAATACAAACCTGCGTAGAACACCCATGAGAACAGTTTGTTTTCGTACCTGAGGTGCATGAAAAAACTCACCACGATGTAAAACTTCACTGCCATCATGATTAACAGCGATGGCAAGAACAATGCACCAAAATCGACATAGTACGTAGCTACTTCAAGTCCTGTGATCGCGGCAAGAATTGCAGCAATCCGCACATATCCCGCGTTGGACATGCCGTGCTCGGTTGATGAATGTGTTTCAGTTGTCATGTTTATGCCGGAATCAAGTAGATGAGTGTGAAAATGATGATCCAAACAACGTCCACGAAGTGCCAATACAGGCCGATCATTTCTACGGTTTCTGCCTTGCTGCCGGGCACCTTGGATCGCTTGAGGATGCCAACAGTAGACATGAGCATGATGATTCCGACGGTCACGTGAACTCCGTGGAATCCCGTGAGTACGTAGAAACTTGAGGAGAACAGGCTGGTCGTAAAGCCCATTCCCTCGTTGTAGAACGCGGTGAATTCATATACCTGACCACCAACAAATGTTGCTCCGAGCAGTGCGGTAACCGTGACCCACAGGTGCGTGTTGCGATCGTCGCCCTTATGCGCTGCCGATACAGCAAGCACCATCGTGAGTGAGCTCATCAACAACACGAAGCTGCTGACCGAAGTAAATGGAATGTCGAAAACCTGCGAAGGACGAGGACCCTCGCCAACACGCCCGCGGTACAACATGTAAGTCGAAATCAGACCACCAAACAACAAGCACTCTGAGCCAAGGAACAACCACATGCCCAGTTTGTTGTTTGACAAACCCGTGCTTGTGTGTGCCGCGCCATGCGAATCTGCGTGGCTATCTGCTGTCACTACTGCGTTCTCAGCCAACGTGAACCACATCCTTTGTTGTTACCGGTGGATCAAAATCGTCATCAGGTGCAGTGGATGGCTCAATAGCCCATCCGTAGCAACCGAACAGCACAATCACACCACCAAAAATTGCGATTGGAATGGAATAGATCACGCCGAAAGCGATAACTGGCAAGCCAGCGGCAAGCACAATTGGCCAATATGAAGGCGACGGCATATGAATGTGAGCGTCAGCGTTGTCTTCCAACTCTTTCAACACTTGTTCACCGGTTTTCACCTTCACCATTTGACCATTGGCGTCTTCTTCATACTTGCGATGGAAGAATTCGTCAAGGTGCGAAATAGTAGGAATGCTGTCGAAGTTGTGTTCTTTTGGCGGGTTGGTGGTCATCCACTCCAGGCTGCGAGCGTCCCACGGGTCAAGTGGTGAAACTTTGCCATTTCGAGCAGTGATCACGATATTGATGAGGAACAACAACACACCAATGGTGAGTACAAGTGAACCAATTGAAGCGAACATGTTCCAGAATGCCAAGTTGAAGAAACCTTCACCCGCGCGTGCTTCTGTCCACTGGTACATACGACGTGGCTGACCTTGCAGGCCAAGAATGTGCATCGGTCCGAAGGTCATATTCATACCAATGACCATCAACCAGAAGTTCCAGGTGCCCAATTTTTCATTCAGCAATTTGCCAAACACTTTTGGCCACCAGTAGTAAAAGCCTGAGAACAAACCAAAGATCGCGCCACCGAACAACACATAGTGGAAGTGCGCAACGATGTAGTACGTATCGGTCTGCTGCGTGTCAGACGGAGCAACGGAGTGCGTTACACCCGACAGACCGCCGATGGTGAACAACACGATGAGTCCAACGGCGAACTTCATGGCAACCGTGAATTCAAGTTTTCCGCCCCAAATGGTCATCGTCCAGTTCACGATCTTTACACCTGTTGGAACTGCAATCGCCATCGTTGAAATAGAGAACACTGCAACAGATACTGGTCCGAGTCCAGAAGCGAACATGTGGTGAGCCCACACACCCCAGCCCACAAATCCGATTGCTGCACCGGAGAACACCACAAACGGATATCCGAAGAGCGGCTTGCGCGAAAACACTGGCAGCACTTCAGAGATAACACCGAAGCTAGGAAGGATCAAGATGTACACCTCAGGGTGTCCGAAAATCCAGAAAAGGTGCTGCCAGAGCAGCGGGTCTGCGCCTGCCGATACGTCAAAGAACGTCGCACCAAAGTTGCGCTGGAATGACAACAGGAACAATGCAACGGTGATAACTGGAACTGCAAACAACAAGAGGAACTGCACCACCAACTGCATCCAGGTGAAGATTGGCATGCGCATCAACTTCATTCCTGGTGCACGCATATTGAGCACGGTGGTAATGAGGTTTACTGCACCAACAAGCGATGCGATACCGGTGATCTGAAGACCCAGTGCCCAGAAGTCGATTCCGTGACTTGGTGAAAAAATCGGGCCCGAGTTCGGCGCATACATGAACCAACCGCCGTCTGCGGCACCACCGAGGAACCAAGCGAGATTGAGGAAGATTCCACCAAACAGAAATGCCCAGAAACTGAAGGCGTTCATGCGTGGGAACGCAACGTCACGTGCACCGATTTGCAACGGAATGAAATAGTTGGCAAGACCAGCTGCCATTGGCATAACAAACAAGAACACCATGGTGGTTGCGTGCATGGTGAACATTTGGTTGTACAAATCTGCGTTCAGCACTTTTCCATTTGGTGCAGCAAGTTGCAAACGAATGAGAACTGCTTCAAGTCCACCAACAATGAAGAAGAACAGCGCTGCAGCCGAGTACATAATGCCGAGCTTCTTGTGGTCCACAGTGAACAACCACGACTTCCAGCCAGTTGATGCAACTGGTCGCTTCAGCGCACCAAGCGAAGTGCTTGGTGTTGCAACTGTTGCGACTTCTTCAGTTGTTGCAGGACGCTCGATAATGGCCATGATTCTCCCTAATTACTTCAGCGTCAACAGGTAGGCGACAAGTTTTTCAATGTCGCCTTCCGTGAGTCCAAGGTTTGGCATACCGCGGTACTTGCCACCAGTGCTGGTGAGCAATGCTGGGTTTGCATACATCGGCTTCATCGCTGGAGCATTGCGCAACCAGCCACGCAAATCTTTTTGATTCAAACATTCTTCGCTCACGCCACTCAGATACTTGGCACCGAATGACTCGGAGTCGGCAGTCCATACGTCTTCGCGGCACGACTTGTTCAACAAATCAAATGTGGCGCCAGCAAATGTGTTGCGGCTCATGAGATGTGACAGGTTCGGCGCGGCGCCAGAAACCACACTTTCGTCAGGTGCAGCAATGATTGGTGTGCCGTCTGCGCGCTTCATGCCGTTCACCTGGTGGCATCGAACGCACTGGTTCATGAACACGGTTTCGCCTTCTTTTGCAAGCGTGTTCTCAGCGGGCGGCGTGTATGGCTTCAACTGGTTTGCAACCCACTTCGCGAAATCAGCTTTGCTCAGTGCAACAGCTTCCATTCGCATGTTGGCGTGCGAGAGACCGCAGAACTCGGTGCATTGACCGGCATAAATTCCGGGCTTGTCTGCTTCAATTCGGTTGAGGTGCACGCGACCAGGAACAGCGTCACGCTTTCCGTTTAAGGCTGGGATCCAATATGAGTGAATGACGTCGCGACTGGTTTGACGCAATAACACCTTGGTTCCAGCAGGAATGACCAATTGTCCTGAAGTAATAATCGGTTGCGTAATTCCGTATTCATTTTGAACTGGATAGTCGTATTCCCACCACCACTGTTGGCCAGTGACGTTAATGATCATTTCCGTGTCACTGGTCTTTGCAAGATCGAACACCGTGCGGAATGTGAACACACCGACAACGGTCAAAATCAGCGCAGGAATAATCGTCAGTGTGATTTCCAACGCAGGGTTGCCGTGCGACTGATGCGGAATTGGCTGACCTTTGTCGCGGAATTTAAAGACAGCAACGATCACTGCGACCGTAACGATGACGCCGATAATTCCAGCAACAGCAAATACTGGTTTTTGGAGATCGTCGATGATCTTTGCGTTTGGTCCCTTAGGTTGCCACGTATCTTGTGGAGCATTTGTTGCACAGCCGGCAAGGAACATGGCGCTCGCAATACCCGTTACCGTTCCAATTACTCGACGACGCATACCCGCAAGCCTATTGACGCCACTGGTTACGTGTTCAGTTGTGTTTTGGTGTCTCACGGCACAATCACCTCAATGCTTTGTCCGGCAAGTCCTGGAACGGTCAGCGTGAATGGCTTTCCCGCTTCTGCTGGCTTAGGGATATTGAGAATCAGCAATTGTTCAAATCCTTGTTCAATGAGCTGGGTGCACTGCACCACATCTTCCTTCACCCCATCGGCAACCATTTTGCTTCCCAAACTTGCGACCAATCGATATTCACCATCGGTTTTGTTGCGGAAGACGATGTTTGTCGGATTGGAACGTGGAACAGTGATCGTTTCTTGGTTCCCTGCGATTCCTTGTACCGATGCAACAAGCTTTCCATCAATGAGATCAATGTGGGTGTCGACGCTGGATGTTGCTGACACGCCTTCTAGCGGAAGCTTGTCAAAGTACTTTGACTTCTCTGCACCACACTCTTGATGCATGTAGTGGCCCTCTTCTTTTGCATGAACAAGCTCTTCGCGAAGCCCCACACCTGCACCTGCAATACCCGCGGCCACAATTCCAACTGCTCCTAACACACAGATTCCTGTAACCAGACCGCGCTTCAGGCTTGGGCGGACAGAGAACAACACGCCAACCGCAAGCACAAGCGATCCAAGAACAATGAAGGCAATTGCGCCGGTGCTCTTTTCAAGAGCAAGCGTTATCTGAGCGAACGAAAGAATGATTACCCCGAGCCCAACTGCGGCAATTACAGGAAACTCGATTGGATTCAGCAGGCGCTTGCGCAGCGCAGCGTTATATGCCGCGTCGCTTGAGGCGCGCTCTGACCAACTCAGTACTGACCACTCAACGAGTGCTGCGAGCAATAACACCACGCCAAGCAGCGTCACCACTGTGGAAGTGATCGTTCCAACGAGCAACAACGTTGCGCCGACAGCAGCAATCAGTGGCCAAATGGAACTTGTTGGAGTTGCAGTAGATGCGGCAACGCCATCTTCACCGTTTGATCCATCTCGAGTAAACAGAACCAAACCAGTAAGCAGAGCAGTTGCGCTTACGAGGCCAAGTAGCGCTGTGCCGCCAATTGCAGACTCACCAATGAGGAGCATGTACACGGCAAATGCAATCGCTCCAAGAAATGTGATTCCGAAGAAGTATTTGGATCCGGTTGAAAACATTGCGCTACCTATTTCTGCACGTACACGACGAACCACAACGCAATAAACGCTGCGGAGAGGAAGTACCAATACATGGCATGTGCGGTGACCACTGCACGATCAGCAACTCGGCCACCCAACACGCGGAACGCTGCGACAAGCGAGAACGCAATACCAGTGCACATGAGCACGAGCATTGTTCCAGTAATTGCATAAAACATTGTTTGATAAGCGCCATCAGCAAGCACAGCACCCATCTGCTTGTAAATCGCGACTTGTGCGTTAACCGCTGCAACACCAATCACTCCAGTAATGAACAGTGCAAGTGTGGTGTGTTGGGCATCTTTACGTGCTGCCGAGTACACCGCCCACTGGCCCATGATTGCTGCAATCACCATGGTGATTGCAAGAGTGTTCGTTGCTACTTCTGGAATCTTCAAATCTGCAGGAAGCCAATCATGAATCATTTTGTTGTTCCTGCCAACACGCAATGGAGACGCGTCTCGGAACTTGAACCACACGGCCAACATGCCAAACATCAACATGGTGCCTGCAGCAACTACCGCACCTGTAGCGATAAACAATGGGTGACGTGCAGCAGTTGCAGGACCTGCTGGTAATACGCGATCAACTGCGGCGGTCATTGTGCACCCCCATCAATCCAAGGATTTCCTGCAACACGTTCTCCTGTTGCAAAACTCTTAATTGCTGTAGCAATCGCTGCGACTACACACAACGCAAACAAAGCATGGCCTGCTGTCGATACTGCATTCCACAAACTTGCAGGACCCGAATAATCAAAATCTTTAACTGAGTTAGCTTGCTGATCAGCAAAACCAGCGATGTACATCGGAAGTGCTGCCAGCACTGTTGCAACAAAACCAAGTGCACCAATTCCTGCAACAGCTGGTGCCGGCAACATGCGACCCCACAACGTTGGTCCCCAAAACGCAATCGCGCTCCAGGCAACGAGCACGGTTCCGTAACTGATGTACACCAGGACACCTTCTTCAAAAACGGTTCCAGCAAGGTTGGCACTTGAAATCAACTGCAACGCATTGCCAAGCATTGCGGTGAGAATCATCCCGCCACCTAGAAACGCCGGAATAAATGGTGCGATCATTTTGATGGAATCAGATTTCAAAGCGAACAATGCAAGTGCGAGCACCACGACAACACCAAGAATTGGAAGCAGGTTAAACAGCGCGTACGGCACGAAGCTCTTTACCTTGTCGGTCAATGTTCCCGTCCAGGCAAGTCCATGCACCGTTTGTGTTACAGAACCAAGGAGCACTACCGAAATAAGCCCTACTCCCACAAATACGCCACCGCGTAGTGGTTGTGTTCTGCGCGCAACAGCAGGTGCAAGCTCGGCAAGTATTCCAATTGCAGGAATGACATACAGAAATGTTTGTGGTTGCGACATTGACCAACCGAGCCACTTCATGATCCCCATATTCGCCTCAAAGGCAACACGTGTGTAGTGGTGATCAACCGCAACGTAAATCAACGTTCCAAGAGCAACCGGAAGAGTGAGAACAAGACTGATTGATCCAATCATTGACGACCACGCAAATGATGGAACATCTGCCAGATCTGTTCCGGCGGTTCGTGCACTCAATACTGTTGCAACAACGCTGACCGCTGCTGCAAGCAGACCCAGTATCACCAACGCAAGACCCAATAGATACAGGTCGACCATCTGAGCGTTTCCGCCACCAGGCCCACCATTACCAATGAGTGAAGCAACCACAACCGCGCTTCCAATTGCCCATAGATAGAAGCCCAACATGGCATTGCGAGCGAACATGACCGAGCGTGAACCAACATGTGTTGGTGTAAGTGCAAGGGACAGGCCAAGCATGAGAGGAACCATGACGCCAAACGATGCGAGTGTCTTCGACGAAGCAAACAACTGCGTCATCATTCCCTCGTTAAGCGTCAGTGACTTGCTGTCGATTCTCTCGAACCCCAACAACGATGCAACTCCAACGAATGCGAGTAGCCAAAGTGCGGCAGTACCAATGAAGAGTCGACCGATTCGCTTGTGATCGGTGGTGGTGAGCCAAGCAGCCACCGATCCCAGAAAACCTGAGTCGGCAGTGGCCTCGGCACCCAACGTGGATGGCAGATTGACCGTGGTCATAACGAACTAGACACTAACAATGGCAGGGGCTTGCGCCCGACTTCCCTTCGTTTGTGCAATTGTTCCTAACGAAGGAGCACGTCCACGGTCAGCGCAACGAAAACTGCCGTGACGTAAGTAATGGAGAAGGTAAATAGTCGCATCGAACGCTTGGGAGAAGGATCACTCCCCAGCCGAACAGACCCAATGACAAAAGCCACCCCAAATACCAATGCTGTAATTCCGTAAATCCATCCGAGTTCTGCAACGGGAATAAGGACGAGGGTGGAAAGGGTAAGCAGGACTGCATACGTCGTCATCGAGCGAACGGTTCGCTCCAACGAAACCACCACCGGCATCATCGGCACCCCTGCGGCCTTGTAGTCGTCTGCGTGTCGAATGGCAAGCGCCCAAAAGTGTGGCGGAGTCCACAGAAATATAACGACGAACAAAACAACTGGCGCCCAGCCGAGCGAGTTCGTCACGGCCGCCCAACCGACCAGCACTGGCATTGCGCCGGCAGCACCACCAATCACGATGTTTTGCTTACTCGTTCGCTTCAACCACAACGAATACACAAATACATAAAACAACGTTGCCGACACGGCTAACACCGCCGCGAGCAGATTGGCTCCAGCCCACAACACCAGAAAAGCCACGATCTCAAGTGCGATTGCAAAAATCATCGCTGCTCGAGGGGTCAAGGCCCCAGTAACCAGTGGACGATTTTGCGTACGCACCATGAGTTTGTCGATATCACGATCGATGTACATATTGATTGCATTCGCTCCACCTGCTGCGAGCGTTCCGCCAATGAGGGTGATTGCCATGAGTTGAATCGATGGCCAACCGCCTTCGGCAAGCACCATCGTCGGAACCGTGGTCACCAGCAACAGTTCGACAACACGCAGTTTCATCAATGCGATGTATGCCCCAATACGCGAGGAGGGAGCAGCGCCACGGGACTTATGACCAAAAAACCGTGATGGAATAATTGGTCGAACGTCGAGGGCCACGGACTTAGGCTACGGCGCATACTGAGTGGCTACCAATCGGAGCGGCCATGCGCGAGCAGAACACACCGTGTTTCACGGCAGAATGTCCGTGTGCCAATACATCGTCTGTCGAGTACTGATGTACGACCAGCAGAGGTTATTGACGCGGGCACAGATACTGCCCCCGATACTGACCGACCATGGATTGTTCTCGTGTGGAACGACCCAATCAATTTGATGTCGTATGTGACTTTGGTCTTACAGAAACTCTTTGGCTACAGCCTGGAAAAAGCAACCGAGTTGATGCTTGATGTTCACAACAAAGGACGCGCAGTTGTCTCTTCTGGTACTCGCGAACACGCAGAGTTCGATGTGTACCGACTACATGAACATGGTTTATGGGCAACGATGCAACGAGAAGATGCTTAATTGTGGCTCGAAAAAATAAAGGCCCCGTCACTCGACTTGATGCAACGTCATATTCGTTGAACATCGATGCAAGTGATCGAACAACGCTCAATGGACTTCTTGATCAATTGCGAGACGTGTTGATGCACGACTCCTCGAGCGACATAGCTCGACGACTCTTCCCTGCCGCTTATCACCAAGACGAACAACACGAACAGGAATACCAGCGACTGATGCGCGATGAATTGTTGTCGTCACGGCTTGCATCACTCTCGCTCACCACATCGCTACTTGAGCGTGAAACGAACTCCGACAGCATTGTGCTCTCGGCAGATGAGCTTGATGCACTCATGCGATCGATCAACAGTCTGCGCCTTGTCCTTGGCACCCTCCTCGATGTTGATGAGGACGAGTTTGTTGCTCACCTTGCCGAAGACGATCCTGCCTATGGCCAGTACCAGTTGTACTCATATTTGGGTTGGCTTTTAGACTGGATTGTGACCGTCCAAACGGAATTCAATTAGCGGGGGGAATTCACAGAGTCACTGGTAGATTTCTAGGGCTCTTCCAACTAAATATTCGTCCATGCCCCCATCGTCTAGTGGCCTAGGACACCACCCTTTCAAGGTGGCGGCACGGGTTCGAATCCCGTTGGGGGTGCAAAAGTAAGCAGTAGCAGTAAGTACATGAATAAGTACATAAACACGATCAATCGTGAAGCGTTCATCACGAACACATCACAACATTGGTCCCGTGGTGAAGTTGGAGTTCACGCCGCCCTGTCAAGGCGGAGGTCGCGGGTTCGAGTCCCGTCGGGACCGCTGAGTAGTGCTTGCACTTCTCAAGGTCGGGTAGCTCAGTAGGCAGAGCATGCGCCTGAAAAGCGCAGGGTCACCGGATCGACGCCGGTCCCGACCACAAGAGTTTGTTTAGTTGGAAGAGCGATTATTCAGGGCGTATGCGCACGAGTGTTTCTTGCGCAATCGTTGCGATATGGGTTCCGTCTTGTGCGAAGACATATCCAGATGTAAGACCGCGCGCACCATTGAAGTTCACACAACTCATCTCGTAGAGATGCCATTGCGATGCAACCGATGGCCGATGAAACCACACGGTGTGGTCAAGACTTGCGCTAAACCTGCGTCCTTCGTTGCTCGCCCGCGTGATTTCAGGAATGCCTTCGATCACGCTTTCGTTTGGTAAATCATCCGAAAGATAAGCAATCGCGCAACGATTCAACAATTCATTTCCTAGTGGCAAATCTTTTGCGCGCAACCACGCAGCAACATGACCCGTTCCCAGTCTGTTCACTCCATGTAATGCTGCCGATGGAATTGTTCTGCGTTCTAAAAACGTGCTCCATGAAGATTCCTCGATGGTCTCCGGAGTTGGAAGATCTGGATGCGGATGCACTAATTGTTCATTGAGTGAATCTTCGTGCACCTGAAATGAGGCCTCAAGATTCAAGATTGCGCCATCTTGTTGTCGAGCAACTACTCGACGAGTCGTAAAGCTTTTGCCATCTCGGATTCGGTCTACTTCGTATCGAACTGGTTGGGTGTTGTCTCCACGACGAATGAAATATGCACGTAGCGAATGCGGAAGAAGTTCGTCACTTACGGTGTATGCGGCTGCGCGAAGTGCTTGCGCCACGATGTGTCCACCGAACAGACCTCCCCATGGATATTCATGTCCTTCACCCACGAACACATCTGGCCCATGCGGGGCTAAATCAAAGAGTTGTTCGAGGTTCACAGCGTGTGGTGGCTGAGATTATTCAACAGTCAAAACAAGCACGACTTCTTCAGAGACGTGGCTCTCAATGTCGAATGTTCCAGCATTTGATGCAACAAATTCGATTACGGCTTCCTGGCCCTGAGCCATTTCGCCAGTGGAGATGTCGTATCCATGAACATGGATCTCGTCTGCTCCGTTGGGGTTCACCACGGTGATTCGCACCGAAGAGCCAAGTGGCACGGTCTGCATCATGTCGGCACCCGTGTTTTCTCCAACGATCAAATTGATTTCAACAACTGCAGTTGTAATCGCAGCGGTATCTGTCGTCTCCAGCGCAACGGTGGTGTCTGTTGAAGACGAAGATGAACAGCCAGCAAGCAGAGCAATAGTTGCTGACATTCCGATAAGCAATTTTTTCATGATCCAAACTCAAATCCAAGGTCGGGGGCGGTCAACATCGGAACATACGGTACACCAGCACTGCGCGCCATCTCGGCACAAGTTCCACCACGATCAACGATCACAGTAATAAATGCGGGAATCGCACCAAATTCACGCACGACTTCTACTGCTTCGAAAATTGATGTTCCGCGAGTCACAGTGTCTTCCACAATTGCAACACGATCTCCTGGTTGCAATGCTCCAGCAATGCGTCCTGTCACTCCGTGATCTTTGGATTCTTTTCGCACACTAAAACTGCGCAGGTTCCGTCCTTGTGTTGCAACCACCGCAGAAACTCCATACGCAACGGGGTCAGCACCCATCGTGAGTCCTCCAATTGCATCAATATCAGTAGGAAGAATCTCTAATGCAACTGCTGCAACGAGCAAGATTCCATCTGGTCTGCACGCCGTTTGTTTCGTATCAAGAAACCACGAACTTGGTCGTCCGGATTTCAACGTGAAGTTTCCTGTCTTTAGTGAATGTGTGAGCACATGCTGACGCAAAGCTTCACGCTGTGGGTCTAAGTGTGGAAGTTCACTCATTATGAATGCGTGATTCGCGCAGCAGCGTCAAGTGTCTTATCGATGTGCACCAGTGATCGACGCAAATCAAATGCATCGTCGAGTTGTTTGGTTGAAAGTTTGACTCGTGTGTCACTTTCCAAAACTTCGCGCAATTGTTGGCGCTTGCTCCATGCCAAAGCTGCGTCCTCTTGCACAATTCGATATGCCTCGTCGCGCGATAAGCCCGAATCAACCAATGCAAGCAACACGGGCTGAGAAAACACCACGCCAAAACTGCTCGATACATTTTCCAACATCCGTTGACTATCAACCTCAAGATTTGACAGAACTTTGGTCAGTCGCTTGGTGACGTAATAAGCAAGCATCGCGGAATCGGGCAACACAATGCGTTCCGCAGACGAGTGAGAAATATCGCGCTCATGCCATAGAGCAACATTTTGCAGACCTGTCTGCAGGTTCGAGCGCAGAACGCGCGAAAGTCCCGTCAAAGTCTCTGCAGAAATTGGATTGCGTTTGTGCGGCATTGCTGAACTGCCTTTTTGTCCAGCCCTAAATCCTTCACGCACTTCATTAACTTCAGTTCGTTGCAAATGGCGCAGTTCAACGGCTATCGCCTCAATTGTTGAACCAAGCGATGCGCACGCCCACAAAAATTCAGCATGTCGATCGCGTGCAACAACCTGTGTTGCAGGAACGGCTACAAGTCCAAGAGCTTTGGCAACGTGGTCTTCAACATCAGGACTGATGTTTGAATATGTGCCAACCGCACCAGATAATTTGCACACTGCTATTCCTTCACGCGCAGCACGCATTCGCGACCTATCGCGATCCACTTGCAATGCCCACAGCGCGACCTTTGTACCAAATGTTGTTGGTTCTGCATGAATGCCGTGAGTTCGACCAATCATGACGGTGTCGCGATGAAGTTGTGCCAGCTCTTGCAGTTTGGCGATGAGCTCATTCATTGCGCCAAGAATGAGTTCTGCTCCATCTTTGAGCATCCAACACCACGCTGTGTCAACCACATCGGTGCTGGTGAGCCCGTGATGAATCCATGCACCTGCTGGCATTCCAATAGCTGCTTGAACTACATCTACAAAGGCAGCAACGTCGTGATCGGTTACCAGTTCCCGTTCAGCAACGTTGCGAACAAATGTGTCGTCAACAAGTGGTGCCTTCGCACGACATGTTTGTGCATCGGCTTGTGGAACTACACCAAGTTTTGCTTGCGCTTCTGTAGCGAGCAATTCAATTTCTAAATAGCGCGAGAACTTTGATCGATCCGAAAAAATCTCTGCTATTTCTGGAAGTGAATACCGTTCGATCATGCGCGCACCACACAAGAATCGCGTTCTGGACCGACACCGATAATGCTCACCGGCACTCCTACATACTTCTCAACAAGTTCAATAATGGCCTGTGCGCGAACCGGTAGTTGATCGTATGTTCGACACGTACGAATCTCTTGTTTCCAACCCGGCAAGTCAACATAAGTCGGAGTGATTTCACCAAGTAACTCGCTGTCATCGGGGTAACCATCAAGTGGTTTGCCGTTAAGCGAATACCCCACACACACTCGCACTTCGTCAAACGTGTCTAAGACATCAAGTTTGGTGAGCGCTATCTCGGTGAGCGAGTTAATGCGCACGGCATGGCGAAGCATCACTAAGTCGAGCCAACCTGGACGTCTACGCCGACCTGTCACGGTTCCAAACTCGTGTCCAATGTCAACAATTTTGTCGCCAAGTTCGCCAATCAATTCAGTTGGAAACGGACCAGAGCCAACACGTGTGGTGTACGCCTTTGCAATACCGACCACTCGCGAAATATGTCGCGGCCCAATTCCTGTTCCCGCACACGCACCACCTGCTGTTGGGTTTGACGATGTGACAAACGGATAGGTTCCGTGATCAAGATCCAAAAATGTTGCTTGGGCTCCTTCTAGCAACACGTTGCTGCCGGCTTCAATCGCTTTGTGCAACGCGTTCACCGTGTCTGCAACAAATGGCTGCAGTCGAGTACCGAGTTCGGTGAACTGCGCAACTATTGCTTCAACGTCAAATGATTCTCCGCCGAGAGCGATGAGCATTTCTCGTGCTGCTGTCGCACGCTCGCGCACAAGTTGAGCAAACGTAGGTATGTCGCGAACCATTCCAACTCGCAACCCAACACGAAGTGCTTTATCGGCATACGCAGGTCCGATGCCCTTCAGTGTTGTTCCAATTTTTGCATCGCCCAACTTCGATTCGTGCAACGCATCAAGCAGTTGGTGCCATGGAAAAATCAGTTGCGCCAAACTTGACACCATGAGTTTGCTGCACGAAATTCCGCGACTTTCAAGTGAGTCAATTTCTTTGAACAGTGTTGGCAAATCGACAACAACTCCATTGCCAATTACTGGAGTCACGTGGTTGTACAGCACGCCGCTCGGAATAAGTTGCAGCGCATATTTCTGATCACCAACGACAACTGTGTGTCCAGCATTGTGACCACCTTGATAGCGAACAACATGTGAATGTGTTTCAGCTAGGAGGTCAATGACTTTGGCCTTGCCCTCATCACCCCATTGGGTACCGACGACTACTGCTACGGGCATGCAACGCTCCTGAAGTTGTGGGGAACGTAATCAGATCATACTGTGCTCAGCGCGAACAGCCTCTGCCCGCAGGGCGGTTAAGCCAGATCGAGTCGCTTTGCCGAGATCAGCAATTCGTCGTTGAGCACGTCGACAACGATGGAGTCACCTTCGTTGGCTTTGCCTTCAAGAATGAGCAATGCAGCCGCGTCTCCGATGGCCTTTTGAATCAGCCTCTTCAGAGGTCGCGCCCCAAATTCTGCATCAAAGCCCTGCTTGGCAAGCTTCATTCGAGCAGCCGGAGTAACCGCAAGCACAATGCGACGTCGCGCCAACCTGTCAATGAGGTGCTCGAGTTGAACGTCAACAATGGCACCCATGTCATCTTGGGTAAGCGACCTAAAGCGCACAATCTCATCAATGCGGTTCACAAATTCAGGCTTGAAGTACTCAATTGGCTCGCCCTTCAAGTTGCTCGTCATGATCAACACCGTGTTCGTGAAGTCAACTGTTCGACCTTGGCCGTCGGTGAGACGACCATCATCGAGTAACTGCAACAGCACGTTGAACACTTCTGGGTGAGCTTTCTCAATTTCATCGAGCAGTACCACGCTGTACGGGCGTCGCCGAACAGATTCGGTGAGCTGTCCACCTTCTTCATAACCGATGTATCCAGGAGGCGCTCCGATTAGTCGACTGACCGAGTGCTTCTCCATGTACTCCGACATGTCAATTCGCACTAAGGACTTTTCGTCATCGAAGAGAAATTCTGCAAGTGCACGTGCAAGTTCAGTTTTTCCAACACCCGTTGGTCCAAGAAACATGAACGAGCCAATCGGACGATTCTCATCCGATAATCCAGCACGACTTCGGCGAATCGCGTTCGCTGTTGCGGTCACTGCTGCATCTTGACCAATTACTCGACGATGCAGAAGGTCCTCAAGGTGGACGAGTTTTTGCATCTCGCCTTCCATGAGTTTCGTTACGGGAACACCGGTCCACTTCGCAACAACTTCGGCGATGTCTTCAGCGTCCACCTCTTCTTTCAGCATCTTGGTTGACAACTGCAAAACATCGAGTTCTTGAGTTGCCTCAGTTACGCGACGTTCAATTTCAGGAATGCGGCCATAACGAATCTCAGCCGCTTTTTCGAGATCGGTTTCGCGTTCAACTTGACCACGTAGCGTTTCCAGTTCTTCTTTCAGCGAGCGAATTGCGCTGATCGCCTGTTTCTCGGCATCCCAGTGCACTTTCATTTCATTGGTTTGCTGCTGCAGTTCGGCGAGTTCCTCATTCAAGATGCGGAGGCGTTCGGTCGACGCCGAGTCAGACTCTTTTTCTAACGCCACTCGCTCAATTTCAAGTTGCAGAATTCGACGATCAATGACGTCAATTTCTGTAGGAAGCGAATCAATTTCGATCCTTAACTTGCTTGCTGCTTCGTCCATGAGATCGATTGCCTTATCGGGCAGGAATCGATTCGTCAGATACCTATTTGACAACACGGCGGCACTCACGATGGCGTTGTCCTGAATACGAACACCGTGGTGAACTTCGTACCGCTCTTTTAATCCGCGCAAGATTGCAATGGTGTCTTCAACGGTTGGTTCTCCAACAAATACCTGTTGAAAGCGTCGTTCAAGAGCAGCATCTTTCTCTACGTATTTGCGATATTCGTCGAGCGTTGTTGCGCCGATCATGCGCAGTTCGCCGCGAGCGAGCATTGGCTTAATCATGTTGCCAGCATCAATGGCGCCTTCTGCACCACCAGCGCCAACGAGTGTGTGAATTTCATCGACAAAGGAAATGATCTCTCCGTTTGCATCGGTGATTTCCTTAAGCACCGCCTTCAATCGCTCTTCAAACTCTCCGCGATATTTTGCCCCAGCGAGCATTGCCCCGATATCGAGTGAAACAAGACGCTTCTGCTTTAAACCTTCTGGAACGTCGCCGCTTGCAATTCGCCGCGCAAGTCCTTCAACGATGGCTGTCTTGCCAACTCCTGGCTCGCCAATGAGAACAGGGTTATTCTTTGTTCGACGTGACAACACTTGGATAACACGACGAATCTCCTCATCGCGCCCAATAACCGGGTCGATCTTTCCATCATGTGCGCGTTGGGTGAGATCAACACCGTATTTCTCAAGCGACTGAAATTGTTCTTCTGGGTTTTGAGAAGTAACTCGATGCGAACCTCGCACATCGCGAAGCGCCTGCAGCATTTCTTCGCTACCTACTCCTACTCGCGTGTGTAAAGCCAGAAGAATGTGCTCAACCGATAGGTAGTCATCGTGCAAATCTTTTTGCGTTTGCTCTGCTGCGGCAAACACTTGCGATAGCTCACGATTCATTCGTGGCTCGCTACCACCGTGCGCTCGCGGCATTCCGTTCACTACAACCTGTGCGCGATCATGCAGCATGGTGGCTGCGATGCCAAGTTTTGCCAACAGTGCTGGCACCACCGTGTCGGTCTGACTGGTGAGCGCAATGAGTACGTGATCGGGAGTCAGTTCCGGATTGGAGTTTGATGTGGCCAGCTGCATTGCCGCAGCGATGGCCTCATTGGTTTTCGTTGTCCATTTCTTTGGATCAACCATGGTGCACTACCTCTTGTCTCTGAAAATTGAAGGTGTTCGACCAAACAGCGTGATGGCCTGATGAAGAGGTACGAGTTCGTTGCTTTCTCGACGCTGGCGGGAAGCTGTCAGTAATTCATTCCGCAATTGCTCAACTTCGTGCCGTAGTCGAATGACTTCAGATTCAAGTTCAAGAACTTGACGGATGCCCTCGAGGTTCATTCCTGCGTTGGCCAGTTCGGCAATGCGTTGCAGTCTGCGAATATCTGCGTTGCTATAGCGACGATTTCCGCCGCTGGTGCGTGCAGGTTGTAACAGGCCACGGCGCTCGTAAATGCGCAGTGTTTGCGGATGAACACCGGCAATTTCTGCCGCGACCGAGATGACGTAAACCGCATGTGTTTCGCGTTCCATTACGAGCTCCGTTTCACTGAAGTTGCAAGTTGGATGATTCGTTCACGTGGCGAAGTGGTTGATGCGTGTTGCAGCGCTTCAATAGCCTGTCGCTCGTCATCATTCAATTCGGTTGGTACAGCGACATCGACTGTGACAATGAGGTCGCCTTGGTGTTTTGCAGTATCAATACCTTTACTTTTCACGCGATGCCGTGAACCACTTTGTGTTCCAGCCTTTAAGCGCAGTTTCACTGTGGTTCCATCAAGTGTCGGAACATCAATGTCGGCGCCAAGCGTTGCTTCACTAAATGAAATAGGTAATCGCACCGTGAGGTTGTTGCCATCACGACCAAACACCGGATGCGTTGCAACATGACACACCACAAACAAATCACCCGCAGGTCCACCATTTTTTCCAGGTGCACCGCGACCCTTCAGTCGGATTTTTTGGCCGTCATCGACACCAGCGGGTATGCGCACATTCACTTCCCGTGGTCGCATTTCAATTCCTGTGCCTCGACAACCAACACATGGCGATTCGATGATGCTGCCCCGACCATTACAACGTTGACATGGGCCTGAGAAAGCAAAGACTCCTTGGTTGTCGTCTACTACTCCACGTCCGCGACATTGTCCGCATTGCTTTGGAGTTGTTCCTGGACGTGCACCAGACCCGTGACAGCCTGAACACTGTGACTCCGCATTGAGATGAAGAGCCGTAGTAATTCCTTCTACGGCTTCGGCGAATCCAAGCGACAACGTTGCTTCAATATCGCCGCCGCGTTGTGGACCTGCTGGGTTGCGACGTCGACCTCCGCCAAACATTTGTCCAAAGAGGTCGCCAAGACCCTCGCCGCCAAAATCATTCTGATCAAAACGAAACCCACCAGCGCCGCCGCCAAAGGATGACGGACCCTGTCGTCGCACATCGTCGTACTCTTTGCGCTTTGCTTCGTCGCCAAGCACGTCATAAGCAGCCGATACTTCTTTGAACTTCTCTTCTGCCGCCGCATTATTTGGGTTGGCATCAGGGTGAAACTGGCGTGCAAGTTTGCGGTACGCCTTGGTGATGTCTTTGGCTGGTGCAGTTTGTGCAACACCGAGCACCGCGTAGTAGTCCTTTTCAAACCACTCGCGTTGCATGATTATCCCTTGACCTTGACCATTGCTGCGCGAAGCACGCGGCCCTTCCAGCGGTAACCAGTGCGCAGAACTTCAAGCACGACCGGCTCTGATCCATCACCTTCTTCGTGCATCACTGCGTCGGCCAACGCTGGGTCAAACGGTTTACCCGCTAGATCCAATGCTTCGAGGCCTTGCTTTTGCAAGGCGCCGATGAGCGATGACCACACCTGCTCTACGCCTTCAACACCGTGGGCAACTGCAGCCTCACATGCATCGAGTACCGGAAGTAGTTGTTCAACAAGCTTGCCAAGTGCACGATCAAGTTCGTCGCTCATTTGTGTTGCTGCGCGCTTGCGATAATTTTCGAAATCAGCCTGTACTCGAAGTGCGATGTCTTTGAATTCGTCACGCTCTTTTACAGCGTCTTCAATGGAGACTTCGGTTGTTGCCGACTCTTCAACATGTGAGTCCTGCGTGGAGCCTGCGGTCGCAGACTCCACAACAGATTCGTCTTGTGATTCACTCATGGTGCGAATGCCGTCGACTTACTTCTCGTCAACGATTTCAGCATCAACGATGTCGTCGTCGCTGCCGGCTGATTGTCCACTTGCAGATGTTCCGGCTGCGTTGGTGTCGCGTGCTGCTGCCTCATACAGCTTTTGGCTAAAGGCTTGGCTTGCTGTCATCAACTTTTCGGTTGCTGCCTTGATCGCATCGTTATCGGAACCATTGAGTGTGTTCTTCAATTCGCTCAATGGACCTTCAACTGCAGTGCGCTCCTCTTCGGTCACCTTTTCGCCTTGTTCGCGCAATACCTTTTCGGTTTGATACACGAGTGAGTCTGCGTTGTTGCGGATCTCGGCTTCTTCGCGGCGAAGACGGTCCTCCTCGGCATGTGCTTCGGCGTCTTTGACCATCTTGTCAATGTCGTCCTTATTCAATGACGACTGACCGGTAATGGTCATGGACTGTTCCTTGTTCGTTGCGCGATCTTTCGCCGAAACATGCACGATGCCGTTGGCGTCAATATCGAAAGTCACTTCAATTTGCGGTACACCACGTGGTGCAGGTGGCAAATCGACAAGTTGGAACTTGCCAAGAGTCTTGTTGTAGCTGGCCATTTCACGCTCACCTTGTAGTACGTGAATTTCCACTGATGGCTGCATGTCATCTGCAGTGGTGAACACTTCAGTTCGACGTGTTGGGATGGTGGTGTTGCGTTCGATCAACTTTGTCATTACGCCACCCTTGGTTTCAATGCCAAGTGAAAGCGGAGTGACGTCGAGCAACAACACGTCTTTTACGTCACCGCGCAACACACCGGCTTGCACCCTGGGTTCACCGTGCGGTTTGGTTCTTTGCCGGTCATTGACTGCACAAGATCTTGTACCGCTGGCATGCGAGTTGAACCGCCCACCATGATGACGTGATTGATTTGACCCTTGGACAAGCCTGCGTCAGTAATTGCTTGTTCGAATGGCTTGCGGCAACGCTCGATTAAATCGGCTGTCATTTCCTGAAACTTTGCACGTGTCAAGGTTTCGTCCATGTGCAATGGGCCAGCTGCAGTTGCTGTGATGAACGGCAAGTTGATTTGAGTTTGCTGAGTTTGTGACAACTCGATCTTTGCTTTTTCAGCAGCTTCTTTCAGACGCTGAGTGGCCATGCGGTCGGCTGCAAGATCAACTCCGTGTGCTGCTTTGAACTGTTGCACCATCCAGTCGATGATGCGTTGGTCCCAGTCGTCACCACCGAGGTGAGTGTCACCATGCGTGCTCTTCACCTCGAACACACCATCACCAATTTCCAGAACGCTCACGTCGAATGTTCCACCACCAAGGTCGAACACCAAAATGGTTTCGTCTTCGCTTCCCTTGTCGAGACCATAAGCAAGTGCTGCTGCAGTTGGCTCGTTAATAATTCGCAACACTTCAAGGCCAGCAATTTGTCCGGCTTCTTTTGTTGCGGTGCGTTGTGCATCGTCGAAATATGCGGGCACGGTAATAACGGCTTGCGTAACGGTGTCGCCCAAATATGCTTCGGCGTCGCGCTTCAACTTCATGAGTGTGCGCGCGCTGATTTCTTGTGGCGTGTATTGCTTGCCGTCGATGTCGTCGCTCTTCCAGTTTTCGCCCATGTGGCGCTTCACGCTGCGGAAGGTGCGATCTGGGTTCGTAATTGCCTGACGCTTGGCCACTTCGCCAACCAGCACTTCGCCGGCTTTAGAAAATGCCACGACCGATGGGGTGGTGCGTGAACCTTCAGAGTTTGGGATTACCACTGGCTCGCCTGCTTCCAGGACTGCCACTACCGAGTTGGTGGTTCCGAGGTCGATTCCTACTGCTTTGCCCATGTTGATTGCTCCTTATTCGGGGATTGCTTGGGGGTGATGGATGGAATTTTACGATGCACAAGCGAACTTGCCAACCCGAGCACTAAAAAACTTGAGTCAAAGGCACTCAACATTTGTCACACCCAGATATTGGGGCCATACATTCGCCAAATACCGCTGAAATACCCTCTGCGCCTACCATCTACTCCATGACTGGCACCCTTGTCCTTCTTCGTCACGGCCAAAGTACGTGGAATGAGCTCAATCTGTTCACGGGTTGGCACGACGTGGAACTGACCGACCAAGGGGTTCGCGAGGCCGCCGCCGCAGGCGCCACCATGAAAGAAGCGGGGCTGGTTTTCGACATCGCCCATACCAGTTTGCTGCGCAGGGCAATAGAGACGAACCAATTGGCGTTGACTGCCATGGGTCTCACTATTCCTATCGAGCGCACATGGCGATTGAACGAGCGCCACTACGGCGCACTGCAAGGTCTCGACAAAAAGGAAACCACGCTTCGACACGGTGCTGAACAAACCATGATTTGGCGACGCAGTTTTGACGTTCCCCCACCGCCAGTCGACGCGACCAGTCCAGAACATCCAGCAAATGATCCTCGCTATCAGCAGCTCATTGCTGAGGGACTTGACGCCTCTCTCCTCCCCGCCACCGAATGCCTTGCTGACGTATTAGTGCGTGTGTTGCCATATTGGAACGATGTCATTACTCCGCAGTTGCGTGAGGGGAAGAATGTTTTGGTTACCGCTCACGGCAACTCGCTTCGTGCACTCGTGATGCACCTGGAGAAGATTTCGCGCGATGACATTGTGGAGTTCAATATTCCAACCGGCGTCCCTCGCCTGTATGAACTTTCTGACGCCCTCACGGTAAAGGCGGTCAAATACATGGGAGACCAGGAAGCAATCGCGGCTGCCGCTGAAGCCGTGGCAAAACAAGCATCTGGCAATCACTGACCAGCCTTTGCTCTCTCCCTACTGCGGACTAGCGTAAGTTCCGCATGAATACGACAAACGCAACTTCAGAGACCACCGCACCAAAGCGAAAGGGTCTCAAGCCATATCAACTTTCCATTGCTCTTGGTATCGGCATCGGCACGTTTGCCATGCTTTCGGGAATCCTCCCCCACATTGTGCACTGGCACAACGATGACCCAATTTCACGCAAAGTATTCGAAGGAATTCCTGGTTACATCCAAATTGCGTTCTACACCATCATTCCGGCTCTTTTGGTATTTGGTTCATTTCAGTTTGCTGACCGCATTCGCAACTGGGAGCGTGGCGCACCTGATCGCCGCAAAACCACAAAGAAGAATTTCAAGCAACGCTTAGCCGACTACCGCGCCGGTGTGTACATGCGCACGCTGCTTCGCGATAGTGCCGCAGGACTCATGCACTCCATGATTTATTTCGGCTTCTTGGTGCTTCTTGGAGTAACCACAGTGCTCGAAATCGATCACCAAGTTCCACCAGCCCTCAAGTTTTTGCATGGTGACGTGTACCGCGCATATGCAGCAGTAGGTGACATTGCTGGAATCGTGTTTACCGTAGGTGTGATTTGGGCGATCATCCGTCGTTACGTACAACGCCCGTATCGCATTCGCATCAAGTCCAAGCCTGAGCATGCAATTGGTCTTGGTGTGTTGTTGGCAATTGGTATCACCGGCTTTACAACAGAAATGTTCCGCATTGCCGGCTCGCAGGCTGCAGGCGAAAACATGGATCACGAAAAATGGAGTGTGCTTGGTTATCCATTAGCGCAACTTGTCAATAATTGGTCGGTGTCAACGCTGAACACCACCCACCAAGTGATGTGGGTTGCACACGCACTGTTCTTCGCTGCATTCCTCGTCATCTTGCCAATCACCATGTTGCGCCACATGTTCACCTCGCCGTTGAACATGTACTTGAAGGATCGCGAACGTCCAAAGGGTGCGATGAAGGCAATGCCAAACCTCACCGAAACGTCGCTTGAAACGTTTGGTGCACATGTTGTTGAAGACTTCACGTGGAAGCAGCTGCTTGACCTTGATGCCTGCACCATGTGCGGCCGTTGCACCAGCGTGTGCCCTGCACATGCAACAGGTAAGCCACTTGACCCACGCGAAATTGTGTTGAAGAGCGGTGAAGTAATGGCTGCAACAGCATCACATGCTCGCGGCGGAAAAGTAACGCCTCCACTTAGCGTTGACAGTGAAATCACTATTTCTGCAAACTCGTTGTTCGAACGCATCACGAGCGAAGAAATTTGGGCATGCACTTCATGCAAGGCATGCGACGAAATTTGTCCAGTAAACATTGAAATTCTCGACAAGATTTTGGACATGCGCCGCTACCTCTCGCTTATGGAAAGCGATTTCCCTGCAGAACTCGGCAACGCATACCGCGCAATGGAAAACCAGGGCAACCCGTGGGGAATGAGCCAGAGCGATCGTGGCGAATGGGCAAAAGACCTTGACGTCACCGTGCTCGACCCAGGTGCTGCTTTCAATCATGAGTACTTGTACTGGGTTGGCTGTGCAGGAAGCTTCGATGACAAGAACAAGAAGGTCACGCAGTCGATGGCCAAGTTGTTGAAGCGCGCCGGCATTGATGTGGCAATCCTTGGACCAAGCGAAATGTGCACCGGTGACAGTGCGCGTCGAAGCGGCAATGAGTACCTCTTCCAAATGTTGGCAATGCCAAACATTGAAATGCTGAACGGTATGGGCGTGCGCAAAATCATTACGCAGTGCCCACACTGCTTCAACACACTTGCCAACGAGTACCCGCAGTTTGGTGGAACATACGAAGTGATTCACCACTCACAGTTGCTTGAACACCTCATCGATTCAGGCAAGCTTGACATCAGTGACGCAACGCTCGAAGAGCGCATCACGTATCACGACTCGTGCTACCTCGGTCGTCACAACGACGTCTACATGGCACCTCGCAACGTCGTGGCATCCATCAAGGGTGTGGACGTTGTTGAAATGCCACGCAACGGCACGAAGGGAATGTGCTGTGGTGCAGGCGGAGCCCGCATGTGGATGGAAGAAACCATCGGAACAAAAGTGAACGACGAGCGCGCTGCTGAAGCAATCTCAACTGGCGCTTCACGTGTGGCTACTGCATGTCCGTTCTGTTACATCATGTTGGACGACGGCGTGAAGGGTGCTGGCAAGGAAGAAAACGAAGTGAAGGTTGCCGACATTTCGATTCACTTGCTTGACGCAATTGAAAACGGCGAGCGAATTCGTGCTGCTGGTGCTGCACCACTCAGTGCGCCAGTTGCTGGCGAATAGTTCGTTACTTTAAAAAGTTTTCGAAATAACGACTTGGGGTCGGCCCACGCTGACCCTGATACTTCGAGCCGCGCGCACCTTTGCCGTATGGGTTCTCGGCTGGTGTTGTCATGGTCATGAAACTCACTTGACCGATTTTCATATTCGGATACAACGTGATGGGCAAGTTCGCCACATTGGATAGCTCCAGTGTGATGTGGCCATCAAAGCCGGCGTCAATAAAGCCAGCAGTGGAGTGAATGAGGAGTCCGAGTCGCCCTAGTGAACTCTTTCCTTCAACTCGTGCAACGAGGTCGTCGGCAATCGCCACGCGCTCAAGTGTTGAGCCCAAGACAAATTCACCTGGGTGCAACATGAACACGCCGTCTTGTGGAACCTCGACCAGTTCGGTCAAATCAGTGAGATCTTTTTTGACATCAATCACTGCGGACGTGTGGTTTCGAAACACTCGGAAGAGGTTCGACACCTTGACGTCAATAGATGACGGCTGAATGCACGATTCGTCGAGCGGGTCGATAATGATGCGGCCCTCGTGGAGAGCCTCGCGAATGCTTTTGTCAGACAGGATCACAACGAAGCACCCTAGTGAACGAATGCCTCAGTGGAAAAACCTCAAGAAATATGGGGCTTATGAGACCAAGCTGAGCAACGCCCAGAGCGCTGCAAGTAGACCAACCGCAGCCATGGCGAGGGAACGGCTGCGAGGTGCTTGAGCGAGTGATCCTTCGGCCACCTTCTTCGGCGGTTTGACAACTGCCAGTACATTTCCGGCGAACATTGCTCCACCAAATGCCAGTACTAGCCATACCAGGATGTCTTCACCCAGAAACACGGCTAGTCACCAAGCACATCTTCGATGGAATTGTCCATCGCCATATTTTCGAAGCGCGTGTACGAAGCCAACCATGCAAGTTTCGCGAGGCCCAGTGGACCAGCACGGTGCTTCGCAACGCTGACTTCCGCAAAACCCTTGAGGTTCGGGTCTTGCTCGTAAATTTCGCCGCGATACAAAAACATCACCACGTCGGCGTCTTGCTCAAGTGCACCAGATTCGCGCAAGTCAGAAAGCGTCGGACGTTTGTCTTGTCGACTTTCCAAGCTTCGGCTCAGCTGACTTAATGCAAGTACGGGAACACTGAATTCACGTGCAAGTAATTTCAGTTTTCGACTGATCTCGCTCACTTCCAATTGGCGGTTTTCCGGACGTCCGTCGCCACCCATCAATTGCAAGTAGTCAATAACGATAAGCGAGAGTCCGCCCTCACGGCTGTACACACGTCGTGCCTTGGCGCGAATCTGTCCAACGGTGGTGCCAGCGCTGTCGTCAATGATGAGAGGAATGTCGAGTCGTCCAACTGCGTGACCAATTTTGGTCCAATCTTTAGGCGTTGGTCGACCAGTACGAAACACCGTTCCGTCTACACGTGCCTCACTCGCCAAAATACGTTGTGAAAGTTCGGCTTTACCCATTTCCAACGAGAAGAAGAGCACTGGTTTGTTTAAGTGTTGGGCTGCATGAACAGCAATTCCCAGTGCGAAGGCGCTCTTACCCATTGCAGGTCGGGCACCAACAATGTTGAGTGTTCCTGGTTGCAGTCCGAGCAGCACTTTGTCCAAGTCGACATAACCAGTTGGTACACCAGTCATGACATCGTTGTTGTTGGCGCGGTCTTCGAGTTGATCGAAGGCCTTCTTAATCAAAATGTCGAGTCGCTCTGAACTGTCACCAACATTGCTTTCCGAGATATCGAAAATGCGGCTTTCGGCTTCGTCTAGTGCGCGCTCAACATCGTCTGGTTCGCCATAGCCAATTTCGGCAATGTCTCCAGCAGCACTAATGAGTCGACGGAGGCGCGCAGTGTCGCGAACAATCTTTGCGTACCGTTCAGCACTGGATACTGCTGGTGTTGCGTTTTGCAGCGCCAAGAGTTCTTCAAGCCCACCAATACCTTCAAGCAACTGATGACGACGAAGTTCGTCGGCAACAGTGATGGGGTCCACTGGTTCACCGGACGTGTTGAGTGAACGAATCGCATCAAAAATGTGTCGGTGCGCTGGCTTGTAGAACTCGTCTGGGTGAACTCCACGTTCTACCGCAACGCCAACTGCTTCTCGCGAGAGCAGCATGGCGCCGAGCAATGATGCTTCGGCGTCAAGGTTGTGTGGTGGAACACGCTGCGCACCGCGAGAGCCAGACCGCGAATCGGTTCTATTCTCGCTCGTGTTCGACATGCAACTACCTTGCCCGTTGGGCCTTGTTATGGGCTAGCGACACTTCCCTATTGTGCAACGACCGACAAATTCACCACACCGGTAATGCCGTCAAACAACGCAACGCTCACTTGGTGAGCGCCAGTTGTACGAATTGGCGTATCGATGTTGACGACTTTGCGGTCGAGAACTACGGAAGTCTGATCTTTTACTGCAGCAACAATGTCGTTTGCAGTAACTGATCCGAACAAACGACCTTCAGCGCCAGCCTTTGCCTTCACTGTGATGGTGTGCTTTGCGAGCTCTGCAGAAACAGCAAATGCTGAATCGCGGTCTGCTGCTTCACGCAAGTCGCGAGCGCGACGCATGGAGTTTGCCTGAGTTACTGCACCGTCGGTGGCAAGAATTGCGAGTCCGCCAGGAAGCAACAAGTTGCGTGCGTGTCCAGAAGACACGGTCACAATGTCACCGCGACGGCCAAGGCCATTGACGTCTTTACGAAGCAAAACTTTCATGATTTATGCCTCCTCTGTTGTTGCGTCGTCGAGTGCGATGTCTTCACCAAGTGGTGCCTCTACAGCGGCTTCGATGACGTCCTTGTAGGTGTCTGCCAATGATTCTGATGAGTCCTTGTCACGTGAACGGCGTGGACGGTCGTTGTATGAACCGTCTTCTTCCTTACCACCTGTTTTAGTAACTAATTCCTCTCTTAATCCTTTGATATAAGATATTAGTTTACTTGTTTCAGCACGAACTTGTTCCGCTTTGTCCAATACATATTGGTCTTTCGGATTTTCTTTTACTTGTTTCGCAATTTTAGCTTGAGTTTCACCATTTGCTTTGTTAGAAACTTCAACAGCTTGTTGCAAACTGTCGTCTAAGAATTGGAATTTTTGGATAATCGCAGAACTTACTTGTAGCGCCAGCAATGCTGTCAAAACCAAGTACATCATACCGATCATCTTTTGCCTTGGGGTTTCTTTACCTCCTGCCATAATTTTTTATATTTATAAAATTAAAGTGATCTAAATATTATTATTAAACTT
>JBJOOQ010000015.1:0-21450 GCA_046051205.1 Actinomycetota bacterium
CAAGTCAACTTGCCCACTCAGTGCTTCAACCAACTTCGCCAGATTCTTTCGAGGCTCAAGCGTGCCAACGAACAAAATGAATTCACTTGGCAAGTTGAACGCTGCGCGAACTTGTGCAATGTGCTCTGCGCTTGCACGCTCAGTTCGTACACCCAGGGGAACAAGTCGCACCCTGTCAGAAGTGAAACCAATCTCTAAGCAATCATTCACTGTTGTAGTTGAACTACACAACAGCATGTCGGCACGTTTTTTCAATACCTTCAAGCTGCGCGCAAACACGGCATTTCCATGTCGAGTGAAGAAATCAGGATGATGCAGAAATGCCAGATCGTGAACGGTTGACACCATTTTCCCAGACGTCGCAAATGGAATGATGCTGGTGTTGTGCAAGACATCAATCTCGCTCAAGACGCGTTCCACACGAGGTTGACGCAACCGAAGCGAAGTTTCATAGAGCAGTGGACCAGAAATGGGCAGCCCAGCTACGTCGATAGAGATATCAAACGTGACGGCAGAATCTTCACCATGTCTGCCAGAGACACCCAACAGTTCGACGTCAGCACGCACCATCGGCATCGCACGTGCAACCTCAATTGCCGACACAGCCGTGCCTCCAGGCACGCGGTGCCAGCACTGCTCAAGTGTGTAGGCGACCCGCACGCCTTCCATTGTGCCAACTCGGTATCGTTATTGACATGACTTCACCCGTAACGCTTGCGTACTGGGCAGATCGCACGGTCGTGGTAACTGGCGGAAACGGATTTCTCGGTTCAAAAGTGGTGGCCAGGTTGCGCAGTTTTGGTGCAACAGTTATTGCACCTCGTCAAAAAGAAGCCGATCTCACTCAAGTTGGAGTTGCCGAGCAATTGTTTCGCCAGCACTCGCCTAGCCATGTCATTCACCTAGCTGCCCGCGTTGGCGGAATTGGCTACAACCAAATAGCCCCAGCGCAGTTGTATCTCGACAATCTCATGATGGGCACACACACGATCGAAGCCGCCCGAGCAGTTGGCGTCGAGAAAACTGTTTTGCTCGGCACGGTGTGCTCGTATCCAAAATTCACTCCGGTTCCATTCCGCGAAGAATCGATTTGGGATGGTTACCCGGAAGAGACAAACGCTCCGTACGGAATTGCCAAAAAGGCAATGCTCATTCATGCTCAAGTGAACGAAGCACAATACGGGCAGCATTTTGCTTTTGTTATTCCAACGAACTTGTACGGTCCTGGCGACAAGTTTCATGAATCTGTTTCACACGTCATTCCTGCACTGATCAAGAAATGTGTTGAAGCCAAAGAACAAGGTGCGGACAAGATCAGTGTGTGGGGAACTGGTGTTGCCAGCCGCGATTATTTGTTTGCTGACGATGCTGCAGAGGCGATTGTGCTGGCTGCAGAGTTGCGAACAAGTGCCGAACCTTTAAACCTTGGCAACAATCGTGAAGTAACGATCCGCGAAACCGCTGAGACGATTGCTCGCATTGTGGGCTTTGAGGGTGAACTTGTCTGGGACTCATCACGCCCCGATGGACAGCCGCGCAGACGTGTAGATGCGAGCCGTGCAGAGCGTGAACTCGGTTGGCATGCACACACCGAATTTGAAGACGGTTTGCGTCGAACTGTTGATTGGTATTTAGCCAATCGCGAGCTCGCCGAAAAAGATCCGAACTGAATCTGTGAACTTCCCCCCACCACAAGTTCCACCTCCGCCACAAAATCGAGTGCGGTATTCAGCGCAACAACGAGTGCGGTTTTCCGCGCAACGCAGAAATCTCAACCCATACACGGCATCGAATGCAATCATCGCCGTGAACCTTGGTTTGTTCGTGTGGGGATACATCTCTGATGCAATGCGTCCGGGAACATTTAACGGAATCTCTCAATACCAATTCGACATGGGACTCGCCCGAGAGTTTCTTGATGCTGGTGAGTGGTATCGCCTGGTCTCTAGTGGTTTTTTACATTTTGGAGTTCTGCATGTCGGCATGAACATGTTTTTGCTTTATCAACTGAGCAGAATGCTTGAACCAACGCTTGGTTCTGTGAAATTTACGCTCGTCTATTTCGCTTCTCTGTTTGGCGGTGCTGCTGGCGCGCTCATTCTGAGCCCAAACGCTTTAACTGGCGGTGCATCAGGAGCAGTGTTTGGCATGATGGCTGCAGCGATTGTTGGCATGCGTCAACGTGGAGTGAACCCACTGCAAACTGGTCTTGGTCTCACCTTCCTCATCAACATCGGTCTCACGCTTGCCATCCCAAACATTTCAGTGGGTGGTCATTTTGGTGGCGCAGTTGCCGGAGCAGCGTGCGGTGTGTTTGTTTTAGCTCCTGCCCAATGGCGCCTTCCTCGTTGGACCGAATTTGTCATGCCAATAGCAATTGGTGTTGTGGCAGCTGCCATTGCTGTTACACCCTCGCTATAAGTTCACTGCACTTCTCTCATCGTTATTCATCTGCGATTTCTTCGCGCCAGATACTGGAGGAACTGTGCTGAATCTCATCAGTGCACCACTTTCGCTCCCCCGAGCCCATCTCGACCCCATCATCTCTTCGCAAGACATGCTTGCCGTCATTTCGCTAGCTATTCGACGACCTTTGTGCAACGAAGTGATTGCCATCCTTATGGATGATGAACAACGCGGTATTGGGCTGTTGTCTTTTGACGAACCAGCTACACCTGCTTCCCTCATTCATCAACTCATTGGCTTGTGCAGCACCACAGCAATTGCTTCATCGGTTGTGATCGCAAGTGTTCGCCCACGCGAATTATGGAAAGCAGATGATCAAGTTCAGTTCAACTTCATGCGCCAACAATTTACGAATGCTGGCATCACCTTGCGTGAATGGATCGTGATCAGCAAAGGCGCCGTCAGGCTTGTGCAGTAGTAAGCGAATTCAGCAGTAAGCGAATTCAGTAGTAAACGCAGTTAGTGGCAACCACAGCCCGAGCCGCAGCCACCGGCCGGGCGTGGTGCTGCTTTTTGTGGTGCCGATGCGCCACCAACTGATGCAAACACACTGAGCAACCGAACTGCATTGCCGTGACCTTCTGGGCATGTTGCAGGCATGTCGGCTTCCGACATTGATCGGCGCTCTTCGAACACTGAGTCACAACTCTTGCAACGAAACTCATAGGTAGGCATGGCTCTAGTGTATGAACTGTGAGTACTCCCATGCCTCTTCAGACCAGGCCTGCAACCACTAAGCCCATTACCGAGGAAGTGCTTGAAACCGGTGAGCCGAGCATGGCCCACATTGTGAAAACTGAGCCCGGCGAAGATGCTGCATCCAAAGTGCTTGAGGCCCGTATTTACGGAACACCGCTTGAGGCCCTGTGCGGTCATGTGTGGGTACCTTCGCGCGACCCTAAGCAGTTGCCGTTGTGCGATAAGTGCAAAGACATTTACGAGACGTACCGCATGTTTAACGATGGGCTGAACGAACGCCCTTCGGAATAACTAACGAAAGTTACGTGCCGCTACCTTCGCCGCTACATGCAGTGGCGCAATATGTTCGGCAACAACGTTGATCACGCCACCATCGCCAACTTCTAATCTGCCTCGCACCAGCAGTGCACCCGCACCTCGCGCAACTTTGCGATAGCGAGCCCAACACCCAACCGAACAGACCACATTGATATGCCCTGTCTCGTCTTCCAAGTTGATAAATGTGATGCCTTGCGCGGTCATTGGACGCTGACGATGTGTCACCGTTCCGGCAACCAATACTTTTTCATCGCCTCGCGCACCGCGTTGTGGAAGTTGCACTGCAGTGGCAACACCCATGCGCTCAAGTTCAACGCGCAAGAACTCGGTGGGGTGACCACTCGTTGAAACGCCTGTAGCCCACAGGTCGGCAATGGCTTCTTCCATTGGCTGCATACCAGGCAAATACGGCGCCTCGATACCAGTAGTGACTCCGTCGAGCGTTCCTGGACGCGACTGAATAACCGCACCGGCGCTCCACAGCGCGTCGCGACGTTGTTGACCAAAGCTTTCGCTGAACACACCGGCAGTAGCAAGTGCTTCAAGTTGGGCGATGTGCAACTGCGGAACCTTACGCACCACATCTTCCATGCTGGTGTACGGCCTGTTGTCTGCAATGGCTTGCGCAACAACATCACTCATGCCGCGCACAGAATTGATTCCCATTCGCAAAGCCAAGCCACCTGTCGACTTCGCATGGTGCTCAAGCGTTGCACCCGCGCACGATGCATTGATATCGGGAGAGTTCACCACCACCCCGTGTCGTTTTGCATCCTGCACCAACGAATGAGGCGACCAAAACCCCATCGGTTGCGCATTCAGTAGCGACGCATAAAACGCTGCTGGTTCATGCAGTTTGATCCATGCCGACGAATACACCAAGTACGCAAAACTCACCGAGTGACTTTCGGGAAATCCATAGCTCGCAAATGCCGCCATCTTGGTGAATATTTGGTCGGCAACATCACCACGAATTCCGCGCTCTGCCATTCCGGCATAGAAGCGATCACTGAGTTGTTGCATTCGTAATTGCGACCGCTTCGAACCCATGGCCTGACGTAACTGATCTGCTTCACCAGGACTGAAACCCGCGATATCGATTGCCATTTGCATGAGTTGTTCTTGGAACAGTGGCACACCAAGTGTTTTCCCCAAACTGTTTTCAAGCAACGGATGCAAGTACGTAATTGGCTCTTGTCCGTTGCGACGGCGAATGTAGGGATGCACCGAGCCACCCTGAATAGGACCCGGACGAATGAGTGCGACCTCCACAACAAGGTCGTAAAACCTGCGTGGCTTCAAGCGTGGAAGCGTGGCCATTTGTGCGCGCGATTCAATTTGAAACACGCCCACCGTGTCGGCGCGACACAACATGGCGTACACCTCATCTTCTTGCGGAATGGTGGCTAGGTCTACATGCACACCACGAAACTGCGCAATGAAGTCAACTGCGTTGTGCAGTGCAGACAACATGCCAAGACCCAATAGATCGAACTTCACTAAGCCAGCGGCAGCACAATCGTCTTTGTCCCACTGCAACACACTGCGCCCTTCCATGCGACCCCACTCCACTGGGCACACTTCGGTCACTGGGCGATCGCACATAACCATTCCGCCCGAATGAATACCCAAGTGCCGTGGCGCGTCTTGCACCTGTTCGGCAAGTTGCAACACCTGCGTAGGAATGCTGTGATCACCACCATTCACCGTGACCCCAATTGCACCCCACGCATCCACCTGCTTGCTCCAGGCATCTTGCTGACCCGGTGCAAAGCCAAGCGCACGCGCCATATCGCGCACCGCGGACTTCGCCCGATACGTAATGACGTTGGCAACTTGCGCAGCATGATGACGGCCGTGTCGTTGATACACGTACTGAATAACTTCTTCGCGTCGGCCACTTTCAATATCAATGTCAATATCGGGTGGGCCGTCGCGCTCTGGCGACAGAAACCGTTCGAACAGCAAACCAAGCGACACCGCATCGGCTTTCGTGATGTCGAGTGAATAACACACCGCGCTATTTGCAGCGCTGCCCCGACCCTGGCAATAAATGTTGGATCGCGCGCAAAACTGAACAATGTCCCACACCACCAGGAAATACCCAGCGAACCCGAGCATTTCAATCATTTCCAATTCGTGATCAATTACTCGCCACGCTCGAGCACGCAACGACAAATCTTCACGTGAGTCGCTCGGGCGAATTCCGTACCTGCGAGTGGCTCCTGCTTCTGCAAGTTTGCGCAGATACGAGATTTCATCCAGCCCATCAGGACATGGAAACGGCGGCAATTGCGGTGCAACTAACCGCAAGTCGAATGCAGCACTCGCTCCAAGTTCGGCAGCGTGTTGCACCACCCCCGGATATCGAGCAAAACGTCGCTCCTGTTCTGCCCCGCTACGCAAATACGCAGTAGCTGCTGGTGGCAAGCGTGGATCAATGTCGTCCAAGCTGGACCGCTCACGTACTGCAGCTACTGCGGTTGCAAGTTTGTGTTGAGCCGGCGTTGCATACAACACATCGTTGGTAGCAGCGCACCCAATGTTGTTGCGATACGCGATGCGCGCAAACTCATCGTTGCGCACAGAGTCGAGCGGGTCGCCGTGGTCCCACATTTCCATTACCACGCTGTCGCGACCAAACGTCGAAATAAGTTGCTGCACCCGGCGTTCAGCCATTGCAGGACCGTGCGAATGCAGCGCGCGAGCCACAACACCACTGCGGCCGCCGGTAAGCACCCACCAGTCTCCAACTGAGAAATCAGCCAGTTGTTCTATGCCAAATACTGGCTGTTCTTTACTGCCAGCAAGTTGCCCAGCACTGATCGCACTCGACAAATGTGCGTACCCTCTCGGGTTGCGCGCAATCACCACGATGTCGCCAACTGCTTCTCCAACAGTGCACTGCAACTCTGCGCCGAACACCGTTGGCAAACCGAGCGCACGAGCAGTTTGCGCAAAACGAACAATGCCGTACAACCCGTTGCGATCGGTAAGTGCAAGTGACTGCAACTCAAGTGCAACCGCTTGTTCAACTAGTTGTTCTGGATGTGACGCGCCTTGCAAAAACGAAAAGTTCGAACGACAGTGCAACTCCGAATACGGAACCTTCCCCATGCCTTCAGGGTAGCGAACATATGTTCGCTTTTAGACTGTGACTACAACAGGCGACGAACGGCGCGCAGGCAGCCAGCAAGGCCTGCATCAGACATATCGATTGCTGTGTCCCACTCAAACCAGCGCACGTCTTGGCTTTCGTCCGCACCTGGGGCCGGGTCGGCATCGGGGGCATACATCAGGTAGCGCAGGTCGAGGTGGGTGTGGCCACGCGGGCCAGGGTGCACATCCAGGTGCACCAGCCAAGGGCCGGTTGCGGGGTGTACTACGTCGAGACCGGTTTCTTCCCTCGCTTCACGGAGGGCTCCCTCTGCCGGTGTTTCACCAGCATCAATGTGTCCACCAGGTTGCAACCACATGTTGAGTCGCTTGTGTAAGTGCAACACCACTCCGCGTTCGCCAACCACGATTCCGGAGCCGGTGATGTGTGTTGGATCGGAAAACTCATCGAAGGGTTTCACCAAAGTTGGTGCAATATCGAGAAACTTTGTCACGGATTCGCGCTCGCGTTCGTCGCATGGAATGGCAGCACTGAACTGTGCACACAGTTCTTGCACCAGTTGTGCATCGGATTTGGCGCTTGCCTTCACATTCATGACGCAGAAAACCTATCGGGGTTGAGTGAAAAATATTCATCCGAAGCGAGCAACCACCCACCATTGCCCGTGTTCCCTTACAACTACAAGGGCTCGCGTGGTTATTGCAGTGTCATTACGGCTGACCACAAACTGCATTCTCACCATTCTGCGTTGTCGCGAAGTGTCCCACCATCGCTCCTCCACCGGCCATGGACCAGCCCATGACAACACGTTGTAACGCTGTTGTTGCAACACCACAACAGTTGGTTCTGCGCTTATCTCATGTCTTCCACTTACCGTTACGTCGTTTCCATCTGCATCACATACCAGTACTAGTAGTGGGTCGTCATACACAACAGATGGCGAAGGAGTTGGTAACGCACCATTCCACTGAGCCTCTGCTGTTACTTGCGACAACGCGCGACGTTCAACATCGACAACCGCTGCAGATGTAAGTGCAAATACTTCAGCTGGGTCACGGCCACCACGCCACTCGGGAACACGAACCGACTCCGCCCCGAGCATGTTGGTAAGGCGCTCTATGGCTCGCGAAGCCCACTCGTCGGCCTGGGTGCTGTCACCCCACAGCCCCAGCTGGCGGCCCTCTCTAGCCCTTAGCCCTATTGGAGAAAGCCGAAACAGCACCACCCCGCTCGTGACCCCTCGGCCAGCTATCCAGGCATCCATCTGCCAGCGCATTCGTTCGGCCATAGCAGCAGCAGTTAGCCCTTCGGGTTGATACCACACACGATCGTTTTGCTCACCGTGATCGGTGTGCAACGAAATGTGCAAGCGAACACAACTTGCACCGTGATTACCCAAGTGCAGTACTAACTGATCTGCAACTTCACGTGCAGTAAGCACAACAACGTTCACGTCTTCTACTGGCACGTCAAATCGATGCGTGCTTGCACGTTCTGGTGGAGGCGCAACAACAATTGGTGGATGTCTGTCAAGACCTCGTGCAAGCCGTTGCATTTCATTTCCAACAGGACCAAAACGCCCGACCAAAATGGATGGTTGAATTTCGGCAATATTGCCAAGGTGGGCAAGGCCTAGGCGTTGCAACAACGACACCACGCTGCGATCAATTTCGGCAAAGTCTGCAAGCACAGACACTGGAAGCACAGCCAAACATTGCGCGCTTTCATTCGGTGCAACAACACGCGGCGCTCTAACCGATGCAGCACTGCGCGCTGCGATCATTGCAGTCAGCCTGCCATCGGCGATGCCCACGCCAAATGGAATGCGTTGACCTTGCGCCAACTTCTGCAATGCGGTTTCGGCAATAACAGTGAGCCGCTGCGCTAATGCGTCGTCGCCGCCTACATAACGCGAAGGGCCACGCGTAGCCAGCACAACAATTCCTGGCATGCTCACTTCAACGAGTGGAACCAGTTCGGCAATGGCATGCACCACGGGCTCAAACATGAGCCGATCGCGCTCTGGGTTATGCGCCGCAATATGCATATTCGGGCACGCTGCTTGGGCTTCGCGCTTACGCATGCCCACCTGCACGCCCTGTTCGGCAGCAGCTGCCGTGCGAGCAATGACCCGTTGTGCGTGCAGCACCGCCACTGCGTCAAATACCTGACCGCGAGCATGCAAGTCGCACTGCGCGGCAACGGCCTGCCAGTCGGGGCACGCAACAACAGCGACGCGTGTTGATTCAGTATTCATTGCGAGCACTAGCCAACAAAATGAAGCGAGTGTTGCCGTGCTTTAGGCACCCGCCTACCGCTTACTGCAACCTGCACATCGCGACCTTGCACATGGCCCGCACCGCGTTCAATGCCGTGCCACTGCGTTGTTGCGGTATTCATAATGACATCGGGTTGAAACACCGATTGCACGGCCGACTGTTGCGTTGCACCGATGAGCACCAATGCGTTCCGCCGGGCCTGAATACGCGTTTGCACGCGACGCGCATCAGCTGCAGTAATGCCGTGTGGAACTTCGAGCATCAACACATCGAAGCCATCTGCTGCTGCCGCCACAGTGCTGACCCATTCGGTGCGACTACTTGCCGGTTGCACAAACACCACGCGTTGCAACGCCACGCCGTGTTCGCTTGCCGCCTGCACGCCAACGTTGTGCACACCAACAATGCCCAACCATGAGCCCGCTTGTGTTGCGCTGGAGACAACGCGCAACGCCATAACTATTGCAGCGTCACCACTGCACAACACCGTGCGACCGCGCACCAGCCCGCCCTCGGGAAACATGGCGCGCAACTCTGGCGGAACAGGCAATGTGGGCAACGGCTCGAACATGCCCTTACTGTAGCGAACATATGTTCGTAGTTATCCAGCCACAGCAACCCCGCAAAACAGCGAGTAATTACGGGCTATTTACGACGTGCGTGCTGATTCAACGAATCAATCAGCGAAGAAACATTGCCGGCCCAATGATCGGCTCCCAACACGCGCACATGATCGTCTCCGCGAATTGCTGCACCGCCAACGTACACAGGAACGTCTGGGCACAAACTCTTCAATGCAACAACTGTTTCTTTCGCAGCAGGTATTGAACCTTCAACTGTTACACCAACGCACACTGCAACAACGTCGTTGCTCTGTTGCACTGCTTGCGCAAAACTTCCGGCAGGCATATTGCCACCAAGATCGTGCACATCCCATCCTTGGCTGCGCACTAAATCGGCAAGCATGGCTATTGCAAGTGCATGTTCCTCGCCTGCGGGAGCACCCATGATGATGGTGCCTTTAGAAACACCTCGTCGCGCAAAACGAGAACCAACTTGCGACATCAAACGCATTGCAATGTTGCTCGCGCGATGCTCAACAAAGATTTCGAGTTCGCCTTGCGCCCACCGGTGACCAATAGCAATCAGCGCCGGACTCAACACGCTTAAGTACAAATACTCAAGATCATGACCAGCGCGCAAAACAGCTTCAAATACTTCAAGCGCTCCGCGCTCGTCCCCTTCAATCAAACGCGCTTCAAGACGCTCGCCCCACGGCGCCTGCTTACGTTTTCCATCTTCAGAAACAGCAGATAATCCATTACCTTTTTGAAACTGGTCCAAATCACTCTTGCGCACACACCAGCTGCGTCCAACTTTGTGCCCAGGCAATATTCCCTCGCGTACGTAGCGATACGCCGTCATGTAATGCACATGCAGCGCTTCGGCTACATCATGAAGCGAAACATCGGTATCAACCATCGCCGTGAATCTTCACACGGCAAGTACGAGTTTGCGTAACTCAGCCTTGGTTTGCGCGGGCTTTGGCAAGTGCTGCCTGGCTTCGCACCAACAGCAAAGCAGGAATTTTGCTGGCGGCGGCACTTACCGCAGGGCTTCCATCGGCCGATGGCGCAGCAGCAGGTGCTTCGCTCTTTGGCGCCTGAGCCATGAGTTCTTCTTCAGATGGCGGTACTTTTCCTGGCGTCCAGTATTGGTACAAATCTTCAACAACCTTGATCAACGAATCACTGCTTGACCCAGGCTTTACGTCAACGGTGATCATGTTGCCGTACACATGAACCGCACTCACTGTGCCGGTCTCAAAAAATCGGTTGGCCAACACGTCTGATGGCTTCCCCGTGCGCGATGCAACTGCCGAGGTGTATCGCTCGTGCCCTTGGCCGGTAAGCGAGCGATTGAGTTCGAAGCGAACCCGCCCTGGAGTGACTGAAGGCTTTTGTGTAACGGAAACTGGCTGACCCATGCCCCAAAGACTAGTTGGCTGGCCTTCACCCAAACCGACCCCGCCAACTACCGTTAGGGCTATGACTGAACAGATTTCTGTTGAAGAGTACGCAGCCAAAGCCCGTGTCTTTCTTGACGCCAACGCCGAGAAAAAGGAAGCACGAAAGAAGTTCGTGTGGGGCGAAGGCTCCGACAACGTGTCCATGTTTGAGGAACGTTCGAAAGAAGCCGAAGAGGAAATGCTTCGTCGTGCCAAAGCGTGGCAAGCACAACGTTTTGACAACGGTTTCGCATGGATCACTGGTCCAACCGAATACGGCGGCGCTGGTCTCACCGTTGCGCATGAGCGCGCGTACAACCAAGTAGAGCGCGAATACAAAACCGCACCCCTTGGAGTATTTCAAATTGGTTTAGGAATGGTTGCACCAACCATCCTCGATCACGCTTCACAAAAAGCACGTGACTTGTACCTGCGGAAAATGTGGCGAGCCGACATTGTGGGCTGCCAATTGTTTTCTGAGCCAGGTGCAGGAAGCGACCTTGCATCGGTGCAAGCCAAGGCTGAAAAAGATGGCGATGAATGGATCATCACTGGTCAAAAAGTGTGGACATCTGGCGCACAGTTCAGCGACATTGGTGAAATCATCTGCCGCACTGATCCAGGCTTGCCAAAACACAAAGGCCTCACCGGCTTCATCGTTGACATGCGCGCACCTGGTGTAGAAATTCGTCCGCTTCGCCAAATGACCGGCGGTGCAAGTTTCAACGAAGTGTTCTTTAACGAAGTGCGAGTTGCAGACGATCATCGTTTGGGCGAAGTGAACAACGGCTGGAACGTTGCTCTCACCACGCTCATGAACGAGCGCGCATCAATCGGTTCGGCAGATAGCGGCGAGAACGCCATGTATACCCGCCTGCTCGAAATGATTCGCCACTACGAACTTGATTCAGACCTAATCGTTCGCGAAATGCTTGCCGACTTGTACATCAACACCAAAGTTGCCGGCTACACCAGCCAGCGCGCCACCGACAAGATGCGTGCAGGCCAGTTGCCTGGACCGGAAATGTCGATTGGAAAAATGGCACTCGTAAACAACCAGAAGAAAATGAACGATCTTGTTGCGCATGTTCTTGGCGCAAAGCTCGTTGTCGACACTGGCGAATGGGGAACATACGCCTGGAGTCAGTTGCTTCTCGGTGCACCGGGAATGCGAATTGCTGGTGGTTCAGACGAAGTTATGCGCAACATCGTTGGCGAACGAGTACTTGGATTGCCAAAAGACGTCGGCATCGATTCAAAGTCAGCATTCCGCGACATCAAAGTCGGCACTCAAAAGGATTGATGTCGAGCGGCTGCTGCCGCCCGACCCAAATTACGCGCGACCTGGTCGGCGGAAGTTCAGTGCTGCGTCAATAAGCAGACGAGTTCCATAACCCGTCATACCCTTTTGCAACCAACCGTTGTCGCTGTCTGTCCACATCGGTCCAGCAATGTCGATGTGCGCCCATGTGGTGTCACCAACAAACTCTTCCAAGAACAACGCTGCGGTAATTGCGCCTGCTTCGCCACCAACGTTTTTCATGTCGGCAACATAAGAGTCAAGTGCTGGGCGGTACTCGCGCTCCAGCGGCAACTGCCACAACTTGTCTGATGTGCGTTCTGCGGCTGCAGTCAATTGATCAATCCACTTTTGATTGTTTCCCATGACGCCAGCCATGCCGTTTCCAAGTGCACGCTGGCATGCTCCCGTGAGGGTTGCAATGTCAACAATGGCGTCTGGCTTTTGTTCGGTTGCAAGCGACAATCCGTCGGCAAGCACCAAACGACCTTCAGCATCGGTGTTGTGAATTTCAACAGTCTTGCCATTGCGCATGGTGAGCACTTCGCCCATTGCCATTGCGCTTCCCGAAGGAAGGTTGTCGGTGCACATGAGGTAACCCGTTACTTGATTAGTGCAACCCAATGCCTTCAGCGTGCTCATGGTGGCGAGCACTGCAGCAGCACCGCTCATGTCGCCTTTCATCATTGCGTGCGATGGGTCTGATGGCTTGAGTGAAATTCCACCCGAGTCGTACATGACACCTTTACCAACAAGCACAAGGTGCGGCTTACCTTTTGCACCGGTTGGCTTGTATGTCAGTCGAACCATGCGTGGAGGTTCAACGCTTCCGCGGTTCACTCCCACAATTCCGCCACAACCCATGGCGAGTAATTGATCTTTGTTGAACACTTCAACCTTCAAGCCAGTTTGTCCAGCAATTTCAACTGCTTTGTTTGCAAAAATTGTTGCTGTCAAATACGCAGGTGGCATGTTTGCAAAGTCGCGTGCCATGTTTGTGGCGTTCGCAATAACTTGTCCGCGCTTCACACCACCAGTTGTTGCAGCTCCAGTTCCAACGAGTGAAACCGTTGCAAGCTTTGGAGCCTTTTTATCAACCGTCTTCAAGTCGGTGTAACGGTGCGTCGCAAGCAACATTCCTTCTACAACTACCTGCGCTGCAACTTTGCGATCAAGACGACCGATGTTGGCAAGTGTGGTACTTACCGACCCAAAACCTGCTGCTGCGCGAGCAAATGCAGCTGATGCTTTGCGCAACGATGCCGTGTCTAGTTTTGACACCTCGCCAACACCAATCAAAATGCTGGCTGCGCCTTTTTCTGCTGGCACGACATAGGTCTGACCGACCTTGCCGGTGAATCCAAGAGTTTCCAGAGTTGCGCGCGAAAGAGTTACCTCTTTCGGCAATGCGCCTTCGCTGGCAACTGGAATGCCAACAGCCTTTGCGGTTGCTGGGGATTTGGCGACGACTTCAAAATTGAGTGCCATGACAGGTCTCCTTAAGTGTGAGTACTCAGTAAATGGTAACTAGATGACGTCTTTAACCGACAAAGACTCACCATCTTGCCAACGGGCAAGGGTCCACAACAGGTCTGAAAGCCTGTTGAGATATGGGCAAGCCTGCGATGGTGGCGGCGCTGCAGCCAACGAATGACGCTCTGCCCTGCGGGCTACCGTGCGACCAACATCGAGCAATGCCGAAACGCGGTTTTGGCCAGGCACCACAAAATCGGTTGGTGGCTCAAAGCGCTCGTCGAGCGAGTCAATCATGTGCTCGAGTTTTTCCACCATCAACTCGGTGACACGAGTTTTTTCGTCAACAAGTTTGTGGCGATTTTCGGGCAATGTTGCCAGTTCTGCCATCAACACCCATAGGTCGCGACAAATGTGCACAAGCATGTCATCAAGCTCGGTGCCCTTGCCGGCTTCAGCTCGTGCCAAACCAAGAATTGCTTGCGCTTCGTCTACTGCGCCATATGCGCGAGGCAATGCGGAATCCTTGCCAACACGACCGCCGTAGAACAGACCCGTTGTGCCGTCGTCGCCTGCTCGTGTGTAGACCTTTTCGCGTGCCATGCGCGTTACACGCTACTTGTAGCCAGCCCACCGACTGCGACTAAGCAACAAGAAACAGGGCTGACAGGTCTCCCCATCAGCCCTGACTACTTGAAGTTTCCCTGGGTCGTGACTCCCAGGTAAGAAGTTTTCGGGTGCCACCACTACACCATCAAGGCACCAGCAAACATGTGTGCCCAATAAAGCAGGAAGGGAAATAAAAATGGCGACACATTTCTGTGTCGCCATTTCCGTTTCGAAGCTAGACAATTACTGTCCGCGAATCTCGTGTGAATAAAAGTGTACATAAATGCAGTCCTCCGGAAAACCAGAATTACGAGCCGCTCGCCTACTGTTGGTTTATGGCAACGGATGCAGCTCCACTTATTGACCTTGCTGCATTCGAACAAGGCGATAGCGCACTTCGTGCCAAAGTTGCCCAACTCACCGATCAGGCGTGCCAACACACAGGGTTTATCGCTGTTACGGAGCATGGCGTTGACCAGAACGTCATCAACACCATGTGGAACACCATGCAAGGTTTTTTCGACATGCCTACTTCGGCGAAGCAAAAGTTCAATGTTCCATTTCCCGGATACCCATACGGATACATGGGGAATGAAGCAGAAACACTTGCCGCTTCGCTTGGCAACGTAACTCCACCAGATTTAAAGGAAACGTTTAATGGTGGTCCAATAGTTATTCCCAAAACCATTACAGATCCAGATGCACTTGCCTTTTGCTATGCAAGCACTCCATGGCCAACACAACCCGCCGAATTCACATCAGCATGGAGCAACTACTACAACGCAATGGAAAACCTTGCTCAACGAATCATGCGTTTGTTTGCAGAAGCTCTCTCATTAGACACTCACTATTTCGATGAATACATTTCATCGCCAATTAGTGCGCTACGCGCATTGAACTATCCGCCACAGCAACATGCTCCACAACATGGGCAACTACGTGCTGGTGCACATAGCGATTATGGTTCGCTCACCATCTTGCTTCCACAGAGCAACTCACGTGGCCTTGAAATTCAGCGACTCGACGGAACCTGGCAAGAAGTCGTTCCCGTTCCTGGCGCATTCATAATCAATCTTGGCGATCTGATGGCGAGATGGACCAACAATCGCTGGCGCTCAACCCTGCACCGCGTGGTGAACCCGGAACATACACATGACCCACTGTCTCGGCGTCAGAGCATTGCGTACTTTCATCAACCAAATTGGCACGCAAGTATTTCAACGATTCCAACGTGCATGGACTCCTCGTCATCAACAAGTTATGAACCCGTGCTCAGCGGCCCATATTTAATGAGCAAATTCAAGTCGACGGTTTAGTTCGAGATTTGAGATTTTTGCCAGGCTGAAGCAAGAGCGCTGTACCTGCCACCCTTTGCAATCAATTCCGCATGTGTGCCATATTCGGCCACTTGAGCATCGGCAATCACCGCAATGTGGTCTGCGCGTTGCACCGTTGACAGTCGATGTGCAACCACAATGACCGTGCGTCCAGCCATCAGTCGCTCCAGCGCATGCTCAACTTCTGCTTCCGTACCCGGGTCGAGGTTTGAAGTCGCTTCATCAAGAACCAACACAGCTGGGTCGACAAGCGCTGCACGAGCAAGCGCAACCAATTGGCGCTCACCTGCCGACAACCTGCTGCCGCGCTCGCGCACTTCGGTATCAAGTCCGTCTGGCAGCGTTGCGAAATGTTCGGTTGCCCCAATTGCGGCAATCGCTGCATCAATTTCTTCGTCGGTTGCGGTGCTTCGTGCAATTCGTAGGTTGTCGCGAATGGTCCCGTTAAACAAGAAACCTTCTTGCGGAACCACCACGATTCGTTCACGCAAAGACGCCATCGTGGCCATCTTTAAGTCGATTCCACCGTACGAAACACTGCCAACTTGCGGGTCATACAAACGCGCCATCAGTTTGGCAAGAGTCGATTTCCCCGCACCCGTTGGGCCAACAAGAGCAAGCTTTTCGCCAACACCAACGCTGATGCTTACGTGCTGCAATGCGCGGTTTTCTGCGCCGGAATACGTGAAGTCAATTCCATCAACAATCAATTCACCAGAAGTCGGCAATGCAACAGCACCAGGGTGCTCATCAACTTCCGGCTTGGCATCAAGAATTTGAAACAACTTGTTTAATGCGGCACCTGCAGATTGCACCGTGTTGTACAGCTGTGAAAGCTGTTGAACTGGGTCAAACAGACTGGAAAGCAGCAGCGTGAACGCAACAACGGTGCCAAGGGTGACATCGCCGCGGTGAACCAACCAGCCGCCGATGCCAATAATCAACGCGCTGGCAAATACCCCACCAAATTCGATGAGTGCGAAATACCAGGTACTTACGCGCACGCTGTGTTCATGGCTTTTGAACAATTCGCGATTTGATTTGGTGAACTTGCGGATGGTCTCTTCTTCTTGTGCGTATGCCTGAATTACACGCACCGTAGTAATTCCTTCTTGAAGGGCAGACAAGTTTGCACCAACACGATCACGCACCGTGAGGTACGCCTTGTTGGAGTCGCGCTGGAACTTCACTGAAGCAGCAATCAAAATTGGCATCACCAGAAGTGCAACAATGGTCAGCTGCCAGCTCAATGTCGCAAGCAGCACAAGTGCAAACACAATCAGCATTCCTGCTGCGAGGAACTGCAGCAATCCCCATTGCACAAGTTCGGCCATTGATTCAATATCGGCAGTCATTCGCGCAACGAGCACCCCGGCTTTGTTGCGATCGTAAAACGCCATGCTCTGGCGTTGCATCTGGCGAAACACTGCAAGCCTCAACACGCGAAGGAACGATTCGCCAGTTCTATTCAAGAACAGGAACTGTGCGCGACCAAAAACATAAGCAATAAGAGCGACCAGCAAATACACACCCACCGAGATGTTCAGAGAGGTGGGGTCTTTCCCACGAATGCCCAGGTCGATTCCTCGACGCACGAGCAATGGGCCAGCTAACGCGCACAGCGTGGTGACGCACACACATGCAAAAGCCACATACATCGTTTTGCGAAATGGCGCGGCCATTTTGAATACCCGACCAATTACCGTGCGAGCCTGCGCTCTACTGAGTCGGTCTTCGTCAGTTACGCCACCCTGCGACCACATGTCAGCCGACCTTTTCGTCTTCAGGAGTGCTCATGCTCGCAAGCACTTCTCGATAGCGGGCATTTGATCCAACAAGTTCGTCGTGGGTGCCGATGGCCGCAACTTTGCCTTCATCCAGCAAAATCACGCGATCTGCGAGGGCAATGGTTCCAGGACGATGCGCAATCACGATGGTGGTTCGACCAGACATCACGGTCTTCATCGCATCGCGAATTTCGCCCTCTTTACTTGGGTCAACCGCACTTGTCGCATCGTCGAGCACCAGCACTCGCGGGTTGGCAACGATCGCTCGCGCAATTGCTATTCGTTGACGCTGTCCACCCGATAGCGAAAAGCCACGCTCGCCAATCACCGTTTCGTAACCATTTGGCAGCTGCAAAACAAAGTCATGTGCGCCAGACAACTTTGCGGCGCGTTCAATTTCTTCTATACCTGCATCTGGTTTAGCGAAAGCAATATTATTGCGCACCGAATCGTTGAACAACACCGTGTCCTCGAAGACAACACCGATGTGCTTTCTTAGGTCAGCAAGCTTTAACTTGCGAACATCAATTCCGTCAAGAAACACGTGTCCGCTTTGCGTATCGTAAAACCGCAACAGCAGACGAGTGACTGTTGACTTTCCAGAGCCAGTTGCACCAACAATGGCGATACTCTCGCCGCCTCGTATCTCCATACTGAAGTTTCGAAGTACAGGAAATTCTGGGTTGTACCCAAATATCACTTTGTCAAACTTCACGGCACCAACTGGTTCCGTCGTTTGCGTCGGCAGCGTTTTTGGTTGCGCAGGATCGGTGATCTCAGATTCTGTCGACATGACTTCATTAATTCGAACGAGCGCTGCGGCGGCGCGTTGACCAAGGGCAACAATCATGCCGATATTGCGCAGCGGCCAAATGAGCAATGTGAGATACACGTTGAATGCAACAAGATCACCGATGGTTAAATCACCATTGAGCACACGATGACCACCAACTCCAAGAACCGCAACCAATCCAAGTGCAGGCAGCACGTCAATGGCTGGCATGAAACTAGAACGGATGCGCGCAGCCTTCATCGACTCCCGCAAAATGTCGTCTGCTTCTTTTTCAAGTTTCTCAAACTGCACCTGTTCTGCACCGAAACCCTTCACCACACGAACGCCAGAAATGCTCTCTTCAACAACATTCGCCAGCTGTGCTTGTTCTGCTTGCACCGCGATTGAAGCAGGATGAATTCGATGGCTAAACCGTCGCGCTGAAAGATTGACAAAAGGCAATGGAATGAGGGCAACTATGGCCAGGATCGGATCGGTAATGAAGAGAATCGCCGTAACAGCAAAAATCTGAATCACGTTTGACAGCGTGATCGGAATCATCACAATGAACCCTTGAATTTGCATGAGGTCACTCGATGCTCGACTCATCAACTGACCAGTTTGAGCCTTGTCGTGATAACCAACATGGAGATTCAAAACGTGAGAAAACAGACGCTCGCGGAACAAGGTTTCGGCCCATCGGCTCTCACGAAAAGCGATGTAGCGGCGCATTCCCGACAGCACGCCAGTAAGCACGCCTAGACCACCAATAATCAATGCCCACCGCAATAACGGGCCATTCTTTTCAATACCGTCGTTGATGGCGTACTTCGTCATCTGTGGCACTGCCACCTTGAAGGAAGCCCACAAAATCCCTACCAGTGCACCAAGCAACAAATTGCGTCGCTGCATTAGCAAAGCAGCACGCAACAATCGCCACCCTTCGCTGCGTTGAGTCTCTTCAAATTCGAGTCGAGCTGCAACCTCGGTATCGGACTCAATCGATGTCATAACGAGAACGACGAATCAACTGGCACTTGGTGAAAGCGCTTCAACGGACTTCCAATAATCCAAATTCGGATCAAGCGGAAGAATCGCAAGCGATGAAGTGGTTACACCGTTCTTGAAGTATTCGGAAACGATGTCGCGGCAATGCGCAGGGCTGCCATGCACCACTAATTCATCCACCACTTGGTCAGGAATTGCTGCCAACGCTGCTTTGCGGTCGCCTGCTTTCCACGCGTCCCACATTCCCTGCATCAACGGTGCACGTCCCATCCAGCGATGGAAGTCGGCATACACAGGCACGTTCATGTACGCAGCAATTGCAAAACGGGCTCCAGCACGAACTACTTCGGTGTCTTCGCTTGGGCACACAAAGATGCGTGCAGCGATTTCCTTTTCAACTCCGTTAGCCGCGTCATTTACCACTTTGGCAACTTTGGTGACGTCTTGCGCGCTCAGCCAATTGATAATCACACCATCTGCTTCACGCGCACCCAACTTCAACATTCCTTCGCGAAGCGCAGCAATCAAGATCGTTGGCTTTTGCGCTGGCTTAATGCTCAGGCGAAATCCATCCACTTTGAACGTGTCGTACTCTTTGGAGATTTTCTCGCCAGAAAATGCGTCATGCATGAACCGAACAACGTCGCGAACTTTTTTGTATGGGTCTACGAATGGCACACCGTTCCAGCGTTCCACGATCACATTGCTCGACGAACCAATTCCAATCGCAAAACGGCCCGGTGCAGCATCGGCAAGTGCGGCAACACTTTGGGCAATCACCGGAGCAGTACGTGTATACGCAGGAACAATTGCGGTTCCAAGTCGAAGGCGTGGTTCCCATGCTGCGGCTAACGCCAACGGGGTGAATGCATCTGCGCCATCGGTTTCAGCAGACCAAATATCGCTGTAACCCCAGTCGGCCAACTGCGCATACTTTTCTTTGTGGTCGTGCAAATGTCCTGGGAGTGGAACGGTCATTCCGTTGCGACGAATCATTTTGGTTCCCTCCACATTCGAGCAATACAACTTTGACTTGCGGTGGCAAGAAACGTTCCGTCTTCGGCGAACATGTTTACTGTTCCGTGCCCGAAGCCGCGTTCCACGCCTTGTATATGTATGTCTAACAACACCCACTTGGTGGGAACGAGGCGAACCACACGGAGCGTGTTATCAAGGCTGTTTCCGCCTCCACGTATGCCGAGCGCCTGACCAACACCCATCGGCACGAAGTCCCCCAACACGGCCAAAGTTGCTGTGTCCACGCCATCAATCACGTCTGGAATCCGAGCCCACATCAAGGTGCGACCGTCATTGGGGATTTCATCAAGTTCTTCAAGTTCACGACCAATAACAAAACGCTCTTCCATTTTTTCGTGAATAGTGTTTGACACGTCGGTTCGATGTGCACGTTGCTTCAATGCACTCGGTGGTGGCACATCGGGCATCTTTACGAATGAATGTGCGTACTCAAATGGCCTCTCGCCCACCGCGGCATTCACGGTGAGAATTTCGCGATCTCCTACGTGGCACACTGCGCGCGCCTGGGTGATCTGATGTCCAACGACAGCAAGCGTTACATCAACATCCATGATTTCGCCTGTTCGCGCATACGACAGGTACTGAGCAGTTGCCCACACGCACGTGCGACCAGACAATTCTTCAATTGCTGCAACTGCTGCAGCTAATCCGCATCCACCCCAGAGAAAATTGCCACCCGTTACGAGGCCAGGCCGAACGACCATCGACCACTGTCCATTTGTGGCTGTATGAATTCCCTTTGGCTCTATTCCGAGGAAGGCTTTGGTGTCCATAACGCTTCTCCACACTAATAGATAGAGCGTTTTTAGCGACTATTTTGAGACAATGAGCACAACTGATACTCCTTGGATGGGCGATGCCTGTTCGCTTGTCGATGCCTTTCGCAAAAAAGAGCGTTCCCCATTAGAAGAGTTGCAGGCTTCGCTAAACGCCATCGAGAAAAGTTCGCTGAATTCATTTTCATTTGTCGATCCAGAAGGTGCAACTCAACGAGCAAAGACTGCCGACGTGTCAAAACCATTTGGCGGAATCCCACTTGGAGTAAAAGAGCTCGATGCCGTGCAAGGTTGGCCATACACAGAGGCATGCGTGGTCTTTGCCGATCGCAAAGCAACACACACATCGGTCATGGTTCAGCGCGCCACGCAAGCTGGTGGAGCAAATGCAATTGGCTTGTGTACTGCAAGCGAATTCGGCGGCGTAAATGTCACTCGCACTGTGCTCAATGGAGCGACACA
>JBJOOQ010000016.1:0-20846 GCA_046051205.1 Actinomycetota bacterium
CCACGCTGGTGCGGTTCCGCCCGCACGTCCTGCTTGGTAAGCAAGGTTCAGACAAGTGAAAGTCTGCGTGTCAGGGACTTCGAAATCAAGTCGTGCAAGCGATGACCAATCAATTGATCCAAAGGGCACATTGGCCCGATGCGGGTAGCTCAAGGCATACGCAATGGGCAGACGCATATCGGGCATGGACAACTGTGCAATCACTGCCCCGTCGTTGAATTCCACCATTGAATGCACCACTGACTGCGGATGCACAACAACGTCGATGCTGTCAAAATCGGTGCCAAACAGCTCGTGTGCCTCAATGACCTCAAGACCTTTGTTCATCAAGGTGGATGAATCGACTGTGATCTTTGGACCCATTGACCATGTTGGGTGCTTCAATGCTTCTTGCACCGTCACCGTGGCGAGCGACTCTTTTGATCGACCGCGAAACGGGCCACCACTTGCTGTGAGCAACAAGCGATTGACTTCTTGGCCGCTATCACGTGAACTTCTGAGACATTGATGGATTGCACAGTGCTCGCTATCAACAGGAACGATGTCGGCACCTGGAATCTTGCGAAGCGGCTGCACAACCGGGCCAGCGGCAATGAGGCTTTCTTTGTTTGCAAGCGCAAGTCGTTTTCCACGTTGAAGCGTAGACATGGTGACTGACAAGCCCGCAAAACCGACAACTCCATTCACCACAACATCGGCAAGTTCGGCAAGCGCCGACTGATCGGCGACTACTTCAACTCCAGGTAAAGCCTGTGCGACTTCTTTACGCGCAGATTCATCGGCAACTGCAACAACTTTTGGCTTCCATTGTTGTGCCTGTGCAATCACCGCTTGCGCAGACGTGCCTACCCCTAAGCCAACAACTTCAAATTGGCCTTCGCTTTGCGCGATGTAGTCAAGCGTTTGCGTGCCAATAGAACCGGTTGAACCGGCAATTGCTACTCGAGTTATGCCCAAGGCGTGATAACCATGCCGAGGTAATACACGGCTGGCAACACAAACAACATGCTGTCGAAGCGATCAAGCGCACCGCCGTGTCCACTCAACAATGTTCCAAAATCTTTGATGTCTAGATTGCGCTTAAACATCGACTCGGTGAGATCTCCAAGAGGAGCCATGATGCTGATCACGAGTGCCAACAGAATCCAGGAACCAAATGAGTTCCAGGTTGTGCTTTGCATTCCAACAAGCACCACGATGACAAATGTTCCGATGGTTCCGCCGATAACACCTTCCACCGACTTCTTTGGGCTGATCCATTCGCGCAACGGTTGGCGACCAATTGCGGTGCCTACGAAATATGCAGCAATGTCGTTGGCCACAACACCAGCAACGACAATGAACAATGTGTCGGTCCCGCGATGTGTAAATGCGTCACCAAGTGTTGACCAACGAAGGATGAGTCCTGCATAGGAGCCCAAGAGCCCAATCCACAAGAGGGCAATCATGGTTGCTGCGCTGTTTGGAACTGGTCCAGAATCAACGCTGTCACCAGTGACGAACACCAACGAAGTTGCAACAAAGGCAAACATCAACACGAGCGGTATTGCTGAGTCGCCCTTCCAATACGCAACTGCTGGTGCTGCAACGCAACCAACAATTCCAATCATGGAGATTGGTCGATAGCCAGCCTGTGTGATTTGAGTGAAGAACTCAAATGCAGCCAAACCAATTGCAGCCAGGACGATGATCATGACTGCTGCTGGGCTGAGCAACAAAGCGCCAATGAATGCAGCTAGCAACAATGCACCAACCGCTGTTGCCGTTGGCAAGTCGCGACCGCCAACTGGAGGACGTGAGATTGAACCGGTGCCACCTGGTCGGCCACCAACTGGTCGACCACCTTGTGTTGGACGGCCTGCGCGAGTGACTTGAGTTGGACGAGTTTGCGCACCCGATGCATCACGTGGTGCAGCAGGTCGACGAGTTTCTCCCGTTGGGTCTGTACCAATCACAATGCGACCTTCACGACGAGGACGCTCAACTGGCGGCGGCGTTGTGGTTTCGAAACGGCGTGAGCCTCCGGTGAGGTCTACTGGCGGACGACGAGCACCTGTTGATGGCTCGTTGTATGCCGACCACACATCAGTTTCATCATCAATTTCTGCAGCAGGACGACGAGCAGCCTCGGTGTCTTGCTTCATGAAGCGTGGAATCTCCCCAGTTGCTGGTTCAGTCCAATGTGGAAGTTGCTCAGTCTCGTTGCCACCAAATGAAAGCGCCGGACCACTGTCGTCATCGCTTCCGAAACGAACTACTCCGAACTCGTCACCAAAGTCAATCGTTGGATCGTTCGTGTTGTCGCTTCCGTAATTGTCATCGGCCATGAGTGATCTCCTTACACTTCGAGTAGTTCTTGTTCCTTGCGCACAAATGCTTTTTCAATTTGGTCAACATGCTCTTGTGTGAGCTTGTCGAGTTCTTTTTCGGCGCGATCTAGTTCGTCTTTAGAGATGTCGCCATCTTTTTCTGAAGTCTCAAGAACTTTTCGAGCATCTCGACGAACGTTGCGCAACGCAATACGACCATCTTCGGCCATATTCTTCACAACCTTCACGTATTCCTTGCGACGCTCTTCGGTCAGCATGGGAAACGACAAGCGAATGACCACACCATCGTTTCCTGGGGAGACCCCAAGATCGCTGGCTTGAATGCCCTTTTCAATTGCTGCAATTGATCCGCGGTCATGAGGCTTAATGATGAGCATTCGCGCTTCAGGCACCTGAAAGGTTGCCAATTGCTGCAACGGCACGGTTGCGCCGTAGTACTCCACAGGAATGCGCTCGACGAGGGAGGCATTTGCCCGGCCTGTACGGACACCTAAAAACTGGGACTGGACGTGCTCACAGGCTCTTGCCATCTTGTCCATGGCGTCCAGCAGAGTCTCTTCTATCACTCGACCAGCGTACCTATTTCTTCACCCAGGAGTATGGACTTCACGTTTCCGCGCTGCAATAGGTTGAATACCACGATTGGCAAGTTGTTGTCGCGACAGAACGTGATTGCCGTGCTGTCCATGACTTTTAGACCCTTGTTTATGACTTCGAGATACGAAATATTCGAATACTTCGTGGCCGTCTTATCAATTTTTGGATCGGCTGTATACACACCATCTACGCCAGAGTGTGTGCCCTTCAAAATTACTTGTGCCGAAATTTCTGCAGCTCGCAATGCTGCTGCAGTATCGGTCGTAAAGAATGGGTTTCCAGTTCCGCCCGCCAAAATAACGATGCGTCCTTTTTCCATGTGACGCTCTGCACGGCGTCGAATGTATGGCTCAGCAACTTTTGGCATTTCAACGGCAGACATCACGCGCGACTGCTGGCCAACTCGTTCAAGTGCATCTTGAAACGCAAGACCGTTCATCACTGTTGCCAACATTCCCATGTAGTCGGCTTGTGCTTGATCCATTCCTTGGCCAGCACCTTTAAGGCCACGCCAGAAGTTTCCGCCACCCACAACTACAGCAATGTCGACGCCAAGTTCTTGTTTGGTTTCGTACAGTTCGGTCGCAACTTGATGCAACACATCAGTGTCAAGACCGAACCCAGATTTTTCGGCTAATGCCTCACCTGAAAGCTTAAGAACAATTCGATTCCAACGAGCCTTTGGGTGTGCAGCCATGTACGAAATCTACAACTATCCGATCTCAACCTGCGAATAACGCACGATGGTGGACTTGCCAATGACCTGAGCAACGGACTGCTTGTCGTCCTTTGCGTATGGCTGTTCGAGCAAACAAATGTCTTTGAAGAAGCCCTGAACACGGCCATCCACAATTTTGCCAATTGCGGCTTCCGGCTTGCCCTCGTTGCGAGTAACCGTTTCAAGGGTTGCGCGCTCGGCAGCAATGACGTCTGCTGGAACATCGTCTTTCTTCAAGTACTTCGGACGAGCAAATGCAATGTGCACTGCAATGTCGTGTGCGAGTTCTTGCGTAGCGCCTGCCATTTCAACGATGACGCCGTTTACACCGCGACCACCTTGAATGTGTGAGTACAAGTCGAGAACGTTGCCCGATGCTGCTTCGAAACGAACTACGTCGCCGAGGTCAATCTTTTCCTTGAGCAAAATTTTGAGGTCTTCAAGCTGCTGATTGCGCTCGCTCACTGCTGCTTCACCCTTGGCAATAACCAAATCGGCCAATGCTTCGGCTTCTGCAATGAACTGCTCGCTTCCGGCAACGAAGTCGGTTTCGCACTTCAGTTTCACGATTGCAGCAACATTGCCGGTGACTTTTACAGCGACAACGCCCTGTGCGCTTTCACGATCATCACGCTTTGCACTTGCTGCCAGGCCCTTTTCGCGCAACCACTGCTTTGAAGCTTCGATGTCTCCACCGTTTTCTTCAAGCGCCTTCTTGCAATCCATCATTCCCGCACCTGTTGTGGCACGTAGTGAAGCAACGTCTTTAGCGGTAAACGACATGATCAGCCTTCAACTTTTGTTTCGGTTGCGGATGCAACACGTGCATCGCGCTGTGCTTGTGCTTCTGCTGCCGACTTGCGAGCGGCATCTTGCTGAGCTTCGAATGCTGCTTGTTCGTCTGCGCTACGAGGTGCTGGTGCAGCGGCTGGTGCCGATGAACGACCTGAAGTCTTTTCTGCAATGAAGCGACCTTCAATTACTGCTTCGCAAATAACGCGAGCCATCAATTCGTTTGCACGAATTGCGTCATCGTTACCAGGAATTGGGAAGGTGATGAGGTCTGGGTTCACGTTGGTGTCCACCACTGCGATTACAGGAAGTCCAAGCTTGTTGGCTTCGGTTACTGCAATGCTTTCCTTCATCGTGTCAATAATGAACACTGCCGTTGGGCGACGTGCCATGTTACGAATACCCGAAAGGTTCTTCTGCAACTTCTCGAGTTCACGCGAGATGAGAAGGGCTTCCTTCTTTGGCATCAGTTCGAATTCGCCGGTGTCGCGCATGCGCTCGTAGTCCTGCATCTTCTGAACACGCTTTGAAATGGTGTCGAAGTTGGTGAGCATTCCACCCAACCAACGCTCGTTGATGTATGGCATGCCGCACTTGTCGGCGAAGAACTTGATTGGATCTTGTGCTTGCTTCTTCGTTCCGATGAACAAGATGCTTCCGCCGTTTGCGACCATGTCGCGAACAAACTTGTATGAAGTATCAACGCGATCGAGCGTCTGCTCAAGATCGATGATGTAGATACCGTTGCGCTCACCAAAAATGAATCGCTTCATTCGTGGGTTCCAACGGTGCGTTTGGTGTCCGAAGTGAACGCCTGCTTCAAGCATTTGGCGCATGCTGACGATTGCCATGACTATCTCCTCTCCTGTGGTTAGGAAACCTGAGCCCCGGCGCTTTCACGACCACAGGGTGGAACTCAAGTATGTGATTTGTACTGCACCGCGGTTTTACGGCCCGTGTGAGTGTATCGGCACTAAAACGGCTCGGGGCCTTAGCCCGCTTGGGTTATTTGTTGACGCCGCGCAAGTCGTTGGATCGAGATATGCACCCAATCGCCTTACCCCGATGTACAGGCCGCCACTCGAGGTTCCAATACGAAAGCCCGCAGATACACGGTCTCCTGCAGACACCTGAACGCTTGCTAACCGGCCATGGGTTACCAGCACCCCATTCGTGGCGCGGACCACCACATACATCGTGCCGGCCACCGACCCAACGAATGTGACTTCCCCGCTCGCCGCGGAATGTACGGGGGCATGTGGCGGCGTGGAGTATTCGATACCACGATTACCCGCGCACCACGTACACGTCGGTGGGCGAAACGAATCTGTTACCGCGAATTGCGTTGGCAACACAAGCGCGCACAGCGCCGCAATGAACTCAATCAATTTCGGCGGCACGAAGTCGTGACCGCAATTGCAGCACAGCCTTCGTATGAATCTGTGACACTCTGCTCTCGGTTACACCGAGCACATCGCCAATTTCGGCAAGTGTGAGATTCTCTTCGTAATACAACACAAGAACGGTTCGTTCTTTTTCTGGAAGCTTCTTCATTTCTTGGCGCATGATTCTGCGCGTTTCGTCTGCTTCAACGACTGCGTCTGGGCTGGTTGCACGATGCATATCTGAATGTGTGGCTGTTGCCGTGTTGTCGGCAACGACATGATCAAGTGGACCGACGGAACCTGCTGCAATGTCGGACAGCCATTTTTGAAAATCGGAATCGGAGATTTCTAACTTCGCTGCGATCTCTTCTTCAGACGGCGAGCGACCAAGTTCATGTTCAAGAGCTGACATTGCTTGCTCCACGGAACGCGATTTGGATCGCACGCTGCGCGGAACCCAGTCGAGTGCGCGCAGACTGTCGAGAATGGCGCCACGAATTCGCGGAATTGCATAGGTCTCAAACTTTGCGCCTTGCGTTGGGTCATAGCGATCAATCGCATTCATCAGTCCGAACACGCCAGCAGAAACTAAATCTCCCGTGTCCACACGTTTCGGCAAACCTGCTGCAAGACGACCAGCAACGAACTTAATGAGTGATGCGTAGTGAACGACTAGCCATTCACGCGCAATGGGGTCTTTGCCGTCGTGCCATTGCTGCCAAGCATCGTCAATAGTTAGGCGAACGGGCAGAGCATTCATGCCCTGTAATTATGCCCTCGGATGAGATACCCCGTAGGCAGACTTCAGCCGCTCTTTGCTCACATGCGTATATCGCTGAGTGGTTGCCACGTCGCTATGCCCCAACAATTCCTGGACTGCCCGCAAATCGGCCCCGTTATCGAGCAAATGTGTCGCGAACGTGTGACGCAATGCGTGAGGATGCGTTGGTGCAAGTGAACGCGCATCGATGATTCGACGCACATCCCGCGTGCCAAGTCGACCACCGCGGCCATTAACAAATAACGCCACCTCGGTTTTGTCTGCTGACACTTCTGAACGGAGCAACGACCATGCCGTCAGTGCTACAAGTGATGGCTCGCTCACAGGAACTCGACGCTGTTTGTTTCCCTTACCCGTAACGATGACTGCTTGCTGTTTCACATTCACACTGTCGACATCGAGTGAACACAATTCGCTCACGCGCAGTCCGCTTCCGTACAGCAATTCAATAATTGCGGTATCGCGAGCTTTCTTCCAGTCGGGGTCGTCATCGTTTGCAGCGTGCAACAAAGCATTCAACTGTTCATTCGTGAGCACCTTCGGAAGCCGACCAGTGTCGGTAGGCGTTCTCACTCCTGCGGTTGGGTCAACTTCAATTTTGTGATCGCGCACCAACCACGCAAAATATTTGCGCAGCGCAGCAACTTTTCGACCAACACTGCGCTTTGCCATTTTCATGGTGGTGAGAAACCCGATGTATTGACGCACCACATCTTTGGTGACCTTGCGGGGGTCGTCGATGGACTGGCGTTCCACCCAATTTGCGAATTGCGAGATGTCGCTTACGTATGCCGAAATGGTGTTTGCAGACGCGGCAGTTAATGACGTAGCGAAGTCGTCAATCTCCCAAGCGGTGGCTGCCTCCATGATTTCCACCGTACCCCGCTGGTGTCTGAGCACCGAGCACCTCCCACCAACCACCGTTGTTCACCACCCAACCCATTGACTCCATGCGCCCTAAGGCAAAAGCAATGTCGACAACATCGCGTCGTGTGCGCAGCACCAGTTGATCAAGCGTGAGTGCGTCGCCAGCCATTGCGCATGCAAGTGCGGCATCTTCTGGCAATAGCGAATTGCGATCGTCGAACAGCGGAGGGTGCACTCGGCGTGTGTCGAGCCCCAGTGCAACCAGCACATCGTCTACAGACACCACCGGTGCACACCCCTGCTGCAATAACAAATTTGTTCCAGCAGACGAAGTGTTGCGAGGCGAACCAGGTACAGCCATCACCGTGATGTCACGTTTCTGTGCTTCTTCAACGGTGATCATGGACCCGCCAGTTGCTCGCGACTCCACAACAACCACCACTTCCGACAACGCGGCAAGCACCCGATTGCGCAGAGGGAATCGATACGGCTCGGGTGACGTTCCTGGTGGAGATTCGCTGAGTAACAAACCGTGTTCAGAAATGAAATTCCACAGTTCAATGTTTTCTTTTGGATACACCACGTCGAGACCAGATGCCACAACACCAATAGGAATACCCAGGCGCGAGTGGTCGGTTGAACGCGAGTACGCCACCGACACGCCTTTATGTGCCCACGCATCGATTCCTCTGGCAAGCCCAGACACGGTTGCAATTCCCTGCTCTGCAAGGTCGAAGGAAATGTGCGACGCCATGTATCTTCCCGCTGCGGTTGCAGAACGAGTGCCCACAATTCCTACGCGACGCTGGTCAAGTGCGCCAAGGTTGCCGCGATAAAACAACACCGGGCTACGCGTTGGATCGTGTTGCAGCATGCACGGAAAATCTGGTGCACCAACATGAGTTACCGACATTGCCGTGAGTTCAAGACGCTGCGCCATGCGCTCGCACTCCTGCAACGTGGGTTGATTACTACCAAGCGTGAGCGCAACTTCACTGGGGGTTTGCTGAGTCAACAGTTGCGACAGCTTGCGACTTGTAAAAGTTGGTTTAGTTGCCAGTACTGCGGCAACCACTCGTTCGTCATCCAGAGACATCACGCTTGCACCACCTTGTCTCCGGAGAACTGTGGCTGCACCCCAACGCGAAGCGCGAGCGCAACTGCAACGTGCACTTCATCTACGCATTCAGACTGATCACGCAAGTCAGAAACAGTGCGCGCCACGCGACGAATGCGGTGATAGCCGCGACCAGACAGTCGGCCACGCTCTACGTGATGACGTAGCAACGAAGCTGCTGCTGGAGAAAGTGGAGCGCACTTCTCGAGCGCATCGGCAGAGAGCGCCGAATTGAGACAGCCATTTCTGCTGATTGCAAGTTCGCGGGCAGTTGCTACTCGCAACGCAATGTCTTTGCTCGATTCAGCAGGCTTCGCTGCAAGCAGTTCATCAACATGTGGACGCGTTACCGCAACACGCAAGTCGAATCGGTCGAGCAATGGACCCGAGAACCTGCGCAGATATTTCTGCTTTGCGCGATCGTCGCACACACATAAACCAGGAGTGCCTTCACCACACGGACATGGATTCGTTGCAGCGACTAACAGAAACTTTGCCGGCAACTGCACGGACGACTTTGCACGAGCAACGCGAACGACACCTTCTTCTAACGGTTGGCGCAATGCATCGAGAACACTTGGCGCAAATTCGCCGAGTTCGTCGAGAAACAGCACGCCATTCGTTGCCAGAGATATCTCGCCTGGGCGAAGCGATGAAGTTCCGCCGCCAACCATGGCAACGAGTGACGTGGAGTGATGCGGTGCTCGCAATGGTGGCCTACTCACCAACCCACTCGTAGGTAGTGCAATATGTGCAGCCGAGTGAACAATGGTGGTGACTACAGCATCTTGCGTGGCCAGGTTTGGCAATATTCCAACAAGCCGTTGCGCGAGCATGGACTTACCTGCACCCGGCGGGCCAACGAGCAGCATGTGGTGCGCACCAGCTGCAGCAATTTCACATGCATGGCGCGCCGCGCTTTGACCACGTACATCTGCCATGTCAGCAGTGTCATGCGGTATTTGCTCAACAGTATTGTTCGCGGGTTGTTGCCACTGCTCTTCCCCGCGAATGCAACGAACCAACTCGGCAAGGTTGGATACCGAACGAATTGCACGACGCGAAGCAACAAGTGCCTCGCGCTCTGCAATACGAGGCACCACCACCACGCGGTCGTCAAGTGAAGCAACAAGTGGAACTACGCCAGGCACACTGCGCAATGAACCATCGAGTCCGAGTTCGCCGACAAAGGCAAACTCGGCAACCGAATCTGTAGTGAGAACTTCCTGTACCACCAGTAGACCTATTGCAATTGCCACGTCCAAGCCGGCACCGCCCTTGCGTTCGTTGGCGCCATTTGCCAGATTGACAGTGATGCGCTTGTTCGGCCACGGCAAATCGCACGACAGCAAAGCGGCACGCACCCTGTCGCGTGATTCGCGGCACGCTTCATCGGGCTGTCCAACAATGGTGAACCCCGGCAGTCCCATTCCTAAATGAATTTCGATATCTACGGGCGCGCCCTGCACTCCGAGCAACGTTGCAGAACGAATAGATACAAATGACATATCTCAAGGTGTGCCTGTGATTGCGCTTGCGGAAGCAGATTTCAAGTGCCACCATCTCTGTGCCTAATCCTGTGAGAATGTTCGTGTGCGTCGCCTCTTTCCACTGCTTTTCCTTGGACTCTTTGCAGTTACTGCGTGTGCCGAAACTCCGCGCACGGGAACGAACTTCTGCCGTCAACTAGCAAAAGAGATGCCGGGTATTTCTGTGATGCCTGCGACTGTTGAAGAGGTGAACGCGGCGGTTGGTCATTTCACCAGACTGCAAAAAGTTGCTCCACTCGAAGTGCAACAAGACTGGAATGCGCTGACCGAACTCATGATTGCTGCATCAAAGGTGAAAGCCGACGACGCAGAGAGCGTGCAACAAGTTGCCGACCTGGCGTATGCAACAGAGGCGAATGCAAACACCGCGTCAGAATGGGTGAAAGCTACGTGTGGCGTTGATATTTCACTTGGCGTTCAGGTAACGCCTTAACTGAATCAGCGAATTTCGCCGCGCTTCACAATTACTTTGTCGACAAGACCGTATTCTTTTGCCTGATCTGGTGTGAACCAACGATCGCGCTCTGAGTCTTGCTGAATCTGTTCGATCTTTTGTCCAGAGTGGAAAGCAATGAGTTCAGCCATGCGCTTCTTGGTGTACTGCAACTGCTCAGCCTGAATTGCGATGTCTGAAGCTTGACCACGAAGACCAGCAAGTGGCTGGTGCATCATGATGCGCGCGTTTGGCAATGTGTATCGCTTGCCTGCTGTTCCTGCGGTGAGCAAGAACTGACCCATTGAAGCTGCGAGACCCAAGCACACTGTTGCTACGTCGCAACTGATGAATTGCATGGTGTCGTAAATTGCCATACCTGCGGTTACCGAGCCACCAGGGCTGTTGATGTACAACCACACATCAGCCTTTGGATCTTCACCTTCAAGGAACAACAGCTGCGCACAAATTTGGTTGGCAACATCGTCGTTCACGTCGCTGCCCAACATGATGACTCGGCTCTTCAACAATCGAAGGAAAATGTTGCTTTGCGAATCAGGTCCGCCGTCTTGTGCAAATGGCGTGTTTGGCAAGTGAAGTGGGCTGTTGCTCATGGCGATCAGACTACTACCCCACTATTGCGCAGTAGGGAGTGGCATGAAGTGACGCCGAACACCACTAAACACCACAACGACCCGTTCGTCATTGGCGATTTCGCCACGAATAGCGAGTAGACCAGCCAGCCCAGCCGTACCTGTAGGGCTCACATCAATTGATGTCACCTTGTGTGCAAGTGCATATGCATCGACAACGTGCTGCTCGGTGGCAACAACTGGAGAACCACCGCTATCGGCCATTGCATTACATACTCCAACCCAGTCGTATGTTTCATCATCCAAAATTCCATCGGCGAGTGATGACTGCACGTTCTCCCACGCCCACATACATTCAGACCAACGCGGACCCGCGTTCTTTCCGCCGCCACTTGCGACCGCGTGTTGCCATGCGCGAGCTAGCGGTGCACAACCAGCAATTTGCACTGCATGCAGTTTTGGTCGAAGACCACCCGCGTACAGACCAGCACTTCCACATGCCGCAAAAGCGCCTCCGCCAACTTGCATGAACACCCGGTCAAGTGGTGGCCCACTGACACGCTCCATGCTGTCGGCCATTTCCCAACCAATAGTGCGCCCACCATCGAGACACCATGCATTCTCGGTTCCTTGAACGCCAAATGGAATTGCACCTCGTGCAACTGATTCACGGAAGCGATGCACGCACGGATCGCCCGGTGGGTCGTTTGGCAAACGCGGGCAGCGCACAATGTTGGCACCAACTGAAAGCAACAGATCGGTGAGCTCTGCTGCTGCGTTTTCAGGAACAAACACTTCAATAGGCCACTGCATTGCTTTCGCCAATGTGGAAGCAGCAAATGCTGCGTTGCCACACGACGCAATGGCAAGAGGTGGTCGTGCTTCAGGCGTTGACCACGGCGCAGTTCCCGTTTCCTCTGCAGCAAGTAAGTGCAACATTTCGGTGAACAGATGTCGTGATTTATGTGAACCAGCAACGCCGTGCGTTTCGTCTTTCACCCACACTCCACCACCAGCGCTGAACCCAAGCGCATCAGACAACGCATCGTGGCGTGCAAATGGGGTAAATCGAAACCCTGTTCCGGCAACACGTTGCACTGCGGTATCGGCTTGGCGAATCAGTGAAACACGTGCATCATCAGACATGCCAAGTGCATCCGCGAACGCATCCCAAGCCAAATACTTTCGAAATGCGATGTATGGATTGTCATCACCAGTGCTTCGCAGAGGAGCAATTGGTTGTTCTATCTGCAACACATGGTGCGTGTCGTGCTCGTTCGAGTTCGGGCAACGCCACGACAGCGGCGTACCAATTGCAACTCGCTCTCCGCATACAGCACACTTCCACCCAACTTGCGGTTGAGCGAGCGTGGACATTGCTCGTTACTTCGTAGCTGCGACGCGTGCGTTGAACTCGGTAATCATGGCGTCCCACGTTGGAACGTGACTGCGCAAGTTCTGCCAGAACGACTGCGAGCGGCGTGCTTCAAACACCGAAAGTGGCGTTCCCTGCTGCTCAACCCAGGTGTAATAGCCAAGGTTGAAAATGCGGTTGCGATCCCGTTCTGTGCAATCAATCATCGAGTCGGTCTGCACGGTTGCCAAATGCTCTGCGAATACCTCGGCTGCGTCAACTTGCGTGAAGTTGTCGTTAAATCGCTTCTTCATGGTCTTCACGCGCTCGCTCGGGTAGAGATCTGCGCCGTCGGTGGCAATCGTGATGAGCACATCGTCTGCACCAAGGCCAAGCAACTTCGCTGTCTTGATTGCGGCAATGGTGTTGCAGATAGCTGAGAAACCAAAGTGTGGCAAGGTGTCGACAATTTCTTGTGGAATGTGCTTGCGTTGCACCAGGTAGTCACGCCCTGCAGAAGTGTTGAACAACACGTCGAGTTCATCGGTTACGCGATCGGAAACTGCAGCGATGACATCGGTGTTCATCACGTTATGAATGAGTGGAATGTGCTTGTCGCCAATGCCTTGAATGTTGTGCTCGCCGAAACCGTTCTCGAGCATGGTTGGGCACTCAAGCGCTTCAACAGCAACGATCTTTGTTCCGTACTTATCCTTCAAGTGGTCACCCGCACCAATAGTTCCGGCAGAACCGGTTGCGCTGGTGAATGCGGCGAGTCGCAGGTTTGGTCGGTTCAAGCCTTTAGCAACATGTTCGTACACCGCTGACAGCGCAGTGCCCGTTACTTCGTAGTGGCCGAGGTAGTTTCCGAATTCGCAAAACTGATTGAAGATGAAGTTCTTCGGATCTTTTTGCATTTCATTGCACGCATCGTAAATTTCCTTCACGTTGCTTTCGGTACCCGGAGTGCGAATGATGTCGCTTGGGTCGCTCGTCCAACGATCGAGCCAGTCGAAGCGCTCTTGCGACATTCCTGCTGGCAACACCGCAACTCCGCGTGCACCCATGATCTTGCTAATGGCAACGCCACCTCGCGCATAGTTACCAGTTGATGGCCACACTGCTCGCTGAGTTGACGGATTGAACTGACCGGTAATTACGCGCGGCGCCAAACATGAGTACGCAGCCAACACTTTGTGTGCGGTGATCATTGGGAAGCGATCACCAAACATCACCACGATCGGACTGTCGACACCGGTCAGCGACTTCGGCAACACCACATGATCAGGAACACTTACGCGATTTCCTGCCATGTCGTTAAACCAATGCACACGGAACAAGTTGCGCGAATCTGGGGAGTTCTTGTCGGCACCCGCTGCAATGTCGGTCGGAATGAGAGTTGGGTTCGCCAACTGGGCGAATGTAGGCAACACCACATTGTTGGCGGCACATTTGCGAATGCTTTCGGCCAAAGCCCCTTCATCCACGATGGTGTCGGCTAGGCCAAGTTGGCTAGCGAGGGCATCTGAGTCTTGCGAGGAAGTCAATGTTGAAGTCACGCTTTACATTGTGTCAAGAAACGACCCCCTTGCCACTACCCTTATCGCGATTAGCCGACGTAGCCCAATGGCAGAGGCACAGCACTTAGGATGCTGTCAGTGAGAGTTCGAGTCTCTCCGTCGGCACTGTGAGTTCTCAACCATTGCGCATTTCTGAGGTACAGACCCCAGCGCTCGTGATTGACGGCGCCATTGCGCGACAAAACATTGCCACCATGGCGGCCGCAATACCTGGCACACGTTTGCGACCACATATGAAGGCAACGAAATGCACATCGCTTGCCCGCGAGCAGGTTCGCGCCGGACACACCACATTCACATGCGCAACACCACGCGAAGTTGTGGGCATGGTGAAGGCAGGTGTTGGAGATGATCTACTGCTTGCAAACGAAAGCGTCGATGCCGTTCGTCTACAGGAAATGGCGGCGCTTCAAGACAGTGCACTCATCACCGTGGCGATTGATTCTGAAGAAACTTTGCGAGCTGCTCATGCTGCAGGAATTCAACATGTACTCATCGATGTCAATGTTGGACTACCCCGCTGCGGCATTGCACCAGAACTTGCTGGCCCACTTGCCGACAAAGCACGTTCGCTTGGCAAAACTGTACGCGGTGTGATGGGTTATGAAGGTCACCTCATGATGGTTGCTGAACACAGTGAACGACTTACCAAAGTTGAAGCATGCATGGCGTTGTTGCGCTCAGCAGCAAACGATGTTGGTGGCGAAATCATCTCCGCTGGAGGAACCGGCACATTCAACCTGCACGACAACACCGGTGTCACCGAAATTCAAGCAGGTTCGTATTCATTGATGGACACGCAGTACGCACAACTTGGTTTGCCGTTTGCTCAAGCAGTGTTTGTTGTTGGCACCGTTATTTCGTCAAACCAAAAGTGGGCAGTCATTGACGTTGGCCTGAAGTCGCTTGGCATGGATCACGGCAATCCATCTATTGATGGACACTCCGTATGGTTCTGCTCCGACGAACACACCACGTTCTCACCAAATGAAGGCGCTCCGCCAACGGTTGGAACACGCATTCGTGTCACTCCTGCACACGTTGACCCAACCGTTGCTCAACATGATGCAGCATGGGTCATAAACGGCGACGACATTGTCGACCGTTGGGCAATTGACTTACGCGGTTGGTAACTCGCGCTTCAGTATTTCCGAGAGCGCTCGAAAAGCTTTTCCCCTGTGAGACAGTTCGTGCTTTTCACTTACTGACATTTGTGCAAACGTTCTGCCGTCTCCGTCACGCGCAATGAATAACGGGTCGTAACCGAAGCCTCGATCACCAATTTCTGCCTCGGCAATACTGCCCTCACACACACCTTCAGCAATGATTTCTCTGCCGTCGGGAAATCGCAACAATGCAACTGTCCTGAACCTGCATGTTCGTGCTTTGCCACTCAGTTCGCGCAACATTTTCGCTCGATTATCAGCATCGGTTGCTTGTTCGCCCGCAAAGCGCGCAGTGCGAACTCCAGGTGCGCCGTTCAACGCGTCCACTTCCAACCCAGTGTCATCTGCCAAAGCAGGCAAACCAGTTGCAGCGCAAACCGCAACGGCTTTCAGTCGCGCATTGCCAACGAGTGTGTCTGCATCTTCAACTACATCTGCAAGCTCTACTGGGCGGGGCTGCAAGTCAACAACTCCACCCATGAGGTCAAAAATTTCGGCAACCTTGTGCGGGTTGGCAGATGCGCAGACTGCGCGCAACATGTTTACCTACCGAGTGGGCGTGGCGTAGGTGGCGTGGCAATGACTTCGCGTTGCTTGGCGAAAATTTGCTCGAGTCCACCTGCGGCAAGCCCAAGCAATGAATCCAATTCGCTACGCGAAAATGCTTTTCCTTCGGCTGTGCCTTGCACTTCAACATAGGTTGGCTCGCCACCGTTAATCGGTTGCAACATGACCACGTTCATGTCCACTTCGGCCTTTGAGTCTTCTTCGTAAGGAAGGTCGAGCACAGGACTGCCATTGTGTATTCCCACGCTGATTGCTGCACACATTGAATGCAGCGGGTTTACCATAAGCCCACCGTTTTGCTGAATGCGGGTAATTGCGTCGTGCAACGCAACAAACGCTCCACAAATACTTGCAGTGCGTGTTCCTCCGTCGGCTTGCAATACATCGCAGTCAATCAAAATCTGGCGTTCGCCGAGTTGCTTCATGTCAATTGAAGAACGCAACGCGCGACCAATAAGACGCTGAATTTCTACGGTGCGTCCAGACTGTTTGCCCTTTGCAGCTTCGCGACCAACACGCTCTGGCGACGAACCAGGAAGCATTGAATACTCCGCAGTCACCCAACCTTTGCCGCTTCCCTTCATCCAACGCGGAACATCTTCATCCAAAGATGCAGTGCACAACACTCGCGTTTTCCCAAACGATACGAGCACCGACCCCGCTGACATTTCAGTGAAGTCGCGTTCAAACGAAATTGGACGTAATTCGTTGTGTTGTCTGCCATCAAAACGTGTCATGTGTAATTCTCCCTGTTGTTGTTAAATCTTGTTGTTTGACCATTGCTCTGCACTATCAAGTTCCGGGCCAAGCAATCTGCGACCTAGTTGAGCAAACCATGCGATGTCACCTGAGGACAAAAAGCGATGCGAACCAACTCCGCTCGTTGCTGCCATTCCCGATTCGGCTAGAGCGTCACGCACCGCGAATGCTGTTTCATCTCCGCTACTTACCAGCACCACTTTCGGTCCCATCACTTCACTAATCACGCGCGACAAATACGGATAGTGAGTGCACCCAAGCAGCAACGCATCTACTCCTGCATCGCGCACCGGCGCAAGCAAACGCTCGGCCAACACCGTCACTTCGTCTCCTGTGGTTTGATCGCGCTCTACAAACTCGACAAACCCCGGGCACGCAGCCGAAGTTAAAGCAACATTTGCCTTGGTATCGCGAATTGCCTGCACGTATGCACCAGAGGAAATGGTTCCCACTGTTCCGATCACGCCAACTTTTCCATTCTGCGTTGCACGCACAAGCGCTCGCGCACCAGGTTCCACCACCCCTAGTACGGGCACGGGCAGTTCTTCTGCGAGCTCGTGAAGCGCAACCGATGCTGCGGTGTTACACGCAATGACAACCAACTTTGCGTTGTAGTCACGAACCAAACTCCACGCCAACTCTTTTGCATACTCGCGCACTTGCTCAGCGGGTTTGTTGCCGTACGGATACCTTCCCGTATCGCCGATGTACACCACATCTTCATGAGGAAGCAGGTCAATGACTGCACGCGCAACAGTGAGTCCGCCAAACCCCGAGTCGAACATGCCGATCGGGCCAACTGCGCTACTCGGCTTGTCTGGCATCGGCTTCCACAATACGCCAGCGCAATAGTCTGACTTGGTGCTTCTCGCCACTGTGCTTGCATTAACCGCCGCCGTGCTTCACGCATCGTGGAATTTGCTGGTGAAGCAAAGCACCGATCGCCGGCTGGCGCTGTGGGGGCAATTCACGATTGGTGGAATACTCAGCGCAATTGCACTCATCACTTGGGCTCTTGTTGGATCACTTCCCCACATTGCGTGGGAATGGGCGATAGTCAGTGGCGCAACCCATGTTCCTTATCTGATGCTGCTCTCGCGTGCATATGACCGTGGAGATTTCTCCATGTCGTACCCAATTGTTCGCGGAGCAGGTGCACTTGCTGCCGCTGCGGGCGGAGTGTTGTTTCTGAACGACACGCTTTCACTCACTTCAACAATTGGAATCTTGCTCGCGGTACTTGGACTATTCGTTCTCGCAAAGAGCGGATCGTGGCATGTTGTTGGCGCAGCGCTTGCCGTTGCATCAACCATCGCGGTGTATTCAGTAGTCGATGGTCATGGCACGCGACAATCTCAACCCATTGCCTACGCATTTGCACTCAACATTGCAGCCGCAGTGTTTGTCTCGTTGTATGCGAGCGTTCGCAGTCGCAAACAAATGATTCCAACTATGCGCGCTCATTGGAAAGTCATGGGAGTTGCGGGAGTGTTTTCTACCGTTGCGTACATGTTGGTGATGATTGCGTATCGCCACGCACCCGTTGGATACGTCGCTTCGCTACGCGAATCAAGTGTGGTCATTGCCGCATTCGCAGGTTGGAAAATGCTCGACGAAGGCGATCACCGCCGTCGAATTACCTCAGCCGCGATTGTGCTCGTCGGACTTGTTGTTCTGGTAATTGGCGGTTAACGCGCAATTAGAAGTAGATGATTTTCTCGGCTGCGGCTTCTGCAGCATCGAGATCGTCGGTGTAAGCACCTGTTGACAAGTACTTCCAACCACCATCGCACACGATGAACACGATGGTTCCTTCTTCAATTTCACTTGCAACCTTCAGTGCTCCTGCAAGTGATGCGCCAGACGAAATACCTGCGAAGATTCCACATTCTTGAACCAAACGGCGAGTCATTTCCAAACTTTCGCGTGGACGAACGACACGTTTGCGATCAAGCAAGTCGATGCCACGCCAGTTTTCAAAAATTGGTGGAATGTAGCCCTCATCGAGGTTGCGCAAACCCTCAACGCGCTCACCAAGCGGTGGCTCTACTGCAATCAATTTGATATCTGCATTTTGTTCTTTTAGGTAACGCCCCACGCCCATGAGCGTTCCGCTGGTACCAAGACCCGCAACAAAGTGCGTTACTTCAGGAACATCGCGCCAAATCTCTGGGCCAGTAGTCCTGTAATGCGCATTTGGGTTTGCATCGTTTTGATACTGATGCATGAAGCACCACTCTGGATGCTCTGCAGACAAAGCCTCCGCGCGACGCACTGCACCATTTGATCCTTCGGGGCCAGGAGTCAAAATGATTTCCGCACCGAACACTTCAAGCATTTGACGACGCTCGATGGAAACACTTTCCGGCATCAAGATGGTGATCGGGTTACCTTTCACTGCTGCAATCGCTGCAAGCGCAATTCCGGTGTTACCAGACGATGGCTCCATGATGCGCTGACCAGGCTTCAGTTTTCCGTCTGCAATCGCTTGCTCAATCATTGACTTCGCGATGCGATCTTTCACTGAGCCGAATGGGTTTTGGCCTTCGAGTTTTGCGATTAACCGAACACGTGGGTTCGGTGACAAATTGCTGACATCAACAACAGGCGTATTGCCAATGAGGTCGAGGACGCTCTCATTGATCATCATTCGCGAGTTAGTGATTGTTGACTGCATTAGTCATAATTCTAGCCTTGAGAAAACACCAACGGTCAGTTGTGCTCTTGAATAGCCGTTTCGGCGATTACACCTTCAATAATGCGGAAACTCCGTGGTTCAGGGACCCCGCGCTTCAACGTGACGATCATGTAGTGCCAACCCGGGTCTGGAGCTTGGGCGACATCGGTCGAGCTTGGGTAGGCCTCGGTGTGCGTATGACTGTGCACCACTCCAACCACTTCCAAGCCAGCATCTTCGGCATTTCGCTCAATCACCAAATGCTGCTTCGGATTAATGGTGTACACCTTGGCCGAGTGCGCAATGTTTTCACATGCATGAAACTCGAGCACTTCGCTTGATGCGATGTTGCCTACTAACAGTCCACATGCCTCTTCTGGATAACACGAAATGGCGTGTTCTCCAATGGCTTGCAATACCTGAGGTGATACCAAAAGTGTGGTTTGAGTACTCATCGCATTTTCAGGCTACCCGTATGCTGAAACGAACAATATGAACGCACAAAACAAGCAAAACGAGCGGGAACACCTAGACCGGGTGGTTGCCAGTAATCGTAAGGCCAGGCACGACTACACCATTGTGGATGTGGTTGAGGCCGGCATTGTGCTGCTCGGAAGCGAAGTGAAAAGCGTGCGTTCGGGTCAGGTGCAACTTGCCGACGCGTATGCACATGTGGTGAACGGTGAGATGTGGCTAGACGGAATTCACATCTCCTCCTACGCATTTGCCCATGGAGTCGGTGCGCACGAACCCATGCGCCGCCGCAAGCTGCTCCTCCATCGCGAACAAATTCGCCGTATGCAAGACCGCATCAACAAAGAACGCCTCACGATTGTTCCGCTTGAAGTGCGCTTCAGCAAAGGTCGCGTGAAGGTGGACATTGCTCTTGCCAAGGGTCGCCAGAAAGCCGATCGACGCCAAGCCATTGCCAAGAAGGAATCTGAACTGGAAATGCGCCGCGAAGCGGGGCGCCAAAAGAAACAAGGCAATAACTCCTAGTTATGACGGTTCTGCGAGCATTCAAGTCAGTTGACGCGAGAACCAACAGACCTAAAACTTCAGTCTTAGGTTTCGTACTCGCATCGGTTTTGTTTTCAGTTGGTCTTGTCGGTGTCCCGAAGTTGGTGGATGCCAAGCCGATAGTCAGCATCACCAAAGATGACGACTGGAAGACCGCCCCACTTCCGCAAGGAGTCAACAAGAAACAAATTGATGCTCTTGTAACAGCCGCAATGGGACCGCGTAATAACAGAATTCGAGTACGTAGCGTCCTCATCACCATCAACGACAAGATTGTCTACGAGCGCTACCACCCAATCGATAACAAAGACTCAATTCTTGACACGTTCTCGGTTTCTAAAAGCTTTGTTGCCACGGTCATCGGCATGCTGATTGATGACGGAAAGCTTTCGCTTGACCAGCCAGCCCCTGTTGCCGCTTGGTTAAACCCCAACGATCCGCGGAGCGCGATCACCATCCGCCACCTCCTCCACATGTCTTCTGGACTGACCTGGAAAGAGGACTACTTAGCTGGCGACTCCTCAACCATTGCGATGCTGTTCTCCCCCGTTGCATCCGAC
>JBJOOQ010000017.1:0-20489 GCA_046051205.1 Actinomycetota bacterium
AGTAGTAGTAGATGGTGCAACCGTTGTTGTTGTTGTTGTAGTAGTAGTAGATGGTGCAACCGTTGTTGTTGTTGTTGTAGTAGTAGTAGATGGTGCAACTGTCGTAGACGTTGTTGCAGTTGGCGGTGCAACTGTTGTAGACGTTGTTGCAGTTGGCGGTGCAACTGTCGTAGACGTTGTTGCAGTTGGCGGTGCAACCGTCGTCGTAGTTGATGGCGCAACCACTGTCGGTTCAGCAAACCATTTAACAGGTGAATTCTCCCACCAACATCGACCAGTCACCGGCCAACGCATCACACCCGTGTCTTTATCAGCACAGCCCAGCATTTCGTTGTTGCTGCGCGGCCGTGCAAGGCGAGTTCCTTTTATTGGACATGTGTTGACATATGCAGCAGTCATCTCACGATTACTTGTATTAATACAAAACTTTGGTGGCACACCCCGCGTCGACCACACCAACTTGTATTCAGCACCAAAAATACATCCGTTATCGATGCTTTTTCTTAACGTTGATGTGCTGTTGTTGACACAAACAGAAACCACCTGTGGCTGTTTCGCGTTGCTTTGTGCCGCTGATGCCACTCCACTGAGATCGCCAAACAGCAGTCCAATAGCGACGACTGCAGTGCAACAACGACGGAAAAAATACACATATTTACGGTATGAACTAGCCCGCACTAGATGAGGGAAAACCCTTTAAGAGTGGTGCTAGCACCATACGGATTTTGGCCTTTTAGCCTTCAATCACTCCGAGTGCATTCAATATGCGAGCATTTAAACATATGTCGTCACCGCTTCGAATTTTGCTCGTTGATGACGATCCGTTTACGTTAACGATGCTGAGCACAGCTTTGTCGTCGCTTGGTTTTACCGAGGTCACTTCTGCTCAGTCTGCAAGCGCTGCAATTGCACTGGCACAACATGTGCAACCACAGACTGTTGTCGTTGATTTAGATCTGGGTGAAGGACCAACCGGAATTGATTTGGCGCACCGACTAAGAAAATTGTTTCCCAACATTGGGGTTGTGGTGTTGTCAACGTATGTCGAACCAAGGCTTATCGGCACACAACAACAATCAATGCCAGCGGGCTCAATCTACGTAGTGAAACAGACAATCAGCAATTTAGACACCTTGCTCAGTGCAATTGTCAAAAGCGTTAAGACACCGTCTTCGCCAGACGTGCAGATTACGGAACCTTCACCAATTGCACATCTCGGAGACTCCCAGGTTGAAATCATGCGACTGATTGCAGGTGGAATGTCAAATGCACAAATCGCCGAGAAATTGATCATGCAAGAGGCATCCGTTGAAAAAGCAATTGCTCGACTGATTAAGCAACTCGGAGTCAAAGCCACGCGAGAACAAAATCAGAGAGTGCTTATCGCTCAGCAATACCATCAACTTACAAAAGCGACCCATGAACCACGCTGACCCGCACGATCGCTTTGGGCGCACATTCGCCGAACGACTTGGTGGTCGATGGCTTGTTTCGTGGCCAACATTTATTATTGGTGGGTTGTTTTCAAGTCTGGTTCTGTTTCCAGACATAATCACAGCAAACCGAACCAATGACCAATACGAAATGCTGGCCTGGTGGCTCTTGGCACTGATCGCTACTGCCAGCATTTCTTACATTGAGCACCGCACGGTGTTGAGACACCGTGCCACAAACCCTGTATCAATATGGCTGGCCAGCATCTTGATTGTTGCCAACAATACGGTTTTTACAAGCATCTACGTACGCGGTCTGCACGCCACACAGTTAACAAGTAACAACTTGTTCGTTAACGAAGTTGCAACAACCGTGGTCTTAGGCGTCTGGTTATCAATTTTTATCATCACATTGGCTGACACATGGGAATCTTGGCGAACTACTCGCAATCAACTCATTGAGCAAAAAATTCAAACGATCTTGCTTACCCAGAGTCAGATTGATCTGAGCAATGCGATTGAACAAAATAAACGCAGTGAATTACAAGATCTCATGCAAAAGTCAAAAGATGACCTCGCAGCCTCAATAGGAGATCACGACACCGAATCATTGATTCAACACACCAAACAGATCCTCGACGCAGTTGAACATCTTTCACAGCAAGTCGTGCAACCTTTTAGTCAATCTTTATGGACTGTCACATCAGAAACATACCCAAAGGTCAAGATTCGCAGTTTGATTGGTTTAGGCCCCGAGGGACAACTGTTCAACACTTTTTGGCTGACTAGTGCAATTTTCGTGTCGGTCGTTGCAGACTACGTCGAACAACTTGGTGGAATTGAAGGGCTGAGTTTTTTACTCATTGGTACGGCGGTGATTGCAACAGTCTCTCAAACCGCTAATTGGGCGTCGCGCCAACTAGATCGCTGGCGAAAACAGATTTTTGCTGTAGCAATGGCAGCATTTGTCATTATCCAGCTGGTCTCTAACTCGTTGTTTGAAAATTTTGGTGGAAATGAAATTGAACAATCTTATTTTTTCATTCAAATAATGGGTCTCGCCTTGCTTGTTCTCGTTACATCCAACATGACAAAGTGGAAACTCAATCATGAAATGGTTTTAAAAAGTTTTGAACTCCAGATCGACAACGACCAAGCTGCTGCAGTTGCTCTGAGCCATCAGACGGCACAAAAACTTCGTGATGTCGCGCGACTCTTTCATGGCGCGGTACAGACTCGACTAACCACATCTATCTTGATGATCAAACAAGCCCAACAAAACGGCGACGACGTTGCGCTCAATCTGGCACTACTTGAAGCTGTTTCGGTGTTGCAAACACCGCTACCAAACAATGAAATCGCCAGCACACTTGGCTTAGAGATAGAACGCAAAGTGTCCCTGTGGCAAGGGATCAGCGCAATTGATGTTCAGATTGAACCGCAACTGTCCGAATTGTCCGATGTGCGAATCCGTGAGATAAGTCGACTTGTTGAAGAAGGAATCTCGAACGCCGTTCGACATGGTGGCGCAACACTCTTGCAACTCACTGTGAGTTTGACACCGAATGGTTCAGTAACAGTGCAACTCGACGACAACGGTTCGGGACCAGGCACCGGTAAACCCAGCATCGGAAGTGCGATATTTACCCAAACAACACAAGGAAATTGGTCACTTAGCGCGACTCCAAATGGCAGTCGACTTGTCGCAATAATTCCTGTTTCTACTGAGCGTTCTCGTTAACGGCAACGAGCACGCCCGCGCTTGACCAACCAGGTCGCACCTTACGGGTTTTTATTCGACGCGTAAGCCGGAGATTGCACGAGCAATCACCAACTGCTGAATCTCTGAGGTTCCCTCGAAGATCGTATGAATCTTGGCGTCACGGTGCCAGCGCTCTACTGGGTATTCACGGGTGTAGCCATAGCCGCCCAAAATCTGGATCGCATCTTCTGTTACACGCACTGACATTTCCGATGCGTAGTACTTGCTCTGCGAACCTTCAGCGTTCTTGTAGCCGCCGTTCTTTGCAAGCCACGACGCACGCCAGATGAGCAAACGTGCTGCATCAATTTGGGTGATCATGTTGGCAAGTTTGAACGCAATTGCTTGGTTCATGATGATTGGCTTGCCGAATGCATGACGCTCTTTTGCGTAGTCAAGTGCGTACTCGTATGCAGCACGAGCAACACCAAGTGCTTGTGCACCCACAGCTGGACGAGTTGCCTCAAACGTTGCCATTGCAGGCTGCTTGCCGCTTGATGTTCCTTCGCGGTAACGCGCAAGCTTGGCATCGAGTTTTTCTTTTCCACCCAACAAGCAACGACCAGGTACGCGAACATTGTCGAGCACCACTTCTGCTGTGTGGCTTGCACGAATTCCGTGCTTCAAATACTTCTGACCCTGTGACAAGCCTTTTGTTCCCGGAGGAATAACGAAGCTTGCTTGACCGCGACCCTTGAGTTCAGGGTCAACTGCAGCAACAACTACGTGCACGTTGGCAATGCCACCGTTAGTAATCCATGCCTTAGTTCCGTTCAGCACCCACTCGTCATTTGCTTCGTCATACACCGCGCGCGTGCGCAAGTTTGAAACGTCGCTACCTGCATCTGGTTCGCTCACACAGAATGCGCCAAGCTTCACATCATCTGGAGTTCCGTAACACTGTGGAACCCACTCCATCATTTGTTCTGGCGTTCCGTTTCCTGCGATACCTGCCGCAGCAAGACCAGAGCCCATGATTGCCATGCCAATACCAGCATCGCCCCAGAACATTTCTTCAATTGCCACCACCATGGTGAGGCCACTTGGGTCTGCCATTGCGTTCATGATGAAGTCGAGGCCGTACAAACCGATCTTTGCTGCCTCTTGCACCACTGGCCATGGGAACTCTTCTTTTTCGTCCCACTCGTGTGCGGCAGGACGAATGGTGTCTACCGCGAACTGATGAATCCAGTCCTTGAGTTGTAATTGGTCATCGTTGAGTGCAAGTGAAAATTCAGCCATGCGCACAAGTTACCGCACGGTAAGCGCCGGTGCTACTTCGAACGGGTAACGGGAATCTGCAGAATTGCCGGCGCAATCGACTCCAAAATGAGCTTTGCGCCTGGCTTATATACGTGTACGCCGTCCCAGCGGTAACTCAGGCTGTTGGCAACCTTCGGGTCCGAACACCATTCCTTCGGTCCGTTTACGAAGTACACCCCATCGTTTTCGGGTGCTGCCACTTCACGCATCAATGCATTCAGGTGGCCCGTGCGAGTGTCGTCGCCACGTTGTGGCAATGGCGGAACAGGTCCACCTTTGGATTCAACCGGCCTCATACACGCAACTTCGAGCAAGGCAACAGCAATATTTTGTTTGCGCAATGCATCGATGCCACGTTGTAATTGCGTTTTGAAAATGGTGTCGGCGGGAACCGTGTTTACTTTGAACAAAAAGCTATTGATCTGCAGATCCATTACTTCCCATGCACCGATCACCACTAGCGCAACATCAGCTTTCGCTTGTGCAGCCGACTTTGCCCACTTTGTTTCAAAGCCTTTGCAGTTCACAAAGTTGCGTCGGAATTTTCCGGTTGTTCCACCAATGCCAACGCCGCGGTCGTATACGCCGCAACCATCAATGGACCCATTAGTAATCACAAACGTTTTTTCAATCCCACTTGGTTTGTTAACAGCTAGTGAGTGCGCCTGTGAATCGCCCACGATCACCACGCTTCTCGGCAATTTGGCAACCGTGGTACTTGTGATCGGAGTGTTGGGAAGTGTGGTGGCAGATGCAGGAACACTCGTTGGCACGACAAACACCACATCGGTATTTCCCGTATCAACCGAAACGTCTCGGGCCTGAATTCCAGACAACTGCACACTCGTTACACCAACGAGTGCAGCGACCACAACAGTGAGTGCTACGGGAAGTCTGCGACGCATGGCTGACAATTGTCGCCGTTGGCGAAGCCAATTACCAATCGCACCTTTTCGCGCTGGGGTTTCAATGAATTGATAGACAAACTCGTTGACGATGACCGTCGCCGTTAACGCGTATGCAAGACGAATTGATGATAGTCGTGCACCTGTGACAACAAAAATTGGCCAGTGCCACAAATACAAACCATATGAACGCCGGCCAATCTCAACAAGCACCGGAAATGACAGCGCTCGTTTCACCAGTGATTTTCCCGAACGTACAGCGACCGCAATAATCACTGCGGATGCGACAGTTGCAGCAGCAAGACCGCCCAAGTACAACTGCTCGTCGGCAACATGAATGAAAGCGGAGATATACCCAAGCGTTGCCAATGCACCAAGCGCCAAAACATCGGCAAAACCAGATCGCACCTTCGCAAAACGAACAACTGCTTTTTTCCATGGATGCCACACACAAGCAAGCGCCGCACCAAGCAGTAAACCGCTCGACCTCGTGATTGTGCTGAGATACAAAAAGTTGATGCGGGTTTCGTTATCGGCTGTAAATGCCAGTGCGGTTCCCACCATGACTGCTGCGGCCAAAAGCCCAATAACTACAGCCGAAATCCACCTTGGAATTCGTTTGTTTCCCAGTACAAAAACAAATGCAATTGGCCACAGCACATACCACTGTTCCTCTACGGCCAACGACCATAGGTGTCGAAGCATCGGCAACGAGTTCGCAGCAAAGTACGGAGTGTCTACGAAATAGATCTGCCACCAATTCGAGAAATAACCAAGTGCAGGTAAGACATCTTGACGAAAGTCCGGTGCAGAATCCTTCGCAAAAAACGTCACCGCCACAAGCGACACGATCAGCATGGTGAACAATGCTGGAAGCAGTCGCCGCGCACGTCGTATCCAAAACTGCTTCAAGCTCACTTTGCCCGAAACATGTTGTTCGTCAATCATTAAAGACGTAATGAGAAAACCACTGACAACAAAAAACACTTCGACGCCAATGAATCCACCTGGAATCCAATGAATTCCAGCGTGATACAGAATGACAGCAATAACACTCAGTGCGCGCAAGCCATCAAGCGCAGGCTGATAGCCCATGCGAGTTTCTTCGCTCATTTTGAATGACGAAGAGAACGACGCGAAGCAACAACAATGGCAATCAAATACACACCTGCACCAAGCGTGAACGGTGCACCGACTCCAATGTGATCAAAAGCCAAACCCGCTAGCGGCGGGCCAATAACACGTGCAAGAGCATTTGACGATTGCTGAAAACCAAGCACTTCCCCGCGCTTTTCTTCGGGTGCAGAGTTAGCAACAAGCGTCGTGAGCGATGGGCTTGCAATTCCAGCGCCAATAACCATTAACACAAGCGCAATGATCAGCACAGGCCAAATAACTGCAGCACCAAGGAACAACATTCCCACTGCGACACATACTTGACCCACACGCAGCAACTTCAACGAACCGAACCTCTGCGTAAGCGGACCAATCAGCCCACCTTGCACTGCAGACATCAGCAATCCGACTGCAAGAAAAACCGCAGCCGTGCCGGCTTCCGTCAAATTGAATCGTGAACCACCGAACAACGAAAAAGTAGCTTCAAATCCCGCAAATGGAAGCACGGAGAAAAATCCGATCAACACAAATGATGTGATGTTGCGCTTTTTTGGCTCATGCGTTTCGGCTGGAATGTGTTCGCGAACCGTTTTCGTTTCTGGCAAGCGAATGATCGCTGCAACCGCGTTGATTGAAGCAAGTACACCCGCAACGTAAAAAGGAACGTGCGGTCCGCCAAGTGCAGCAAGACCACCAAGCGCTGGGCCAACAACGAACCCAACCCCAAAGGCCATGCCCAACAGTCCGAGCATTCGTGCTCGTTGCTTTGGAGCACCAAGGTCGGCAATGGCACTTTGTGCAACCGACACGCTTGCTCCCGATGCACCGTCGATGAATCGACCCAAAAAGAGCACCCACAACGCGCCCGCTGCACCGGTAATAAAGCTGCCGATGGCGGTACCAATGAGCGAAATGACGATGACAGGTTTTCTGCCAACACGATCTGACCAGCGACCCAGAATCGGAGAAAACACCATTTGCGCCAATGAAAACGAGGCAAACAGCAGACCCACTTGAAAACCATTCGCACCATATCGGTCGGCGTAACGACCAAGAATTGGCGCAACGATTCCAAAGCCCACCATGTCGAGCGCAACTGTTGACCAAATGACCCAGAAGCCACGTGGCAACGGTTCGCGAACTGGCTTTTCAGTATTCATGTTGAGTGGAACCGAATCTAACTGCGACGCACTCGCGTGCCGTCTTTCGTGGTTTCCACCACATAGCCAGCCGCTTGAAGTTCGTTTCGAATTGCGTCTGCTTGTGCGAAGTCTTTCGCTTTTCGCGCAGCATCTAATGCATTCGCTCGGTCCACGATTGCCGCATCAATGTCGTCACCTGCTCGCAGTTTCAGACCAAGCGCATGTGTCATTTCTGTAACCGCGCTTGCCAGTGCTGCAGTTGTTGCATTGTCACCATTTTCTGCAGCGATGTTTGCACGACGCACCGCATCAAAAATCAGCGCCATGGCCGACGAGGTGTCCAAGTCATTATCCATGTAAGTGCGGAACTGGGCAATCACGGTTGCATCTGGTTCTGCAGTTGGCAACGATGCGTTGGCCATACGATTTGCGAAACCATCGAGACCAGCAAGTGAATTCACTGCGGCATCAATGTTGTCTTGACCAACTTTCACGGGTGAGCGGTAATGCGTTTGCAATAGCAACATGCGATACGCACGTGGGTCATAGTGCTGCACCAAGTCCACAAGGTTGGTGACGTTGCCAAGACTCTTTGACATCTTTTCGCCTTCGGTGTCAACGACAAATCCGTTGTGCATCCAGTGCTGCGCGAAAGTTTTTCCAAGCGCCACAGCTTGCGCACGTTCGTTTTCGTGATGCGGGAAGCGCAAGTCTGCGCCACCGCAATGCAAGTCAAAGCCTTCGCCCAACAACTCCAAACTCATCACTACGCACTCACTGTGCCAACCCGGTCTGCCTGCACCCCATGGTGATTCCCAACTTGGTTCACCAGGCTTTGAAAACTTCCACAATGCAAAGTCTGCTGATTGACGCTTTTGTGCTGCGCCAAGCACTTCACGATCGCCACCACCACTCAACATGTCATCCAAACTTTGATGAGCAAGCAAGCCGTAATCAGGCACTGCAGAAATGTCGAGATACACGCCGTCGTCGGTGGTGTAAGCAGCATTGCGCGACACAAGGTCACCAATCATTGACACCATCTGATCTACATATTCAGTTGCATGAGGAACGTCGGTTGGACGCAATACATCGAGCTCACCCATTGCCTTAAACCACACGTCTTCGCACTTATGCGTGATCTCGCTCCAGTCACGATTTTCGCGATTCGCGCGATCAATAATCTTGTCGTCAATATCGGTGATATTCGACACCAATCGAACCTGCACACCGGACCACTCCAAATACCGGCGCAGAATGTCGTACACCAAGGTGGCTCGACCGTGACCCAAATGCGGTGGCCCATACACAGTTGGCCCACACAAATAGACGCCCAACTTGCCTGGCTCTCGCATTTTCAGTTCGCGCACATCGCGCGTAACGGTGTCGTACAAATGCAGCACGGGTCAAGCCTAGAGGCGCAACAAGATGCCAAGCAGAGTTGCGCTCCAATACAGTTGAACCGCGATGAACGTCCCCGAAAAGCCAACCCTCGACAACCTGGAATCCACTCTCATCGAAAAATGGGAGGCATCGGGTGTCTACGCCTTCGATCGCAGCGCATCACGAGACCAAGTTTTTGCCATTGATACCCCACCTCCAACCGTCAGCGGTTCGCTGCACATGGGACACGTATTCAGTTACACGCACACCGACACTGTTGCGCGCTTTTGGCGCATGCGCGGAAAGAGCGTGTTCTACCCGATGGGTTGGGACGACAACGGTTTGCCAACCGAGCGTCGTGTGCAGAACTACTTCGGCGTGTCGTGCGACCCAAACGTTGCATACGACCCAAAGTTCACACCACCATTTCGTGGAGACGTTCCAAAGGATCACCGCGCAGTAGCTATTTCGCGTCCGAACTTCATTGAGTTGTGCGTTGAACTGACACACCAAGATGAAAAGATTTTTGAAGACCTCTTCCGCAGGCTTGGACTTTCGGTCGACTGGTCGTTGTTGTACACCACCATTAGCGACTACGCGCGCCGAACAAGTCAGGCGGCATTCATTCGCAACTTGTCCCGCGGTGAGGCTTACGCGCAAGAAGCACCAACGCTGTGGGACGTCGACTTCGGCACTGCAGTTGCACAAGCTGAACTTGAAGACCGCGAGCGACCTGGTGCGTATCACTCCATTAACTTCGCGCGCACCGATGGCTCGGGCAATGTCACTATTGCCACCACTCGCCCAGAATTAATTCCTGCTTGCGTCGCCCTTGTCGCACACCCAGACGACCCGCGCTATCAGCCGCTGTTTGGAAAAACCGTGCGCACGCCATTGTTCGATGTTGAAGTTCCAGTCGTTGCTCACGAACTCGCACAGATCGACAAAGGCACCGGTATCGCCATGATCTGTACATTCGGCGACCTCACCGACGTCATTTGGTGGCGTGAACTGAATTTGCCAACGCGGGCAGTCATTGGTCGTGACGGTCGCATCGTTACCGACATGCCGGAGTGGATTACTTCAGCTACAGGAACTACGAATTACACAGCGCTTGCAGGTAAGGGCGTGAAGCAGGCACAGACCGCAATCGTCGAGATGTTGCGTCAAAGCGGCGACATGAATGGTGAGCCCGAACCAATTACCCACCCAGTGAAGTTCTTTGAAAAGGGCGATCGTCCACTCGAAATTGTGACCAGCCGCCAGTGGTACATCCGTAACGGTGGTCGCGACGAAGTGTTGCGCGCTGCATTACTCAAGCGAGGCGACGAACTTGCATGGCACCCCGACTTCATGCAACACCGATACACCAACTGGGTTGGTGGGCTAAACGGTGACTGGCTCATTAGCCGTCAGCGTTACTTCGGAGTTCCTATTCCGCTGTGGTATCCACTCACCGCTGCGGGCGAACCAGACTTCAATAACCCAATTATTCCAAGCGAATCGCAACTTCCAATAGACCCAAGTTCCGATGTTCCTGCTGGCTTTACCGAAGCACAACGCGGAGTTGCTGGTGGATTCATGGGCGAACCGGACGTCATGGATACGTGGGCTACATCGTCGCTCACTCCACAAATTGCTGGCCGTTGGATTGATGACGAGAAGTTGTTTAACAACATTTTTCCGATGGATGTTCGCCCACAGGCCCACGACATCATTCGTACATGGTTGTTTGCAACAACGGTGCGTTCACACTTTGAGCACAACATTGCACCATGGAAGAATGCCGCGCTGTCGGGATGGATTCTTGACCCAGACCGCAAGAAGATGTCGAAGTCAAAGGGCAACGTTGTCACGCCAATCGATTTGTTTGAGCAATACGGCAGCGACGCGGTTCGCTACTGGGCAGCAAGTGCTCGCCCGGGAGTAGACACTGCATTCAGCGAAGACCAAATGAAGGTTGGCCGCAAACTTGCAACCAAGTTGCTCAACGTCACAAAGTTTGTACTTGGATTCGGAGAAACAAACCCATCTGCAACACCAACTGAAGCAGTTGATATTGCGATGCTCGCCCGACTCGCATCAGTTGTGGACGAGGCAACCACTGCGTTCAAAACATACGACTACGCACGAGCACTTGAAAAGTCAGAGTCATTCTTCTGGTGGTTCTGCGACGACTATGTAGAACTCGTTAAAACTCGCGCATACTCGGAAGGCGCTGGTTCCGATTCTGCACGTGCAGCATTGCAACGTGCACTCAGCACCTTGCAACGTTTGTTTGCCCCACACATTCCGTTTGCAACAGAGGAAGTGTGGGGTTGGTGGCAGACCGGAAGTATTCACCGTGCATCGTGGCCAACGCGCACAGATTTACTTGGTGGAACAACTCCGGTTGAATCGACTGAAGTATTGCTCGATGTGGTGTGCAATGTGCTTGCAGTTATTCGCCGCACGAAAACCGAAGCAAAGGTTTCACAGCGTGCCGAAGTTGAACATGTGTTAGTAAACGCAACGGAGGTGCAAATTTCGCTCCTGCAAATGGGTTTAGTTGACTTGCTAAACGCTGGCGTTGCTCATCAGATCGAATTCGCCTCTCACGCAAGCGAACAAATTTCAACAACCGTTCATCTTGTGGCTCAATGACCAAATACCAGCGCCCGCGCTCGCACTATGCGGTGCTCATTTTCAATATTGCAATTGCTGTCTCGTTGCTAGTCGTTGGTGGTGGTCTGTTGTACGCGGGTCAGCGATTGGGTGAACGTCAAGTTGTCAGTTTGAATCGTGGTGACGACGTTGCAGTTAATGAAGACGCCAATATCTCGCCGTCAGATCAATGGAACCTCAGCGAGGGTGATCTGGACGCAAAAAACTTCCTGTTGACTGGCTCCGACAATGGAAGCTGCGTAGACCCAAATTCCCCATATGCAGGGGCTTTTGGTGACCGCAACTCGTTTGGTGAACGCAGCGACACCATCATGATTATTCGGGTCAACCCGAAAGACAATCAAGCCGCTTTTCTCTCATTTCCTCGCGACCTGTGGGTGAGAATCGCAGGCTCAACTCGTTCGAATCGAATCAACACGGCGTTCGAACGCAAGAACCCCAACACGCTTGCCGACACCATCTATCAAAACTTCGGAATCGCAATTGACCACTACGTCAATATTGACTTCTGCGCGTTTAAAGAAATTGTGGATGCAGTGGGCGGAGTGAAGGTTCCGTTCCTTTACGAAACTCGTGACAAGAAAACCGGGTTGTACATTCCCGGTCCGAGTTGCTTTAAGTTCAGCGGTGATCACGCGCTCGCATACGTTCGTTCGCGCTCTGGCTATTCCTACTTTGACACGGCGAAAAACTCTTGGGTCTCAGATGGAACCTCTGACCTCGGTCGAATTAGTCGCCAGCAAGATTTCATCCGTCGAGCAATGCAACGCGCTCTCGACAAAGGTTCTTCTAGCCCACGGGTTGCAAACCAACTCTTAAATGCCGCTTTGAAGAATGTGATCACCGATGACCAATTAACACCGATCACCATGTTGCAACTGGCGCAAGCAATGCGCAATCTGAACACCAGTGGAATACCGACATACACAGTTGAAAGTTCTGGTCAGATGATTGGCGACCAGGCAGTGCTTGTTCCACGAATTCAGAATGACACCATGAGAGAAATTCTTGCTCTGTTTCAAGGCAAAGCGAGTTTTGCAACACCAGGATCTGCTGCAAACAATCCGTCGCCTGACACGACCTCTGCTGAAGGTGCAATGGGCGCAATTATCTCCACGGTTGTGTACTTGAAAACACAAGCAAGCAACGGTGTTACACCACCAACAATTCCTGTCGTTGCTCCAGAACAAAATTCGTACGGCATTTCGCCACCGAACGACCCAACCTGTCGTTAGTCGAGCACTCGACGCATGGCGTCGGGAATATCGCTTGGTCCGCTCACCGTTGTAAAGCGAGCACCCACCGAATCGGCAAACACTCGGGCCTCTGCATCGTCTTCCAAGGGAGCAATCACCACAAGTTCGTCTAACGACTTTGCTGCTGCGTGCGCATCGCCATCAACAGTTGCTCGACAGTCCGATAACAGCACCGTGATGCGTCTGGACGCTTTCGAGCGTGACAGCTGTTCTCGTGATGCTTGCAGTGCACCAGCCAAGTCGGTCGTGCCAAACCCACGAAGTGCAAGCACCGTATTCACCACGTCATCACCGGACTTGTGAACGTCTTGAGATTTAGCCGCAATCACGTCTTTGCCAAACACCAACACGCTGTAATCAGCAGGCTCACGAGCCGCAATTGAGGCTGCAGCCATTGCCGAATTGGCAAGGGGCTTACCGCCCATTGACCCACTGCGGTCCACCACCAGGCTGATGGCTGTACCTGGCTTCAACCATCCACGCACTCGTAATTCATCAGCATCCACAACACCTGTTGCGCGCAATTCATGCAATGCATCAAGGCTTGCGTCAATATCAATGTCTCCTGCATCGGGCTGATACTTACGCAGTGACATTTTTCCAATGCCTCGCGGACGTGGCTTTCCGCTTTGCGCGAGTTCAATCAAAATTCGACCAGCAAGTTTGCGCGCAAGATCTCGTAGAGCTGGGTCAGTTGCCGCCGTTAAGTCGGCAAGCATCGACAATGTTTCATCTGGAGAGTTTTGCATTGCTTCATCAAATGCAACTTCGTCAAGTTCACCAACTTCTGGTGAGATCTCTTCAAACCCAGAATGCTTTGACAACTCTTTGCGCGACGTTGTTCGCTTGCTTGCTTGCTGTGCAGCTTGTTCAGCCTGCGCGCCTTCTTTTACTAACGGGAGTTCGTTGCCCCAGTCGGGGCGCCAGCTTTTCCCGCGTCGCCGTCTTCCGGCTTCACACCAAATACGTCAGCAAAGATTTCGGTGATCACTTCTTCAGCCGTGCGCACACTGCCTTCACGCAACCGCACGCGACCCGTCAATGCAACGAGTGCACTGTCTAAACCAATCGCAGTCGTCTCAACCGAAGCATTGCGCATCGCCGACAAACTCGCAGCAACCACCGCCGTATCAATTGCACCACGAACCGAAGACCCGAAACGCAAGTCGGAATGATTACGCGTGCGGCGGACCATTTCAACAACCTTGCCAACCCAGTCACGCGACACATTTGATGTGCTGTTCTGCTTCGCAATTTCACGCAGCACGATTTCCACTTCATCTGTTGCGCTTTGGTACGTCATTGCAACACGGCACACGCGGTCGTACACCGCACTTGAAATGCGTGCCGTACCAACTGCGTCAAACGGGTTCATTGCTGCAACAAGTCGGAAGCCAGCCGCACTTTTCACGGTGCCTAGTCGTGGAACCGTGATTTCGCCTTCGCTCATCACCGTAATGAGCACGTTCAGCGTTTCTTCCGGAATGCGATTGATCTCTTCTACATACAACAACGAACCTTCACGCAGTGCCGACACCAGTGGTCCATCAACAAATACATCTGCGCTGTAACCATCGGTCAGCACTCGAGCAGGGTCAAAGTGCCCAACTAACCGTGCTGGAGTGAGTTCGGCATTACCTTCAACGAAGGCAAAGCCGACGCCAAGTGCTTCAGCAACAGACCGCAAAAGTGTTGATTTTCCTGTGCCTGGAGGGCCTTCCAACAGAATGTGGCGACCACCATGCAATGCGGCGACGACAAGTTCTAGTTCACGCGCGCGACCAACAACCGAAGCTGCCGATACGCGAAGAACGTCGCTTGCCGACGCTGCTGCCATAGCTGTGACTAACTAGTCGAACTTGATAACGCCACGGATGTTTTCTCCGTCGCGCATTGCTCGGTAACCCTCGTTGATGTCACTCAGTGTGTATTCCTTCGTGACCAGGCCATCGAGGTCGAGCTGACCTTCGCGGTACAGACCCATCAACTTTGGAATGTCGGCGCGTGGGTTACCCGAACCGAACAATGAACCAACCAACTGCTTTTCCATCAAGGTCAGGTCGAGCAAGCTCATGCCTGCACCAAACTCTGTTGCTGGGTGAATGTTGGTCACGACAACGCGTCCACGCTTTGCAGTAAGCGCCATTGCTTCGTGAATAACTGCGCCGTTGCCAACGCCCATGGTCATGATCACTTTGTTAGCCATGGTTCCCCAAGTGAGTTCTTGCAACAGTGGCAATGCTTCAGCCATCGAGCTTGCAGTGTGCGTTGCACCAAACTCCATTGCCTTTTCGCGCTTGAACTCCACTGGGTCAATTGCAACGATGCGCTTTGCACCAGCAATGCGCGCACCTTGAACTGCGTTTGCGCCAATTCCGCCAACACCAACCACTACGACAGTGTCACCTGGTGCTACTTCTGCTGCATACACACTCGATCCCCAACCGGTAACCACACCGCAACCGAGCAAGCATGCACGATCAAGTGGAACGTCTTTTTCAATCTTGATGCAACTTGCTTCGTTTACAACCGTATGTTCGGCAAATGTTCCAAGCAAGCACATGATGCCAACGTCTTTGCCACCTGCGTGGTGACGCGAAGTCTGATCACTAATTTGCTTTCCTGTTGCCATGTAGGCACCAAGGTCACACAAGTTTTGGTGACCGGTGCTGCAACTGACGCAACGTCCACATGACGGAATAAATCCGAACACCACGTGATCGCCAGGTGCTAACCAACTGACATTTGATCCAACTTGTTGCACAACACCGGCGCCTTCGTGGCCACCAATGATTGGCAATTCAAATGGCAAATCACCCGTCACCAAGTGCTCATCGCTGTGGCACATGCCAGAAGCGGCCAACTTCACCAACACTTCGTTTGGACCTGGCGCATCAAGTTCAATTTCTTCAATTGTCCAAGGAGCATTCAACTCCCACAACACAGCTGCCTTCGTCTTCACACTGACCCCCTCGTCACTGTCGCCGGGCGCAGGGTGCGCCAGCGAGATACTGGCTCTATTGTTGCCCAGCCATTGGCGCTGACGCTACCCCGAGCCCACCGCCTGAGTACTGTGGTTGGTGATGGACACCACAGCACCGATAGCCGTAGATACCGCCCAGGCCCAGACTGCAAGCCACAACAGCGTTTCCTCGGCAACCACCACACCGCACATCGTTGAAGAACTCCTCGTTGAGGAAATTTCTATCGATGGCATGTGTGGCGTGTACTAACCAACAGTCGTTTCACGATGACCGTCACCCTGGATTCAGCGTGTGAGTTGCATCCTCAAGTTGCACTTCGCCCGGAACCCTTTGGCGCACTTGCCTACCACTACGGCAACCGCAAACTTGTTTTCTTAAAACACCCAGACGTGGTGGCCGTGCTTCGCGATGTTGCAGCACACGACACTCTCGCCGACACATTGGTTGCGCACAATGTTGCACCAGAGCGTTGGAATTCATTTGTCAGCGCGCTCAGTTCGCTTGAAACATCGGAGATCATTCGTGTCCGTCAGTAACTTATCTACACAACTCAAAGGCGGACTTGACGCACCTATTTGTTTGACGTGGGAACTTACCTACGCATGCAACTTGCAATGCATTCATTGTTTATCAAGCAGCGGTCGCCGCGACCCGCGCGAACTCGACACCGATCAAGTTAAGAATGTGCTTGATCAACTGCGTGACTTACAAGTGTTCTACATCAACATTGGTGGTGGTGAGCCAATGATTCGCAAAGACTTCTTCGAAATACTTGAACATGCGGAACGCAACAACATTGGTGTGAAGTTTTCAACAAACGGCACATACATCACTGCAGAAAATGCGCAGCGCCTTGCCTCAATGAACTATCTCGATATTCAAATCAGTATGGACGGTGTTGATCGCGCGACAAATGATGCAGTGCGTGGTGAAGGCTCGTTTGACACATCCATTGCTGCAATGAACTATTTGCGCGATGCAAACTTTGGGCCGTTCAAAATTTCTGTTGTCATGACTCGACACAACGTTGACCAACTCGATGCGTTCAAGCAACTTGCCGATAGCTACGGCGCTCAGCTTCGCATCACTCGCCTGCGCCCTGCGGGTCGCGGCGCAGACACATGGAATGAACTGCATCCAACCCAAGCGCAACAGCGACAGATCTACGACTGGCTCATTGCGCACGGTGACAACGTGCTCACCGGAGACTCGTTCTTCCACCTCAATGCATTTGGTGAATCACTTCCTGGATTGAACTTGTGTGGCGCTGGACGTGTGGTGTGCCTCATTGACCCAATTGGTGATGTGTACGCCTGCCCATTTGTGATTCACGACCAATTCAAAGCTGGTTCAGTGCACAACGAAGGTGGCTTCGCTCACGTGTGGCGCAACAGCGATCTCTTTCTCTCGCTGCGCGAACCAGAGTCCGAAGGCGCATGCACATCGTGCGGTAATTACGACTCGTGCCAAGGCGGTTGCATGGCTGCGAAGTTCTTTACTGGTTTGCCACTCGATGGCCCAGACCCAGAATGTGTAATAGGTGCGGGCGAATCGCTTCTGAAGAGCGCAACCGTGACCCTCATCCCAAAGCCCAGCATGGACCATTCACGTAAAGTTTCGGTAACAGTTGGGGGAAACAAGTAATGGACTTTTCACTGAACGGCGTTGAGCCGATGTATGTCGCAGGCGCAATTATCGTTTCGTACTTTTTGGGAACCATTCCAAGTGCACTCATTGTTGCTAAGCGCGGCGGTGTAGACGTCACTGCCGAAGGCTCTGGTAACCCGGGCACATCAAACGTGGTTCGTCTGCTCGGATGGAAGTACGGCCTCGTCGTATTCGTCGCCGACGTATTAAAAGGTTCGGCTTCCGTTGGCATTGCGTATTACTTGACACATACATACGGAGACAATCTGAATGTTTCCTATCTTGCCTATGCGTGTGCTTACGCTGCCGTGCTCGGACACACGTTTCCTGTCACTCGCGGCTTCCACGGAGGCAAAGGCGTGGCAACTGGTGGCGGAACGATGTTCGTGCTGTACCCAGTCATGAGCGCTGTGCTGTGCACGTCATGGTTCGTCATTCGCAAACTCACGGGCAAGTCGGCAGTTGCTTCACTCGTCATCACCATTGCCGTGCCTGTGTATGTCATTGCCACTGTTGGTTTTGGTGAACCTGAATCGTGGCAAATTGTTGCAGTGCTCGGACTCGTTGGCATGATCATCATTCGCCACATGCCAAACATTCGACGCATGCGCAAGCACGAGGAACTCGCCGCGTAATTTTCTCGCGCATTCATCAGCATGGTCCCAATTGTTAATGACATATTTAATGGGCTGAAGGATTTTTCGGATTCGTATTGGTTCTACGTCATCATTCTTGTCATTGCAATACTTGACTCCGTATTTCCAATCGTTCCCAGCGAAACTTTGGTCATAATCGGTGGTGTGAGCGCTGGGTCTGGATCACTTTCACTCGGCCTTGTTATGGGTTGTGCATTTAGTGGAGCGTTCATTGGTGACCACCTGTCGTACTTTCTTGGACGACGTGCAAGTGACTCGATAACCCGTCGCTACGAGCGAACCGAAAAGGGAAGGCACCGACTTGCGAGTGTGATTCATCAAATTCATGAACGTGGTGGCCTGCTGCTTATCACTGCGCGTTTTATTCCGGGCGGACGAACAATTTTGACTTTGGCATGTGGCATTACAAAGCAAGAACGCAAATGGTTCACTGGCTGGATCATCGCGGCAGCAAGCATCTGGTCGACGTATGCATCTTTGCTCGGTTTTATTGGTGGAAAGACCTTTGAGGACAATCACACACTGGCGTTCCTCTTCGCCTTTGGTTGCGCTATCGGAGTCACCGCCTTTATTGAGCTCGTGCGTTTCATTTTGAAAAAACGCAAGTCACAATAAGGCATGCCCAGTTCGCCAACGTGGCCAGAAGTTTCCCGCAATGCTTGCGTGGTAGTTCCCGTTGGATCGTTTGAACAACATGGTCCGCATCTCCCACTTGATACCGATACCCAAATTGCTTCCCACCTCTGCGCGCAGGCAACAACAGGCATGGACAATGTTGTTGTTGCTCCACCGCTTTCAATAACAGCAAGCGGTGAGCACGCAGGTTTCCCCGGCACTATTTCCATAGGGACTGAAGCCTTTGCCACAGTGATCGTGGAACTCGTTCGCTCATGCGACTGGGCAACAGGAGTCATTTTGGTTCATGGCCACGGCGGAAACTTCGAAGCAGTGCAACGAGCCACTGCCATAATGAACTCGGAGCAACGCAACATTGCCAGCTGGTGGCCACACATTCCTGGAGCAGACGCTCATGCAGGCCACACCGAGACATCACTCATGTTGGCCATTAACCCAAATTTGGTTCGCGTCGACAAGATTGATGTTGGCAACGTGCAACCGATGAGCGAAATACAACGTGATCTACAAACTCAAGGTGTGCAAGCAGTGAGCACAAATGGCATTCTTGGCGATGCTCGAAGCGCAACGACGCAACATGGAATTGAGTTGCTCGCAGAACTGAGCGACAACCTGCACACATTCATTCTCAGCGCACAACTGCAGTGGAGCCGTGCATGACCAGCGACGCTCGCTTCATTGCTGATAGCTCGTGGCGGCGTCCGGAACACGGCAATGTCGTGCTCGCAGGGTCTCCACTTACGCTGTTCTCACTTTCTCAATCAGGTCAGACAATTGCGGAATGCATTGAACGTGCCAATCCACTGCCTCAGGGGCACGAACCTTTGATCGAACGATTACTGAATGCTGGAGCGATCCACCCCATTCCAAGTGATGACGACAAGGCGCGTTTTTCACTCAACACCGTTACTGCGGTAATTCCCGCGTACATCCAAACCTCACAGGAAGCACAGACACTGAAGTCACTTGTCGCATCGTGCTCGTCTCTACACAGCACTGTTGTTATTGATGACTGTTCACCCCATCCGCTTCCCGATCTTGGTAAAACTCGCGTGATTCGTCTTGATACAAATAGCGGTCCTGCTGCCGCACGAAATGCGGGAATCGCGATGGTTGAGACTGATTTCATTGCCTGTATTGATGTGGATGTCACCATTTCTGCCACCACCATTTCACAACTGCTGCCCTATTTTGCAGACGACAAAGTTGCTCTTGTCGCACCTCGGGTGAAGTCGCGCGCAACGGCAAACATCATTGGCGAATACGAAGTCGCCGCCAGTGTGCTCGACATGGGAGACGCAGAAGCTCGTGTTAGTGCTGGAACGCGAGTGAGTTACGTGCCATCAGCAATGTGGCTTTGTCGTACCACTGCGATGCGGTCGGTATCTGGGTTCGATGAATCTCTTCGATCTGGAGAAGACGTCGACCTGGTGTGGCGCTTGAACAATTCAGGCTGGAGTTGCCGCTACCAACCACAAGCGGTGTGCTCGCATACGCCTCGCGCAACGTTGGAGAAATTTGTGCAACAACGCATGTCGTATGGAGAATCGGCTGCGCTATTAGCAAAACGACATACAGGAAAACTTGCCCCGGTCAAGCTCAACGTGTGGCAGGCATCAACGTGGTTATTCGTTGCTCTTGG
>JBJOOQ010000018.1:0-20767 GCA_046051205.1 Actinomycetota bacterium
CATTCTCGATAACGAACGCGCAGTGAAAATCAGTGGCGCGATGTTTACGATGCAACGCGGAGCGGGAGCAACGCTTGCTCGTGCTCTGTGCCAGTACGCCCTTGACTGCAACGCAGATGCGTTCGAAGAAATTCGCCCACCGTCGCTGGTCAGCACGGCAACATTGACCGCAACTGGTCAGCTTCCTAAGTTTGCCGACGATGCGTATTCAATGAGCAAAGACGACCTCTGGTGCATTCCCACTGCAGAAGCGCCGCTCACTTCAATTCATGCTGGCGAAGTGCTTGCCGAAGCCGACCTACCAATTCGATACATGGCGCACTCGTCGTGTTATCGACGCGAAGCGGGTTCTGCCGGCAGAGACACACGCGGAATGTTGCGCAGCCACGAATTTGACAAGGTTGAGATTTTTTCAATTGCCACACCTGAAGGGGCGCCGGCAATGTTGACTGAACTCATCACGCGCGTTGAGCGTGTGATTGCCAACCTTGGTTTGCCATATCGAATTATTGAAATTTGCACGGGTGACATGGGCCAAAGCCATCACCGCAGTTTTGACGTTGAGGTGTATGCCCCAGGATGCGACGCGTGGCTTGAAGTCAGCTCAATTAGTTGGTTTAGCGATTACCAAGCACGTCGTGGCGACATTCGCATGAAGCGCACGGGACAAAAGGGAACCGAGTTTGCACACACGTTGAATGCGTCTGCGCTTGCTGTTCCGCGTGTGTGGTGGGCTGCAATTATGGAGAACTTCCGCCAAGAAGATGGATCGGTTGCCATTCCTTCCGTGCTCCATCCGTACATGCGTGGCACAACCGTCATTCACCCGAAATAGGCGCCATGTCTCTACGTGACCGCCGTGTGCAGTACGAAACTGCAGGTCTTGAACGAAACGATCTAGACAACAATCCACTCGTGCAATGGCAACGTTGGTATGACCAAGCTGCAGAAGCTTCTGTTGCAGAACCAAACGCCATGACGTTGTCAACGATTGGTATAGATGGTGGGCCAGATTCGCGCATCGTGTTGGCTCGAGGTGTTGATGAATCGGGTTTTGCGTTTTATACCAATTACGACAGCGCCAAGAGCAAGCAGTTAGTTGAACATGCACAAGCTTCGGCGGTGTTTGGATGGTTGGATTTACATCGCCAAGTGCGAGTGCGTGGAATAGTTACCAAGCTGTCGGAGCACGTAAGCGATGAGTACTTTGCATCACGTCCGCGGGAGTCTCAATTGGGTGCATGGGCTTCGCCGCAGTCGCAACCGATTGCAGGCCGCGACGAGTTGGTAAGCCGATTGACCGAAGCAGAACAGCGTTTTTCAGGGCGTGATGTTGAGCGACCGCCACATTGGGGTGGATGGGTGTTGGCTCCACGCGAAATTGAGTTTTGGCAAGGCCGACCGAGTCGCTTGCACGACCGTTTTCGCTATGTATTGCAACCAGATGCTTCGTGGTTTATTGAGCGTCTGGCTCCGTAGAACTATTTGATGCATTCCACGTATGCACTGCGCGTACGAGGCCATCAATGAGCGATTGAGTATGTGGAGTGAGATGTGGACCTTCCCAATCCCACCACAGCGGACTTGCCCCGCGCACGCGAGGAGGCAGCTCAATCTGCACTCCATGGTTGCGAACGCGGTTAACAGGATTATCCATGTGTTGTCCTGCGAGATCGACAGGAATGCGACCCAGATCATCAACAACGTTGTAAGCAGGCAGTGCAGTTCGTAAGTGTTGTGCAACGTGTGTTGCTAAACCACGATTTCGACCACCGAGCAGCAGACTGGTAAAAAAACCTTGTCGACCAAAGCCATGAATGGTGATGACTGTGTCGACGTGATTAATGAAGCCCGAAAGCGTTTCTGAATGCTGTGGGTCAATTCGATGCGAAGGAACATGCCACTTCAACGATGCTGGTTGGTGAATTCCGTAATACGAACTACCGGTTGCTTCTGCTGCTTGTTGGGCGATGATGTCGGTTGCTTCCTCTAACCCACCACCGTGGAATGCCATAAAACCAAATGATCCGCGCAATTCGCAGACCTCTTCAACAGATGGGTGGGCAAGCAGGTCGGCGAGCATCAGCGGCGAGACCTACTCGCAAGTTGCTTGATGCGATTCATACCAACAATCAACAGTGCTACACCAATGACTAAAGCGCAGATGAGTGCAAGACGAGATGCACCTTGTTCCTGTAGCCACAAGGAAACAGAGTTTTGCCAGTTCTCCACATTGGACACAACGTTGCCAAGTGAACTGCGCTCACTAATTGCTCCGTACCAATACCAGGTAAGATATGCACCGGTAATGGCAATGAACCCGGCTGCAACTTTGTCGATGTAACGGAGACTGCGCTTCAATACTCGCGACATTCCTGTCTTTGCTAAAGCAAGCGTGACGGTAAGTGCAGTAATCAAGAGCGACATGCCAAGCCCGTACATCACAATGCTGATGACGCCAGAAGCAAAGCCATTTGTGCTGATTGAACCAAGAATTGCTGTGGTGAGCAATCCAATGGTGCAACCAATGCTGGCGACCGCGTAGCCAACTCCAAAGATGAACATTGCTCGAGTGGAGTGGTCCTTTTTTGCGTTGGGGAGTGACGTAGCAAATGAAGGTTTCCACCCAAACAACATGGCGATGCCTAAACCAATAAGCGCAATCCCAATTACGAAGCCTGCATATTTTGCGTTGAGCTCAATCCATTGCGTAAACAATCGCGAGATAGAACCAACGATCAGAAAGACAACAAGAAATCCAGATGAAACGGCAGCACTGACGCGTAACGCGCGCTGCATTGGGGCTCGCGTAACGCCTTGGTTGGCGCCGTCAATACCCAAGAAGTACAACAAATATGCAGGCAGCAAAACGAAACCGCAAGGGTTCACCGCTGCAAGCATGCCCAGCATGAAGCTGTAAGCAAAGTTTCCTTCAATCACAATGTCGGCAATGATCATGATGCAAACCATTGAGCAATCAGCGACTCAAGTTTGTCGGAACTGATTTCACCTGCAACTTGGTCAACGATGTTTCCGCTGCTGTCAATGAAGAGGGTGCTCGGTGCGGTAACCACGCCAAGTTCGCGGACGATAGTTCCAGACTGATCAAACACGATGGGGTAATTGATTCCGTACTTCTCACCAAAAGCATTAGCCATTTCTGGAGTGTCGTTCATGTTTAAGCCGATAAATTGAACATTGCTATGAGTTTGTTGAGCCTGTGCAAAAGCAGGAATCTCGCGTCGACATGGTTCGCACGTGGAGTACCAAAAGTTGAGAATGATGGGTGAGCCAACAAAGCTCTGCAAAGCGATGGTGTTTCCGTCGAGATCGGTTACGTCAACATCGGGCAGCTGCTTGCCAACAACTGGATCGTTGGTATCGAGCGATGGGTAGGGGACTTCGCCCGGAGTGGTCATTTGGGCATCAATTTCTGGCTCGCTGCTCGTGCTCCACACCCATCCACCCACCGCGCTGATAGCGAGCACCGCGACGGCGATACGAAGGCGAGAACGAACGAAAGGCACAGAAGCAGGTTACCGATGGTGCTGAACCGCTTCGGGGCGCTGCTTCTGTGCCTTCTGACCGCTTGAACGTACGTGGGGGTTATGCAACGAGATGTGCGGGAATGGGAACTTCCTGCACAGCGGTGACTCGTACCGACTTGGTTACCGGTCGACCGCGTGGACGTTTGGTGGCACATACCCGACCCTCTTCGAGTAGTTCGCCACCCCAGACACCCCACGGCTCGCTGCGCTCTAATGCACCGCTGAGACAGGCAACTTTTGATGTGCATGTTGAACAAATTGCTTTCGCACGCTGAATGTCTACGAACTCTTCCGAGAAGAACAAGTACGACAATGTGCCATTGCCGTCGCTGCAACGCTGTGCAGACAACATGATGATGTCGTCTTCGTGTTCGAGTGTGATGGTGGTCATTGCTCTTGCCTTTCTGTATTGATTTGATTGGCTTCACGTCGGAAAACGCTCAGGGGGGAAATAAAAAAGCCGCTGGGATTTCTCCCAGCGGCCTCTTGGCGTTCTCCGACGTGAAATCTGTTTACGTCGGGACTCCTAAGAGGCCTTTGGCCGGACGCTTCGTGAAACCTTTGGTAAATTTCGCGACTCCGGCCTGCATATAAAACCAGCGTGACGCATTCGCGTTCGCGGTTGTCACGGTCGCATACGCGCGCGAGTCAGCATTGACTGCCGACAGACGTGAAGCGAGATTGCGTGACAACATGGACTTGTAGCCAACCATGCCAAAATGTAAATAGCAAGTGATTTAACGCGAGTGCCACCAAGTCCAATGCTGGATAGGGTCAGAGAGCATGTGGAGGCCTCAAGATCCCGTACCTTTGCCGCAGGCGGGCAGGACTTTTTCCACGAGTCGCCGTGTGCGATTGGGCGATGTCACGCCAAAAGGCCGGTTGCGCCTCGATGCCACCGCTCGGTACTTGCAAGACATTGCCAATGACGATGCAGTGGACGGCAATTACCCAGACATTCATGGTTGGGTGGTGCGTCGCACCGAGATGTGGGTGTATCAGTTCCCTACGTACATGACGGACATCTCGCTGACCACATGGTGTGGTGGCTATGGGTCGCATTGGGCAGAACGTCGAACGCACATTGTTAGCGCAGATGGAGCGCGAATCGAAACCGCTGCGTTGTGGGTACACGTGAACATGCAGACGTTGAAGCCAGAACCGCTTCCCGAAGGATTTATTCCTTTAATTGCTGAGTCAAGCGGCGGACGAAAAGTGCGCTCAAATTTTGTTGTCGGAAAATCACTACCCGAGTTAACAGCGCTTGATGCAACGAGTGAACCATGGCCGGTTCGATTTGCAGACATGGATGCAGTTGGCCACATGAACAATGCTTCCTACTGGATTGCAGCCGAAGAGTATTTGTCGAAACACGGTGAACTGCGTGCACCAATGCACGCGGTAGTTGAACATCATCTGTCGGTAGATCCTGGAAATGACATTCGCCTAGTAACACAACACATTGATGAGCGAGTGATCATTCGCCATGTGTTGGGCGGTGATGCAGTTGCTGCGGTGACGCAGCTGGTGAAGTTGCCTCAGTAGTTACGAGACGCGTACGTATTCGCGAACACCTTCGCGAACCGTAAACGAAAATTCGCCGGCAATGCGTAAGTGTTCAAGATGCGCAAATGTTTCGCTGTCAGCCATGGTGCCTTGTGCGCGTGGAGAAAACAAGTGACCTGAAAATTCGGTAACCGTTGCTGGCCGGTCCAGTTCTGCCGCAGAAGTACGCAACTTTTCGAGCCGACCTTGATGATGTTCTTTAATTTGTTCGCAGCGAGTTGCAATATCGGCAAACGGCTTTCCGTGTGCAGGCAAACAAATGCCAACTTGTGATCCAAACGCACCAACTTTGTCGAGCGAATTGAAAAAGCCTGCGAGTGGGTCTGGGTACTTGCTCATTCCAGAAATGTGTGGAGTAATGGTTGGCAGCACGTGGTCGCCGCACAACATGACGCCGGTGTCTGCATCAAATAAACACAAGTGATCTTCAGTGTGTCCAGGAGTGTGAATGGCCATCCACTTACGACGTGCAAGCGAAATGTATTCGCCCTCAGCGAGTCGCACGGTTGGTTGTGGAACTTTGAACAGCTGTGGCAACACGCGAAATGCGTTGTAATACATTTTGCGTCGAAGTGGCAGCTGGTATCCAGGCCCACCCCATGGCGTTTCACCTGTTCCTCGTTTATGCCGTGCAGCAATTTCCACATCCACATCGTCGGGTTCGTTCGGGTCGAACCACAGGCGGAAGCTTTGGTGGGTAATGATGTCGGCCCCCGTGGCAGCGCGTAGGCGGGCGGCGCCCCCAAAATGGTCGGGATGGCTGTGTGTGACCACTATGGAGTGAACGCGCTTCAGAGGCACTCCTAAGGCCCGTAAACGGGCGTTTATTGCCCTCCAGTTGGCCTTTCCAGGCAGTCCGGGGTCAACCACGGCGACCCCGCGTTCGTCCTCAAAGACGTACATGTTCACGTGGCCAAGGCCAGGCATATCAATGGGCAATTGGGTGCGGTAAATGCCCGTCGCAACTTCGGTGATTTCATCCGTTGCCGGAACTTGTTCCTGCTTAGTGAACGCTGGCTTGGACATCGCTGTCCACAGTAGTTGGGTTACTCAGGTTTTAGCGGAGTGAACACACGCTCACGGTAGAACGCCAACTCATTCACGCTGGCGCGAATGTCGTCTAAAGCTCGATGTGTTCCACCTTTGTTCGGACGATCAGAACCAAGCTTTGGATACCAGCGACGAGCGAGTTCTTTAATCGTCGACACATCAACCGATCGGTAGTGCAAATAGTTTTCAATCTCGGGAAGGTACTTCGCAAGGAAGCGACGATCGGTGCCGATGGAGTTTCCGCACAACGGAATCGTGCGCGCTTCTGGAATGTGTTGACGAATGAACTCCAAAGTTGCCGCGCCAGCTTCTTCCAACGTGATGGTGCTTGACTTAATGGCTTCGAGCAAACCCGACTTGGTGTGCATGTCGACCACAATTTGGTTCATGCGAGCTAGCACCTCGTCTGACTGATGAATCACCAGATCAGGGCCTTCGGCGATGATGTTCAGATCGTCATCGGTAATGAGTGTGGCGATTTCCACGATGACGTCGGTTTCAGGCTCTAGGCCAGTCATTTCGAGGTCCATCCACACCAGCACGCCATGCAATCTAGGCGTAATCTCGTGCAATGTCTAAAAGTGAGATTGGTGTCCAGATCCAACGGTTAGATCCTGATTTGCCGTTACCGGTGCCAGCACATCTTGGCGACGCAGGGCTCGATTTGTATGCGCGCGAAGATGCAGTCATTCCTGCGCGTGGAGGCAGGTTGCTGATGCCAACTGGTGTTGCAGTTGCAATTCCACATGGATACATGGGTCTTGCAGTTCCACGCAGTGGACTTGCACTAAAGCACGGCATCACGTTGGTGAACACACCAGGAATCATCGATAGTGGTTATCGAGGTGAGCTGAAAGTGGTCATGATCAACACCGACCCAGAACACGATTATGAAGTGAAGCGTGGAGATCGCGTAGCGCAGTTGATTATTTCTCGCTACGACAACGTGACGTGGACGGAAGTTACTGAATTAAGCGGCTTCGATCGCGGTGGTGGGTTTGGCCACTCTGGTCGCTAATTAGCGTGCAGATGGACCGCGACTGAGCAAAACACCAGTCGATTCGCACTGAATAATCTCTGCCATATCAATGCCGGCAATGTCGTGAAACACGTGATGATTGTCTTCGCCGCGATATTTCACAATGCCCTGTGTAGTGGTATCTGAACCCGAAAAATGCCACGGACTGTTTGGAATGCGCACCGTTGAATCACCGCGGTCGCTCACGTTGATGATGGCATTTCGTTCTGCAGCCCAATCGGTAGCTGCAACTTCAGCAACACTGCGCAGTCGACCAACAGCCAACTGATTCTTTGCCAAGCGCCGTTCAATTTCATCGGTGTCGGGAACGGTAAGCGCCCATGCGCGCAGCAAGTCCATCAACGCTGCAAAGTTTTCTAGTCGCTCAGGAATATCGGTGAAGCGAGGGTCATTCAACAACTGCGGTTGTTCCATTGCTGCAACGAAATAGTCAAACGTTCCACGTTCTGCAGGATGTCCGCTGACCACAACTTGGGAACCATCGGCAACGGTGAGCACGGGGTAGTCGGCTGGTTGAAACGAACGAATGGATCCTGGTGGCACTGGCTTGTCCCACAACTGATTATGTGCGTGTTCGTTTACGTACAACATGGTTTCAGCCATGGAGATATCAATGTATTGACCAACACCTGTGTGCTCGCGCTGATACAGCGCGGCAAGAATCGCCGATGACGCTTCAAGTGCGGTGTACACGTCTCCGTGACTATGCGGGTCGTTTGCATGTTCGCGCCGTTGCGCATCGCCTTGATGTTTGGTGATTCCCGTTTCTGCATTTACTACCGGTGCATATGCGCGACGACTTTGCCACGGACCAGATGCTCCATAACCACTAATTGATGCAACGATGAGGCGACTGTTTGCTTCCATCATGCGTTCAGTGCTGAGACCAAGTCGGCTCATGACACCGGGACGAAAGTTTTCTACCACTACATCGCAAAATGGAATGAGACGCATGATGAGCGCTGAAGCTTCGGGCTTCGAGAGGTCAAGCGAAACGTTTTGCTTACCGATGTTTTGCTGAATGAAATAACTCGACAACGAATTCACTCGTGGTTGAGCAAAGCGCGTGAGATCGCCTTCCGGTGGCTCAACTTTGATCACTTCGGCACCTAGGTCGGACAGCATGCGCGTGGCATGTGGGCCCGAGAGCACGCGGGTGAAATCAAGAACGCGAATGCCCTCAAGTGGGCGTTTGCCCCCTGTTTGCTGGGTATTTGTGCCTCTAGTCAAGGTTTACGCCAAGGGTGCGCAGCGCAAGCGACGAGTACACCGACATGCCGGTGATCATGGCGTCTTCTTCAAACATCACGCGGTTCGAGTGGTTTGGAGCAGCGGTACGGAAGTCTTTGTTGTGTGGTGTTCCACCGAGGAACACCATCGCTCCAGGTTTCTTTTCCAATACGTAGCTGAAATCTTCTGCACCCATCACGGCGTGCGGCATTCGTATCGCTGCGTTACTGCCAACAATTGCTTCGGCAACATCGAGCGCGAAGTCTGCAGATGGTCCATCGTTCACCGTGACTGGATAACCGAGCACCACTTCAACGGTTGCTTCCATGTCGTGTGCAGCGGCAATACCTTCTGCAACACGCTTAATGCCATCGTGCACCTTTTTCCGAGTAGCTGCGCTCATTGCGCGAATCGTTCCTTCAATTTGTGCAACTTCAGGAATGACGTTCGTTGCAGTTCCAGCAATTAAGCGGGTCACGGTGATTACTGCGGGGTCCCAAATCTCAATTCGACGTGTAACGAACGCTTGAAGCGCTGTCACAATTTCGCAGGCAACTGGTACGGGGTCGAGCGTGCGGAATGGCTCTGATGCATGACCGCCCTTGCCCTTCACTTCAATGCGCAATACATCGCTTGATGCCATGATCGGGCCGCCCTTGGTGCCAATGAATCCAGCAGGCAACGAGGACGTGATGTGCAATGCATATGCAGCGGTAAGCGGGGACTCGCTTCCATCGCGATTCGGGCCAACATCGAGAATGCCTTCATCCAACATATATTCGGCACCGCCGTACCCTTCCTCGCCGGGTTGAAACATAAACAACACTCGACCAGGAAGTGTCGCTTTACGTTCGCTCAACATTTTCGCCGCACCAGCGAGCATGGCTACGTGCGTGTCATGGCCACATGCGTGCATCACATTGTCCACTTTTGATGCGAAATCAAGTCCGGTGTCTTCTGGCATGGGCAGTGCATCCATATCGCCACGCAACATCACGGTTGGCCCTGGCTTGTCGCCAGTCAACATGGCGGCGATGCCGCTGGTTGTGTTGTGCAGCGTGATGTCAAGTGGAAGTCCGTCGAGTGCTTCTAGAACACGCTCGCGAGTTTTAGGAAGATCAAGACCAATTTCTGGCCACATGTGCAGGTCGCGGCGAATCGAGCGCGCGTATTCAAGCATTCCTGCGGCTTGCTGTTGAACGCCAGTTGCTTTGCCATGACGTTCGTTTGCCGGCTGTGAAAGTGGTGTTGTAGCCATAGGGCAATGGTACGCAACTAAGGCGAATTGTTTACGATGGGTGCATGCTGACCGTGGAATTCACCATTGAACCATTCATCGAAGGTGCGCCAGGGGCGCATGTGACAGCAGCAGTTGCCGCGGTCGAAAAACGAGGTCTCATTGTTGAATTCGGTCCGTTTGGCTCTTCGTTCTCCGTGCCGAAATCGGAGTTGCCAGAAGCCATAGCCGACTTGATGCGTGCCGCATATGCAAACGGAGCAACCTTTGTCAGTGTTGACGTTGGGTCCATTGAGGACTCACACGCATGACGGTTCCTCACGATCATCCTGTAGTTGTTGCCGCGCAACCGCTCATTGATGCTGTTGGGGCATCGCTGGTTGCACTCGACGGTATTTCCGCGGGAGACATTGAGTTGAAGTGGGAGGGTGCTGTCGTTGCCGGAATCAGACTGCCGCCACTGCACGGTGCACTTGACCGAATCATTGAGGTCGTTGAGCGCGAATTGGGGAGCAAGTTGTCAGAGCTTTCGCGCAATGACAAACAAAAAGCCATCCGTCTGCTCGACGAACAAGGTGCGTTTATTTTGCGTCGTGCTGTTGAAGATGTTGCAGACGCAATGAAGGTGTCGCGCATCACCGTGTACAACTACTTAAACGCATTGCATCGCTAACCATGTTCGATGTTGTTGCATTTGATGCCGATGACACGCTGTGGTTGAGCGAAGATTCATTTCGTAAGTATGAAACAGAATTCGTTGAAATTCTTACGCCATATGTTTCAGTAGGAGTTGATATCAAGGCAGCGCTTGTTGCCACGGAGCGGAAAAACATTGACGCCTATGGCTATGGCGTGAAATCGTTTGGACTCTCTTCCATGGAAGCGGCAATCACACTGACGAATGGTGAGATACCTGCGTTTGAACTGCAAAAGATTCTGCACGGAGTTCGTGAGCATCTCACCGAACCGGTTCGAGTGTTTGAAGGAGTCGCAGAAGTGCTTGCTCAAGTGAGTTCACAATTTCGCACCATTTTGATTACTAAAGGTGATCTTGCTCACCAAACACGAAAAGTTGAAACCAGTGGCTTAAGCCACCATTTCGAACACGTTGAAATTGTGTTGGAAAAAGACCCGGCTACTTACGCACACGTGTTGAAGAGCCTCGACATCAACCCGCAGAGTTTTTGCATGGTGGGCAACTCCATGAAGAGCGACATTCTTCCCGTGCTTGCCATTGGCGGGTTCGGCGTGTACGTGCCATACGAAATTTTGTGGGAACTCGATCATGCCGAACACCCCACCGCAAACACCGATCGGTATGTGGAACTAGAAACGCTCAGCCTGGTGCCTGAGTGGTTGGCGCAACAGCGCAAATAGCCAGTATTTACAGCTTTCTGAGGTGTACTTCGGTCACGCGGTGATCAGCGCCTTTTTGCATCACAAGTGATGCACGTGAACGAGTTGGCGCAATGTTCTCGCGCAAGTTCTTACCGTTGATTTCTCTCCAAATTCCACGAGCCATTGCTTCAGCTTCATCATCACTGAGTGCAGCAAAGTTATTGAAGAAGCTCTCGGGGTTCTGGAACACGGTTTGGCGCAATGCAAAGAATCGTTCGACATACCAGTTCTCTACGTCTTGCTCATTGGCATCAATGTAAATAGAAAAGTCGAAATAGTCGCTCACGAACTCGGCTGAGTCGGTACCAACCTGCAATACGTTCAATCCTTCAACAATCAAAATGTCGGGACGATTTATGATCACACTGTCACCTTGAACAATGTCGTACACCACGTGGCTGTATACAGGTGCTGCGACGTCGCTAGAGCCGGCCTTTACTTCGCGTAAAAACTGCACTAAGCGCTTGGTGTCATAACTTTCAGGGAAGCCCTTGCGGTTCATGATTCCCCGCTCGTTTAAAACGGCGTTGGGGTGTAGGAACCCATCGGTGGTGATCAATTCAACGCGTGGGTGCTCTGGCCAACGGGTAAGAAGAGCCTGCAAAATACGGGCAGAAGTGCTCTTTCCTACGGCGACACTGCCGGCAATACCAATGACGTACGGCATCTTTGGCGCAATAGCACCCAAGAAGGTTGCCGACACGCGGTGCAGGTTTTGCGTAGCACTGACATACAGGTTCAAGAGGCGGGTAAGTGGCAAGTACACAGCAACCACTTCTTCAAGATCAATGCGGTCGTTAATTCCGCGAAGGGCTTCAAGGTCACGTTCGTGCAATGTGAGAGGTGTCTGTGCACGAAGCTCTGCCCAATCGTGGCGATCAAATCGCAAGTATCGGTCTACGTCAATTGCGTCAATCATGAGTGAGCTACCTCGAGACTATTAACGATTCCATGGTGCAAACGGTGAAGCGGCACCAGTGCCGCCAGTCAATACATCAACACCAGTTTCAGTAACCAACACGGTGTGTTCAAATTGGGCAGTTCGTTTGCCGTCTGCAGTTACTGCAGTCCAGTCGTCTTTCCACATGCGGTGCTGGTAGGTGCCGAGAGAAATCATCGGCTCAATCGTGAATGTCATGCCAGGGCGCATGATGGTGTTGTTGCTCTTGTCGTAGTAGTGCAACACCTGAATGTCGGTGTGAAACTGCTCGCCAATTCCGTGACCAATAAAGGCGCGAATAACGCCCATTTGGTCTTGTTTTGCGCGTGTTTCAATGGCTTTACCAATGTCGCTCAGTGGGCGACCAGGCACAACGGCTTCAATTCCGCGCCAAATGCATTCTTCGGTAATGGAAATGAGATCGCGATTCTCTTTATCAATTTCGCCAACAGCAAACGTTGCATTGGTATCGCCGTGAACGCCATTCATGTAGCACGTTACATCGAGGTTAATGATGTCGCCTTCTTGTAGAACTCGTGAATCGGGAATGCCGTGGCAAATCACTTCGTTCACCGAGGTGCACACGCTTTTTGGATAACCCGAATAGTTCAACGGACTTGGATATGCGCCGCGCTCGATGCACAGGTTGTGCACGTAGACATCAATTTCGTCTGTCGTAATTCCTGGACGAACAAATTCACCTGCAAGACGCAGTACTTCTGCAGCAGCAGAACATGCAATGCGCATGCGTTCAATAATTTCAGGTGACTTCACTGCAGATTCTTGCCAGCGCGTGACCTTGCCGGTCTCTGCATACGGCGGCTTCACAATGTTGTCGGGAACCGAAAGCATCGGGCTGATCGTGCCTGGCTCAATACGACCCTCTGTTGTTTTATGGCAACGCTTGTACTTACGGCCACTGCCACACCAGCACGCGTCATTAGCTGCGGGCAGGACTGCGGGCGGCTGAGCGGCGGCTGGGTTATTCACATAGATAAGGCTACGGGCTATATCTGGCAAGCAAAGCGACCAAATAACCCTTATGTCATTTGATCCTTTTTCAATTCAATTTGAAATCTGGATTGTGTTTCCGCAATGATCGTTGCAAATACACATCGCACCATCGGCGGATTGATAGCGATCAAGGGGGCAACCGTGTCACAACGGATGATTGACTCTTTGACGAGGTCAAGGGTGCTCAACAGTTTGGACAATGTTGAGGTATCTCGTGATCTCGATCAAGGTGAACGGAAGAAGAAGCGTGTACCAGACATGGCGGTTGGCATTGCGCTGATCGCTTTTGGGGTCATCGGATCCATGGCTGTGTATCGCTCTGCGTCAGCGACTGTCTCGGTAGTAGGGGTGGTTCGTGATGTGGACCGCGGGCAGGTGATCGAAGCCAGTGATCTACAAGCAATTCGAATATCACCTGAGACTGCGCAGTATTTTGTCGATGCAAGCAACGCTGGTTCATTACTCGGTAAAAGTCTCACAGTTTCTGTAAAAGGCGGCACTCCACTTTCAGAAAGTATGGTGAGCAGTGCATCACCACTCGGACTTGATGAGGCTTTGACTTCTGCTGCAGTACCAACGGGGAACATTCCAGCGAATCTCGCGGTAAACGACAAGGTGCGGCTCGTGCTCACGCCAGACGCGACAATCACCAACGCTTCACCTCCTTTGCTCTTTGATGAAGTGGTCACAATTTCAGCAATTGAACAATCAGACGAGCTGAATAGTGCGGTAATTGTTACCTTCCGTGGACCACTTCGATTATCGCTTGCTATTGCAGGCGCAGGTAATGTGCGGATTTCCTTGGTGAGCGAATAGTTGGATATCGCCGTGAACGCAAACACGCACTCCGCATCCGATCTTGCAAATAGACGGATACGTGATGCATTAGCTACTCGCATTGGAGAAGCGCTTGCTGATGAACGATTAGATCGACAGAACAGGGGAGATACGTATCTCAATGGCAACTCTGAAATGGATTTTGCGCGCCAGGTTTCATCAATGGAGTGTGCTCGTTTGTCAGCATCGCGCAGGCAGGAAGGCCTACCCGCGCTAACTGATATCGAAGAGCAGTTACTTACCAGCAGCGCGATTGATCAAGTCCTTGGCATGGGGTTACTTCAACGAACTCTTGATGACCCCGAAGTGAGTGACATCCATGTTCGGGGGAATTCTCCGATATGGGTAAAGCTAAGGAGTGGGGCACGAGAGTGTCGTTCTTCAATTGTTGATCATGATGACGAACTCGTAGATCTGATCAGACGTACCGCGGTTCGGATGGGACGGAGCGAACGTCGATTTGATGCAGGATCTCCAGAACTGAATTTGCAACTTGCAGATGGGTCGCGTCTGTTTGCAACGATGGATATTTCGGCGCGACCAAGTCTTGTCATTCGTAAACACCAATTTGAAATTTCGTCTCTTGAAGACTTGGAGGCGCGCGGAATGATGTCGCTCGGAATTGCTGAGATGTTTAGAGCCATGGTTCGATCGCGACGCAATGTGATCATCGCTGGGGGAACTGGATCCGGAAAAACCACATTGATGCGTGCATTGATTAATGAAGTACCACCCGAAGAACGAATTGTGACGATTGAAGACGCGTATGAACTTGGCTTGGAAAGATTTGAGCACTTGCATCCAGATCATGACTCGCTTCAGTCACGCCCGGCCAATATCGAAGGACAGGGAGAAATAACGCTCGCTGATCTCACGAAGATGGCCTTACGTATGGATCCCGACAGAGTGATTGTTGGAGAAGTACGTGGCGCCGAAGCATTTCCAATGTTGATGGCGATGAGCCAAGGGAATAACGGCTCAATGTGCACATTGCATGCCGATAGCACGCGGTCAGTGTTCCCAAAACTTGCTGCATATATGTCCATGTCGTCAACTTCGCTACCAATTGAAACCACCAATCTGCTCATAGCGAGTTCAGTGCACTTTGTAGTTCACATTGAAGTTGTGCGCGGTCAACGAAGAGTGAGCTCTATACGAGAGGTAGTTGACTCAGATGGCTTGACCATCATGTCAAACGAAGTTGTGAGAAACCTCAATGGAACAGTTGGTATTGGGTATCCATTGCGTGAAGAAACACGAGAATTATTCGAGGAATTCGGTTTCCATGAAGAGATGCTGCGATGACAGGGTTACTTGTTCTCTTGAGTGGGGCAATGTTTGGATTAGGACTATTTCTGCTCCTCACCAGGCATGGAAGTCGGTCAACTTGGCCGATACTCACAGCCTTTAGGGCGTATCAATTTCGCTTGGCACAAATTGCAATCCCAATTGCCTTTGGTGTCACCCTGATGATTACTGGCTGGATTGTGGTTTCGGTCTCGGTTGCAGTACTTGTTTCTGCGATTCCAGGTATTGGTCGGCCATACATTCAGACCCGAAACGAGCAAGAACTTGTAGATGGCATAGCTACATGGACCGAGCAATTGCGAGACACTTTGGCTGGGGCACACGGACTTGAACAAGCAATTGTTGCAACATCAATCCACGCCCCGCTCGTACTGCAGACCCATGTAAAGAAACTTGCATCCTTCATTGGTTATGGACCAATAGAAGACGGATTTCGTCGATTTGGAGACGACGTGAATAACTCGACGGGCGACTTCGTGGTTGCAGCACTAGTCACCGCCTCTCAACATCAAGCTCGTGATCTTGGATTACTTCTTACACAGATCGCCCAATGTGCTCGAGATGAGAGCAAAATGCGCAGCCGAGTCTGGGTGGGTAGAGCAAGAACCAGAAGTGCGGTAAAGATTATTGCAACCGTAATCGCAGTGTTTATCGCAGGGTTGTTCACGTTTAACAGAACATATCTACAACCGTATTCATCCATCCAGGGCCAGATTGTTCTTTCAGCAATCCTTGCGGTCTTTGCATCATCGCTTTCGCTCATGCAAAGTATGGCGAAGATTATTGAACCCGAGCGATTTGTTCGCCGACGCACGGTTATAAGCAAATGATTAGATCAGTTTTCTTCGGAATCGTCCTTGCAATCGGGGCTGCCCTCTGTGTCGTTCCTTCGCTTGCAACCCAAATTCAATCTGCGATCAAATCCATGATTCGCAGGAGCATGAATGCCATTCGACTGAACACGGGTGCTCGGTTGAAATCTGACCTTGTTATCTGTGACATTGACGCTTCGTCATTAGTTGCAAGCAAATTGACTGGAACGGTAATTAGTTTTGGCGTATCAGCATCTTGTTTAGTTCTGATGGAGACTGCCGGGATAGCAGTTTCGGGTGGAATGAAGTTGATTACCCCACTTGTTGTTGGAGCTTTTGGTTTCGTATACCCAGAACACAAGATTCGACAGATGTCGAAGGCGAGACGTCGTTCGTTCCTGCACTCTTTTTCTAGTTTTCTTGATCTCACCAATATCTTGCTCGCAGGCGGCGCAGGCACGGAAACTGCGCTCATTGCGGCGGCAGAATCTGGAGACGGCTGGTCATTCGAACAAATTCGCCGTGCGCTGACCGTTGCCAAAAGCGCAAGAACTTCCCCATGGAATGAACTTTCTCGGTTGGGCGAAATGTATTCATTGCCTCAAATCAAGGAAATTGCTGGGTCAATCCAACTTGCTGGAGAACATGGAGCGCGCATTAGAACCTCGCTGGCGGCACGTGCGGAATCTTTGCGGTACCGGCAAATGAGTGAAGTTGAATCATCGGCAAACTCGGCAACGGAGCGGATGGGGCTTCCAATGGTGCTGCTCTTCATTTCGTTCATTGTCCTAATCGGATATCCCGCGGTATCTCAGGTGATTGGAGGCCTCTAACGCAACACATTTGATTTGATCAAAACGAACCTAGTCAATAAAGGAGAAAACGATGTCAATTCAGAAAATGCAATTCCAGTATTTGTGGACCAGATTTCTTGCTTCGCGGGAGCGAGATACGGAATCTGGAGAAGTGAGCGCAACAACGGTTGTCATGGCTGCTGCGCTAATTGCTTTAGCAATCACTGTTGGGGCGACAATCACTTCACGAGTACGTGATAAAGCAAATTCTCTAGATCTTGGATAAATCCAGGATGGAACGCGGCGAGACAACAGCACAGGCGGTGCTAGCAGTGCCTGTGCTGTTGCTGTTCCTGCTTCTTGGAGTTCAGATATCAATGTTTTTTAATACTGCTCAACTAGCTGCGATTGCTGCACAGGATGGGGCAATCGCAGGCTCGGTGCATGGGGGAAGTGAAACTCTTGCAATTGCAGCTGCCATAAAAACCACGGCAGAGCAAAGAGCGTCAGAGGCAAAAACTCCAGATGTACGAATAGACAATGGGGTAATTGAAGTCAAAGTGATTCTGCACGTTCCCTCAGTGGTTCCCTTTTTTGCATCGTCTGTTTCCCGTTCGGCCTCCGAGCCCTTGGAGCGATTTGTTTTGGAAGTTGATAGATGAAGTATGAACGAGGAAGTTTGACGGTCGAGATGGTGATACTCGCTCCCATTCTTATGTTTATGGTGCTCTTTGGGGTTCACGTCGGTCGTCTAAGTGAAGCAAAAGTACAAGTTCAACATGCAGCCGACCAGGGCGCGCGTGCGGGTTCGCTAGCGGCTAAGTCAAAAGTGGTTTCTGCAGCAAAAGCTGCTGCAGAAAACGACTTGAAACTTGCAGGAGTCTCATGCACAGAGGTTTCCGTCGATGTTGGACTTGTAACAACTGGTTTGACAAATGCAGTGCGAGTTCAAGTTGATTGTGATGTTCGCATTGATGGAACCGAACTACTTGGGTTGCTTCCAGATCGAGTGCATGCTTCGTCTATTGAAGTCATTGATGAATGGAGAATTCCGTGAGCGGCAATAGTCGCTACGAACTCGGTTCAATCTCTGGGTTTGTGATGGTGCTTTCAATGGCTTTCGTCGCATGCGCAGGCCTCGCCTTTGATGGCGGAAGGATGATTGCAGCCAGAGCAGAAGCTACGGATGCAGCAGAGAATGCAGCGCGGGCTGGTGCGCAGCAAGTCACTTCCTTGCGAAGTGGAAGTCCAAGAATTGACGAAAACTCTGCGATTACCGCTGCTCATCAATTCCTGGAATCCATAGGGATAACGGGTGCAGCGACAGCTGACGAAAACTCAGTAACGGTCACGACAAATATCAAGGTGCCAATGACCCTTCTGGGGTTGTTTGGCGTTACAGACAAATCTGTTTCGGCAGTGCGTTCCGCTCAACCAGTTACTAGCCCATGAAGCTTCTACGCATTCTTGCGGTAGGCACTGCATTTCTCTGCGGAATCCCAGTGGGCTTACGTGCCTATGGCCTTGGTCCGATATCGCTGCTTTCTCAATTCACTTCTCTTCAACAAATTATGGATATCGAGTTACTCATCAGATCCTGTATCGGTGTCCTTTTGTGGGTGGTCTGGATCTACGGTGCATCGAGTGTGGTTTATCAAGCAGTGTCTTTGAGAAAGCACGGAAGCATAGAGCCGTCCGACAAGATTTTCGCAAAGTCCGCTGCAGCATTCGTAGTGACTTTATGGCTTTTGACAAGTCAATCAACAATAAAAAGCCTCAACCAGGAAAGTGCTGTTGATAGGTCGCAAGTTGAGCTTCCAACATCTACTCAGGCGAGTCGGAACGCTTATCAAACTTTGATGCCCTCTGCTTTTGCGATCATGGCGCTGCTTTCCATGATTGAAGGAAGCCATAGGCGAAAATTACAGCTCTCGGTGAGTGGAAAGTACGACGAGCCAGTCTCAATTGGGTCACGGCTGTATTGGTCCAAACTTCGATTTCAAGCCTCTGCCTCGGCGCAAAACAGAGAAACCACACAAGTTCATGAATCAGTGGCGATAACCATTCCGGTTGGGATGAATGGAGAAGAAACAGTACTTCTGTCAATTGGGAGAGATGATCAGATTTCTCTATATTCCACTGATGATAGGTGTGCTGATGAGTTTGGTTTGTATCTCAACTGCTTCCTGTCATCATCAAATGTTCGTGTGAAGACCGTCAACCGCGGAACCTCAGATTCGTCGAGTGTCTGTATTTCGCAAACCGATGATGGATGGAGAATTGATCAAAGCGGAATGGTGTTTTCTCCTTTCGTGATGAGGAGAGAAGAAGCAGAATCATTCCGATCATTGCAGTTAGATCTTGCGAAACCCTTGGTGAACAAATCAACTGATTACAACCTAAGCAGGATTGGAGACTGGCAAATCTGCGTTCGAATAATGGGTCCTGTTGAGGTTGCAAATAGAAGTTGGGAAACTCTTCGCTTTGAACGATCAAAGTCAACAGAACTACTTACGTGGTTAGTGATGCATCGGGAGAGGCCTACGCGAATCGCTGCCCGCACTGCTCTTTGGGAGGTTTCCATTGAGGATTCAACATTCAACAATGTGGTGTCAGGTGTTCGCCGAGCTATCAATCAAAATGGGCAAAACCTACTTGCGAAGGAAAATAATGATGTGTTCAGAATTGGATCTGAGGTCATTACAGATGTTGAAATCCTGCAGACCGCAATTGAGAAAGTGAAACTCAAGGGGGGGAGCGATGACTTTCTCGCGCTGAGAGGAGCGCTCGATCTCGTTCGTGATCTTCCATTTGCAGGAGAGAATTTTGTTTGGGCAGATACAGAGGGAATTACTTCTAATGTTGTGCTCACCATAATTAGTGGAGCGCTGTTGCTTTCAGATTTTTACATGTCTCAGCAGGACTTAAGTGGAGTCTTTTGGGCAACTGGGCAAGGATTGAAGGCTCTTCGTGGGCATGAAGCATTAATCGCAATGCGAATGAAAGCACACGCGCAAGAACGAAATATCTCAGGCATAAATTCAGAGTGGCTTGCTTATGAGCGATTGCGTCTTGCGGAAGATCAGTTCCTGGATCGTGAAAGTAATGAGATTGCAAAACTTAGGGATTCATTGCTCACCACAATTTAGGCGTTAGCCTGCGGCCATGACCTCAGAGCCGACCATCATTGATAGCCCTAGCGATTGGGTTGCTGACCACATTCGTCAATACGTAGAGACCAACGGCGAAGAAGGCCACATCTGGCGGGGCGTTCCAACGCTGTTGCTCACCGTGACTGGACGAAAGTCTGGCGCTTTGCGCCGAACAGCCTTGATCTATGGGCGAATTGGTGATGACTATGTGATCGTTGCGTCGAAGGGCGGACACCCAACCAATCCGCTGTGGTACGAAAACCTCTTGGCGAACAAAGAAGTGACTTTGCAAGTTGGAGCAGAAGTGTTTCAGGCGAATGCTCAGACCATGGCGGAAGATGCAGATCGCGAAACTGCATGGAACACCATGGTGGGGATTTGGCCCGACTTTGCGAACTATCAGTTGAAGACTGAACGTCGAATTCCACTTGTTCGCTTAACGCGAATTAGTTAGTCGCTGAATCTTTTCCAGCGCCAAACGCAAGTGCTGCAACAAGAAGTGGCACATAGGCAATGATCACTCCGGTAGTTCCAGCGAGTTGCTTATCGGCAACGAAAAATGCAATTGGCAATAACCACACAATGTTGACAGCAAGAACGAGAACCGCAACTTTTGCATGTGAATTGAGTCGGATCGCAAGATGCTGATATGCGTGACTGCGGTGCGCGACGTGCGGCTTTTGTTTCCGCAGTAAGCGACGAATCAAAGTAGCTGTGGCGTCGCTGACAAATACTGCAAGCAAAATGATCCACACCCACAAAAGCTCAGGGTCTTGATTCGCCGCAATGAGAGAAAGCCCACCAACCACGATTCCTAAATATCCACTGCCCACATCGCCCAT
>JBJOOQ010000019.1:0-20274 GCA_046051205.1 Actinomycetota bacterium
CGACATTTCTGTAGGAGATAACGGTTCGTTTAGTAGGCCGAAAGATTTTGATTTGCAGAAGGCAGTGCCGACTGAAGCCGAACTGCTTGCAGAAGGCCATGGCGATGACGCAGTGGCAACTGTGTTGGTGGATGCAAGTTTGGCAAGCGGTGTGCGCACGCAATTTGGCAATCAAGCAGTAATCAAAGAGCATGCTGATGGTGGTGTGGAATTCGCTATTCCATGTGCGAATCTCACCGCATTTCGCGTATGGCTGTTTGCCATGGTCGATAATGCAACTGTCATTGGTCCACCACGCGTCCGCAAGCAAGTCATTACATGGCTTACCGAGCAAGCAGGCGGTCGCTAATGGCAATGCGTAAATCCCGTCGTGGGCCACGAGGTGCCGCTGAACGCGTAGAGGGCTTGTTGGTCATGTTGCCATGGCTCCGACATGGCTAAGCAGTTCAAGCTGAGCGAAAAAGAATTGATGAACGATTTGATGATGGCTGCAATGTGCGGAGTGCCTCCGTACACACCAGATGCATTGATTGATGTGTTTGTAGACGAAGGCGAAGTAGTTGCCGAAGTTCCACTGATGTTTTCGCGACCGTTGCAACTGAACTCCGCCGAATTGTTCGCACTGCAGGCAATGGGCAGCGCGGCGCTATCTATGCCAGGTGCAGATAAAAAAGGACCGCTTGCCTCGGCGCTCAAAAAGTTGAAACCACTGCTGCCAAAGGGTGATGTGGTTGAAGTTGATGTCAGGGCAGTGAAGTACTTGCCAGAAGCACAACACGCTGTTGCATCGGGGCAATTCGTGGCCATTGATTACTTCTCGCCGATCTCTGGAGCCCACTCTTCGCGCACTATTTTCCCGCGCGCAGTGTTCGAACAGATGGGTCATTGGTATGTGCGTGCAGACGACGATCAGTCTGGTGAAATTCGCAACTTCCGTATTGACCGCATCAAACAGTTCACCCCAACGGGCAAAACCTCAAACCCAATCATTGAGGGGGTTGAAGCCGAAGTCGACTTCTTTGGAACTGACATGGAGACGGCAACGTTGCTCGTTCGCCCTGCAGCATTGCGTTTGGTCGAAACGTACCCGTACATCTCGCGCGAACCGCAAAGCGATGGCAGCGTAAGAATTGAGTTAGCGGTTGGCTCGCAGCAATGGTTGGGTCGTTTGTTGCTGCGCGGAGGCGACGCCATTGATGTGCTTGAGCCAACCAAGTGGGTGGACTTAGGTAAGCACACTGCGCAAGCAGTGTTAAAGCGCTACAGCTGATCTATTTGACGGCAATGTTGGCCAATTCACCTGCATTGGTGATGTTGGCCTTGGCAAGCAAAAGTGGCAGCAGTCGTGCAGTCACAATGGCGTCGGCAAGAGCGTCGTGATTTGGAACGTCGGTGATTCCATAACGAATAGCGAGTTGACGCAAGTTGTGTGGGTGCGCTTTATTTGGGTCGAGTGATCGCGACAGCGTGAGTGTGCAAATGGGTTCTTGGATAACAAGCTGATGTCCGCAACGTTGTGCTTCAGCCCGAAGAAAACCAAGATCGAACTTGGCGTTGTGTGCAACAAAGGTTGCAGTCTTCAGTTCAATTGACAGGCGGTCGAGGGCTTCTTGGATAGTGACACCCTTGCGAAGTTTTCGACGCGTAATGCCGTGGATGTGATGTGCGCCAAGCCTGCCGGGTTTCCAAAAGCGGCGTTTGATGTACGTAGAGAACTGGCTTTCGATGGTGCCGTCGCCGCGCACTACAACGATTCCAAGTTGCAGCACTGAACAGGTTGCAGGGGACAGGCCGGTGGTTTCAGTATCGACAACTGCGAACTTCATGTTCGCTACTGATTCGCTCATGTTTGGCACAGTAAGCGAGGGGTGTTCTATTTCGAGGCGAGCGCCTTGGTGAAGGACTCGCGGTCAAAGTAGTCGCGCCACAGTGCGATTTTCCCGTTACTCACCACGAATAGGCCAGCAATATCGAGCTCAATCCAGCGACCATCCATTTCGAAGCGGTCGGTGCGCTCGTTCATGACCACACCATGTTCCATGTCGCCGTTTGATACTTGATGGTGGATGAGCCATTCAACTTTGGTTGCAGCAGCAAGGAAGTCAGAAAGAATTTGGATCATTGCCTCACGACCAAACACCTTGGTGATGGGAACGTTGTCGTATTCACAGTCCTCAGACACCATTTCCATAGCTGCTGTGAAGTGACTCTGTTCAATGTTTTCGATGAATCGAGTGACGTATTCGCCTGGATCAGTAATGCTGTCTGTTGCAGTTGCCATGCACACAGTTTGGCAGGCTCATGCAGATGCATGAGCGATAGGGAGTTATGCCGACTTCAGCGCGCGGCTACGAACTCCAATTGGTGCAGCCATGGTGTAACCAGCAATGTGGCGCTCTTCTTCGTTCTCGCCGCCCCATAGTCCGTACTCGTGATTGTTGCGTGCGAATTCTTTGCATGTTTGCTTCACAGTGCATCCGGCGCACAACGATTTTGCTTTTGCTTCGCGTCGCTCGCGTGCCTGAGGGCGTTCCGCTTTTGGTGCGAAGAACAATTTGGTTTTGCCCTTGCAGTTGGCAAATTGCGTCCAGTCGATAAGCGAACCGATAGGTGCGATCGGATCGACCATGTCGGCGAGGTATGACTCGGTTGCTGGAGATTCCTTAAGTGACATGACGGGTGCCTTTCACGGTGGGTTCTATTTAGTACTAAATACTAATCACACACTAAGGCACAGAAATTGAAATTTGGGTTAGTCGTTGGTCACAGGCGTAAAAGGCCCTGAAGGCCCTATCTGGCGGGGTTACAGCAGTTCGGCGGCCAGGCTGGCCACCGCGCTTCGCTCGCAGGCTGCAAGCGTGATGTGCCCAAAGCAGCGCTGCCCAGAAAAGGCATGGATCAGTACGGCAAGGGCATTGTTTGACTCACCCATGTATGGGGCGTCGATCTGGCTGGTGTCACCGGTGAATACGACCTTGGTGCCCTCGCCGATGCGGGTGAGGATGGTCTTCAACGTGGTGGGCTCCAAGTTCTGAGCTTCGTCAACCACAACAAACTGTTGTTGCAACGAACGACCACGCAAGAACGTGACCGACTCAAGAGTGAGCTGTCCGCGATCGGTGAGCTCATCAATGAGTCCGCGCGCATCGCGACTTGAACGCTGATCAGTCAGCGCGACAATGGCGTCGTGAATTGCCGACATCCATGGATCGAGTTTTTCGTCTAAGTCACCAGGCAAGAAGCCAACGTCTGCACGACCAACAGGAACGAGCGGGCGATACACCGCGAGGCGTTCGTATCGTCGCTGCTCGACAACTTGTTCAAGACCCGATGCAATGGCCAGCAATGTTTTGCCGGTCCCTGCGCGACCATCAAGTGCAATCACATTGATCTCTGGGTCCATCAACAAATCAAGTGCAAAACGTTGCTCTTTGCTGCGTGAACGCAGCCCCCATGCTTCAGGGGCAGTCTGTGCCAGCAACTTCAATTCATTGTCGTTGCAACGGGCAAGTGCAGACTGCGAACCACTTCGCAACACGGCGAAATTGTTGTCGACCAATTGTGATGCACCGGCAACTTCACTGACTTCAATTCCACCACTGCGATACAGCGAATCAATTTGTGAATTCGTCGTGTCAAATGTGGTCCAACCCATTGGACGCGAATCTGCACCCGCACCAACTGGTTGGTGTTCTTCGGCAATCAACCCCATGTGTGCTGCTTTGATCCGCAAAGCAGCATCGTTTGAAATCATGCGGGTTGGCGAAATACGAGCTTGGCCAAGCGCTGCACCAATAATTCGGTTGTCGGGAACATCTGGATCCAGGCCGTGTTCGACGAGCAAATTGCGCTGTACGCCATTGACTTCTATTTGCACCGTTCCGCTATCTGGGCCGTCGTGAACGCGGGTTGGTGAAGCAAGTGAACCACCTGCTTTCTTGCGTAAGTCTTCAATGCTGCGAAGTGCAGTTCGCGCAGAACGACCAACATCATCCATTCGCGTTTTCAATCCATCAAGTTCTTCAATCACCGTTAATGGAATGACAACATCGCAACCTGCAAAGTTATAAATGCATGCAGGATCTGCAACGAGAACTGAAGTATCAAGCACAACACGCGTTGCAATTTCGGTGTGTGATGCAAGAGCGTGATTAACAATTCTGTCGACGCGAGTTCCGAGCGGAGTCTCGTCAGTTGCTTGTGCCGAGTCGGAGTGGTCGAGGAAATTATTCAACGAGCCTTAGTTTGGACTTCCATGATCCGCGATTGGTGGATACTCAGATTTGTGAAACTTTTCGTCAAAAAGTGCTCTGAAGGGCATTTTTGGGGATTTTTTGCAAAATATTTTAAAAATATTTTTTGGCTTGTTTTCGGGCTTTTTCGGGGGTCAAAAACAAGCCCTCCAGCACCCATAAGGGCTTCAGGAAATTGGCCGAAAATCAGTCATTTTTGACCTCGGGAAACCCTTACTGGGGCTAGCGAATTTACAATTCCGCGTATTTACGGGCTTTGGCAAACCCTTATGTTTATTGGGTTTTATGAAATTTGAGGGTCTGTGACTGAGGTACGGCTCTTGGGGAAGTGAACAAAAAAATGAAGCACATTTTTTGTTCGCTCAATCACATTTTTTTCATCGTTCGATCAAAATTTTTTTGCAACAACCTCAACTCACGTTGTGTGCAAAAACCGTTCAGAAATGCTTGACAACGAATTCAATACTTGCAATTTGTGTACAGACCCACTCAACTAGACAACGAATCAGTTATCCGATTCCGAGAAAGCTAGGTAAGAAAATGACAAAAGCAGAGCTCATTGATGCAGTTGCTCAGAAAGCCGGAGTGTCGAAGGCAGATGCCGAACGCACTATCGGATCTTTTTTTGAACTGGTCGTAGCCTCGGCTAAAAATGGTGAGAAGGTTGCATGGCCGGGCTTCGGTTCGTTCAGCACATCAAGCCGTAAAGCTCGTACAGGACGCAACCCACAAACGGGTGCACCAGTCCAGGTACCAGCATCAACAGCAATGAAGTTCACTTCAAGCTCAACGCTGAAGAGTGAATTGAATCCAAACCGTAAATAGCAATACCTAAACAAGGAGAAAATCATGGCAGCAAAGAAGCGCAAGAAGGCCGCTAAGAAGGCCCCAGCAAAGCGTAAGACAGCTAAGAAGGCAGCCAAAAAGGCACCTGCAAAGAAGAAGTCAGCTAAGAAGGCAACGAAGAAGGCAGCGAAGAAGGCTCCTGCTAAGAAGCGTCGCAAGAAGGCTGCAAAGAAGGCTGCTAAATAATTTAGCCCTTAGCCGATACGTAATCGGTTCGGAAAACTGGAAATCGAGGGGCTTCGGCCCCTCGATTTTTTTTGTACCAGATTAAGAAAAGTCTCCCTCTAACCAACTTGCTGGCAGTTGGGCGAGGTCGTCTGGTGTGTCAATGTCGAGACCTAATTGCTCATGTCGCACGATGCGCACTGGTAGACCAATGCGTGCCGCTTCTTCTTGGTGAGCAGCAAAGCTTCCTGGCCCGTAATGAAACGTGAAGTTGCTTCCGGCAGGAAGAACTAACACGTTGGTGCCATCTTCATGGCGATCGGGAACAATCGTCACGGTTGAAGTGACGAGAGTGAAATCAATAACCGAAAGCAATGCTTCGGGAAACGGCAAATCGCTGTGTGCAACAAGCACCCAGTCGTGCTTGTATTGCGCAGTGTCGACGCCATTAGCAACTGCGCCATTCAGGCCAGCCTTGTGCTGACGCACCACCATCGCACCGCGTTCACGCGCCCACTGTGCAACTTCGTCGTTATCGCACACCACAAAGGTGTCTACGCCTTCTGCTGCTTCGAGAACTCCACCTGCTGTGAATGCAGCGAGTGATGCGCGATTTTCGGCTGAAAGCACCGGTTCTAGGCGTCCTTTGGCATCACTGAACCCCTTGATGGGAAGCACCACTGCGCCACGCTGCAATGAAGAAGGGTTTGTTGCCACGGGCGTAGCCTACGGCGGCAAGTTACTGCCGTAATGTTTACGGCGTGACGCAACGAGTATGTGTGGTGGGTGCAGGCTCGTGGGGAACCACGATTGCGGCGCTTGCTTCGCACAATGCTCACACCATGTTGTGGTCGCGTCGTGCCGAACTTGCCGAAGAAATCAATTCACTGCACACCAACTCTGCGTATCTGGGAGCAACAGTGCTGCCCGATGCGTTGCAGGCAAGTAGCGATTTACAAACTGCGCTTTCACAAGCCGACGTTGTGGCCATGGCGGTGCCATCGCAAGGTTTTCGCGATGTGGCAAGCGAAGTAAGCAAATACGTTCGCGCAGGTGTTCCCATTGTCAGCCTGTCAAAAGGGCTCGAGCAGAGCTCCTTCATGCGCATGAGCGAAGTGATTGAACAGATCATGCCGAACAATCCTGTAGCGGTACTGAGTGGCCCAAACTTGGCCAAGGAAATTCTCGCCGGGCAGCCTGCAGCCAGCGTGATTGCATGCACCGACGAATCGGTGGCGCGCGAACTGCTTGAAATCTTTAGTCGACCAACATTTCGGTTGTACACGAACCCAGATGTCATCGGTTGTGAAATCGGTGGAGTTGTCAAAAACGTCGTCGCAATTGCTTCGGGTATTTCGCAAGGTTTTGGATTCGGTGAAAACTCCAAAGCAACCTTGGTAACACGTGGTCTTGCCGAAATGTCACGTCTTGGCGTTGCGCTTGGTGCCCAATCGGCAACGTTTTCGGGCCTCGCAGGCATGGGCGACGTCATGGCAACGTGTGCGTCAATGCACAGCCGTAACACTCAAGTTGGTGTTCGCTTAGGAAAAGGCGAAAAGATCGACGACATTGTTGCGTCAATGAACATGGTTGCCGAAGGTGTGAAAAGTTCGGCATCGGTAATTGAACTTGCTCACCGCCATGCCATTGAGATGCCAATTTGTGAACAGGTTGCGGCGGTATGTGCTGGGAAAGTCAGCGCGGCAGACGCACTTCGTGCGCTCATGAGCCGACAGAGCAAGAGCGAATTCGACTAGTTCGCTACGTGGCTGTTTCGGCAATACTTGAAGCGTGAGTAACACCCCCGGACTGATCTCTTCTATTTCATTAAGCGCAACGGTTCGCCCTGCTGCACACGTGCTGGGCATTCGCGCTGGTGGTTGGCACGCAATTGTGAATGAACGCGGAGCAATTCGCATGGACGAAGAAGTCGACGCTCTCGATTGGTATGTGGCCGCAGATGACCGCTGGCACAACCCGGCAAAAGAACCAAGTGTTCGACAAACGCGCCGTGCGGGTGTTCCTGTTGTCGAAACGCGATTGCGCATTCCAAGTGGCGATGCGGTGCAACGCGTGTACGCGGTTGCCGACAACGGTGGCCTGCTGGTAATTGAGATCAGCAACGAATCCACGCTTCCTATTGCTGTTGCCTTTACTCGAAGCGACATTTTGTCGTCACGTCAGCCAAGCCCACTTGGGCCACAGGGCATCGATCTTCCGACAGGCAGTGTGGTGTTTCCTGTTGCACACGGTTCAACGTTGCGAGTTGCGCTTGCCTCGTCGCAAGCAACGGGCGGCACCGTCAATCTTGAACAGTTGCCATCTGGTGAACAACTGCAACGCGGTTGGCTCAACAGCGTGGAGCGCGCTGGTTACGCAATTGTTGCCGACAAGTCGCTGTCTCCACTGATAAATCGCTTACGCAGCGATGCGCTTGTGTTGAGCGGTTATCACGAAAGCGAATGGGGCACCGAGTTGGTTGGTGAAGACGCGACGGACGACGTTGCGTTTTTGCTCACGTTGCACGAACTCGTTCGTATGGGCGAGAAGGTCAACCATCATCTCGAGCGAGTGGTCGACATTGTTGAAGCGTTGTTGCGCAAAAACAAAAAGTCTGCGGCAATTGAATGGGATGTTGAGCGCGCATTGTTCGCAGCGCAGTGCATCTTTTGGGCGGTCGGCGAGCATCGCGCAGCGGGCGACGTACTTGCATCACAGCAACGTTTAGCCCCTGCATCTGCGTTGCCTAATGCAGCGCCAAAAGACATTCGAGTGATTGCCTGGCTCGACGAACAATTGGTCAGTCCGCGTCGCGAAGGCGGTGCATCGGTGTTGCGTTATGGCGTGCCACGCATGTGGTTGGGCGTGAACATGGAATGCCATCGTGTTGCAGCTTCACCAGAGCACACGGTCTCATACGGCATGCGTTGGCATGGCGAGAAACCAGCCGTGTTGTGGGAGACAAGCGGACCATTTGGTTTGCGACTTGATGCTGGAGATACCGATGAGTCGTGGCATTCAGTAGAAGCAACTGGCGATGCACTGTTGGCAGGGTTTGTTGCACAGTGACCACACTGCCAACGATTGACCTCGAGCGCGAACTACTGCGCACGGGTAAATCGTGCGTCATTGGTTTGGATGAAGTTGGCAAAGGTGCATGGGCAGGGCCGCTGGTTATCGGCGCCGCAGTACTCACTCGCGAAGTAATCGATGCGCCAAATGCTCCCGAGTTAATGGGCGGAGCACGTGACTCAAAACAGTTGTCGGAAACCAAGCGCGAAGCCATGTTCGATCATGTTGCCGCCACGTGCAAAACCTGGGCGGTTGGTGCGGCAACGCATGAAGAATGCGATCGCTTGGGCATGAATAAGGCGCAAAAACTGGCCACAAAACGTGCACTCGAACAACTGGGGAAAGTTGTGGATTTGAAAACCTCAGCTGCAGTCATTGACGGCAAGTGGGATTTCGTTTCTCCGTTAGTGGGTCATGTAGTTGCACAAGTAAAAGCAGATGCGTCGTGCCTGTCGGTTTCTGCTGCATCGGTGTTGGCAAAAGTTTCGCGAGATCGATTGATGCGCGAATACGCGTTGGACTTCCCAATGTGGAGCTTCGACACGAACAAGGGTTATCCGTGCCCAAAACATCGCGTGGCGCTCCAGGGTTATGGTCCAAGTGCCATTCACCGAGTGTCGTGGGCGTTTATGGAAAATTATGTGCCATGGCTTGAATCGGTGTCGTCGCCAGACATGTTGCCGGGGTTCCAAGCTTCGTGAACTTCGCGTAATGCGGGCGAGAGTCGCTGTAGGTGCCGCTTGCTAATTGCAGGTAGGTAACAGCGCACCGCCAGACCGCCCTGGTGAGGCTGTATGGCTCCGAAATACAAGCAACGTTGCAACGAGCGTGTGAACGAATTGTTGGGGCTCTGCGTGAAGCTGAGGCCGATGTCGTTTGCGGTGGCGGCACAGTCCAATTCGTAGCCCGCGGGAAACGTTTCGAAGCCCATCGCAATGCGGCGCAAGATCCATAACGCGCTTGGCCCAAGAACGGGTAACCAATACAGCTCGACATAGCGAGAAAACAGCGATGCGCCAGCTTGGTCGACAACGGGGTCAACCCAGGGCACAACCACGATGGTGGGTTGGGTGAGCAGTTCGGATGATTTGTTCATTGGCTCGATGTGTGCGCCGCCACTACGCCGTGGCACGATTTGTGCGTAACTCAGTTGCGCTTTCTATGAACGATCTCACACCACTTATCGAGCGCGCTCGCGACTTGTTGCGTGCAGCACAACGCATCACTGCATTTACTGGTGCGGGTATTTCAACCGATTCTGGAATTCCCGATTTTCGTGGACCAAACGGCTTGTGGACGAAGAATCCACTCGCCGAAAAAACCTCAACACTGAGTTATTACTTGAACGACCCAGAAGTGAGAAAAATTGCGTGGCAAAACCGTGCGCGCAATTTGGCTTGGACAGCCGAACCGAACATCGGCCATAAAGCGTTGGTGCAACTGCAGCAGCGTGGAGTGTTGCGCGCAGTGGCTACGCAAAACGTTGATGGCCTGCATCAAAAAGCAGGAAATCATCCTGAAATCGTGCACGAATTGCACGGCACCATGCATGTTGCGGTGTGTTGGGACTGCAAAGACACGCATCCGATGCGCGCCGCAGTGGAGCGCGTGCTTGCAGGCGACGCCGACCCGAAGTGTTTGTTGTGCGGTGGCATTTTGAAAAGCGACACCATCTTGTTTGAAGAGTCGTTGAAGCAACCAGTCATCGAAGCAGCGTTGCTCGCAGCAGACGAATGCGACGTGTTGTTAGTAGTGGGCTCGTCATTGCGTGTTTACCCGGCTGCAAACATCGTTCCGCGCGCCAAGGCCAACGGGGCACACGTCATCATTGTGAATGGCCAGCCAACCGATATGGATCGCTATGCCGACATCGTGATCAACGACGACATTGGCACGGTGCTTCCGCAAATCGTTGAATGATCACGGCCGCGTGAATTCCTGACTGAATTGGTAGGGTATTAGCCGGAGGTTCCCCCATGGCCGGTTTCCGCGACCTACTTGCGCAAGCAAAATCACAAATTACAGAGATCGACACGAACGAGGCAGCATCGCGCATTGCCACTGGTGGAGTGATTGTGCTCGACGTTCGTGAACCAGACGAGTACGAACAAGGTGCATTGCCAGACGCGCTGCATATTCCGCGCGGACATTTGGAAGCACAAGTTGAAGGACGCATTGTTGAAAAGACTGCACCAGTGTTGGTGTATTGCGCAGGCGGTGTGCGCAGCGCATTCGCCACAAAAACCTTGCATGAACTTGGCTATACCAACGTTGTTTCTGTAGCCGGCGGCTTCCAAAAGTGGAAAGACGAAGGTCGTGCATGGCGCACGCCTGCCGTGCTTACTGCAGAACAGCGCAATCGTTACCAACGCCATATCTTGTTGCCTGAAGTTGGGGTAGAGGGTCAGTCGAAGTTGTTGTCAAGCAAAGTGTTGTTGCTCGGTGCAGGTGGTCTTGGTTCGCCAGCAGCGTTGTACTTGGCTGCTGCCGGAGTTGGAACCATTGGCATCGTCGACATGGACGAAGTAGATGCATCGAACTTGCAGCGCCAAATTTTGCACAACATTGATCGCATTGGTGATCGCAAAGTTGAATCGGCAAAGAAGACTCTGCAGCTGCTGAACCCAGATGTGAAAGTAATTGCGTACGACACTCGTCTAGAAGCAAGCAACATCATGGACATCATTGCTGGCTACGACGTCATTGTGGACGGTGCAGACAACTTCCCAAGTCGTTACTTGTTGAACGATGCAAGCATCAAGCTCGGCATTCCAGTGGTACACGGATCCATTTTCCGTTTCGAAGGAATGGTTACCGTGTTCGATCCGAAGAATGGTCCGACCTATCGCGACATGGTTCCCGAGCCACCACCAGCAGAACTTGCACCAAGTTGCGCAGAAGCTGGTGTGCTTGGCGTGCTGCCTGGAATTGTTGGCTCAATTCAGGCACTGGAAACCATCAAGGTGCTGCTTGGTCTTGGCGATTCGCTGTCAGGCAGAATCCTTGCCATTGACACCACCGAAATGTCGTTCCGCACCTTCCGTTTGCGCCCAGACCCAAACAATCAGGTGACATATGCCAACCGCGATCGCATTGAAGTTCGCGACTTGGAAGGCGCATGCGCCCCTTGGCTTTCTCACTAATTAACTAGTATTTAGCCGTGGTGTCACGGTCCTTTGCCATCGTCGGCGCCGGCTTTTCAGGTGCTGTGGTGGCTCGCCAATTGGCTGAAGCCGGGCATACAGCCACGGTGTTTGACACCCGCAACCATGTTGCTGGCAACTGCTTTACGAAGCGCCACGACTCTGGCGTCATGGTGCACGTGTACGGCCCGCACATCTTTCATACGCAACACGAGCACGTATGGGACTACATCACGCGCTTTGGGGTGATGAAGGCCTACCGCCACACGGTCAGCGCCATGAGCGGTGGCAAGAAGTATCAGCTGCCCATGAACCTCACGCTGATCAACGATTTCTTTGGCACCAACTTCACGCCAGAAGAAGCTGAAGCGTTCATTACCGAAAAAGCCGACAAGACCATTATGAACCCTGTGTCATTCGAAGATCAGGCGCTTCGCTTTGTTGGTCGCGAAATGTATGAAGCATTTTTCAAGGGCTACACGAAGAAGCAATGGGGTGTCGAGCCAACAGAATTGCCAGCCAGCATTCTTGCGCGACTGCCGTTGCGTTTCACTGCAGACAATTCGTATTTCAATCATCCGTTCCAAGGCATTCCTGAACACGGGTACACACCAATTGTGGAAGCGATTTTGGATCACCCGTCAATCACGGTGCATTTGTCAACTGCGTTTGACCCTGCGTCGTCAAATGCGTATGACCACGTGGTGTGGACAGGGCCAATTGATGCGTATTTTGGTTTCGAGCACGGCCGCCTTGGGTATCGCACACTCGACTTCGTTCAAGAAGTGAAAGACGGTGACGTACAGGGTTGTCCAGTGTTGAACTACTGCGACGAAAGCGTGCCCTACACGCGCATTACCGAACACAAGCATTTCGCACCGTGGGAGCATCACGACAAGTCGGTGACCTACACCGAGTATTCACGTTTGTGTGGCGAAACCGATACGCCGTATTACCCAATTCGCTTGGTTGAAGAAAAAGACCAATTGGTGAAATACGTAGAGCAAGCACGCGCCCAACAAGGCGTCACGTTCCTCGGTCGCCTCGGTACGTATCGTTATCTGGACATGGACGTCACTATTCACGAAGCACTCAATGCTGCAAGCGGCATTCTTGAAGCAGTGAATACCAACAGTTCAATTCCATCGTTTTTCACCGACCCGTTGAGTGGCTCATAATGACGCAACTGCTGCAACGTTTGGTTCTGCCAACTGAAACCACAACAGAGCCTTTGTTGTACGCACGCTTCGATGGCACCACAAAGATCGTTCCTGGTGGCGCAGTACTGCAAGATGGTGCAGAGGTGTCGTTCGATACGAGCTTTGGCGTGTTTGCAGCAGGACGCTGGAGTCGCATCACCACTGTGAATGCACTTGCAGTTCGCGTGCGCGCATCTGGAATAGGAATTGCGCAAGTGGTTGGCGTAAGCGCACGCGGGGAAACCGTGGTCGCTTCGGAGCCATTGCCGCAAGGCGAAGGATGCCCAGTATTTATTGAGTTTTCGCTGCCAAATCTGCAGTCAACGCCGTACGGCACCTACTTCGTTCGAGTGTTGGCCCAAGGTGGCGAAGTGTGCATTACGGGCGGCGAGTGGGTGAGTGCAGACGTACCAGCGCATGATGTGAAGTTGTCGCTGTCCATCACCACGTTTAATCGCCAAGAGTACGTTCGAAAAACTGTAAGCAATGTGTTGGAACTTGAGCGCAGTATTGATGTGTTGCGTGGCCGCGTTCGCGTGTTCGTAGTAGACAACGCACAGAACGTCACGTTCGACGCGCCTGCCGATGCTCCGTTGCAAGTAGTACCAAACGGCAACCTTGGTGGTGCAGGTGGCTTTGCTCGTGGTCTCATCGAATTGCGTAAGCAGGGTTGGGCAACGCACGTCTTGTTCATGGATGATGACATCACGCTCGAACCAGAAGCCCTAGTGCGCACCATGGCGTTGTTCGCCAACGCACGCGACCCGAAGCTGTGCGTGCACGGGGCAATGCTCAGCGAGGAGCGCCCTTGGCTGCAGTTTGAAGCAGGGTCCGAATATTCATTCCGCTCCATTTATCCGTTGCAGGCGCTTGGTCGCGAAGACGATTTGCGTAAGCGCGAACTCGCTGTTGTGGATGCGCCAGAGATTCCGTTTGACTACACCGCCTGGTGGTACACGGCGTTTCCAATTTCAATTACGAACGAAAATCCGCTTCCGGTGTTTGTGCGCGGCGACGACGTGGCGTTTGGTCTTATGCACACGGGTAAGCACAGCGTCGCGCTGAACGGTGTCATTGTGTGGCACGCCGACTTCGGTTTGAAGAACAACCCAAGTTCGTTGTTCTACGAATCGCGCAACCTTGCTTTGGTCGACACGTTGGTATTCGACAAGCATCATTGGTGGAACTTGGCGTATCGCTTTGCTTCGTTTGGCTTCCGCAACTTGTTCTCCATGCGCTATTCCAGCACCGAGTACATGTTGAAAGGTCTTGACGCTTACTTGGCAGGGCCAAGCGAGTGGATGAAAATCGATCACGCGGCGTTGCACGATGAATTGCGGAAGTGCGCCGAAGAAAAACCAGCACCGCTCACTCCAGAACTGGCAGCCATCGAGCCACGCAAACGTCGACACAAGGCATTGCGTGCCATTGGATTCCTGTTTGCCGTTGTGTCGGTGGGCGGGTACATCATTCCGCGACCACTTCGCTTGCGTGGGTACGGAGTAGGGCCAATTGACGCTCGCGCTGTTGGCGTTGCCACGTTGCGTAATCGCATGTTGTATCGTCACGATCGCATTGCCGATGGCTATGTAGTGGAACGTGACACGAAGCGGTTCTTTTCGTTGCTTGGTCAGGTCGCAAAATCCATTGTCACCATTGCCTTTTCGTATCGCCGCTTGAAGCGCGAATATCGCGCCATGTACCCAGAAATGGTCAGTACGGAGGCGTGGGAAGCGCGATTTACTGCTGGGATGAAGCGCTAAGCAGAGCCATCCAGGTTTCGTGATTAATCACGCCTGATTGCTTAATGCCAACGGTTTTCTGGAAGCGCTTCACGAGGCGCAACGTTCCTGAACCAAACACTCCATCGGCCTTGACCTTCACCTTCAACACTCGGGCGAGCGCGGTTTGCGCAGTGGCCACCGTTGCGTGCTTCATACCAAGTTTCAGCGTGATGGTAGATGGATCAATGCTCAACACTGCAAGTACTGCGTCGTCGGCAATTCCGTCAACGGCAAGACCGTTGTTGGTTTCCACTTGTGATACCCACGCTGCGGTGCCCTTGCCGAACACTCCGTCAACCTTCATGCGCTTTTTCTTTGGCAAATTTAAGTACGTGTTCAGTTGCGTTTGGAGCAACTTCACGTTGTCGCCTCGGTCGCCAATTGCCATCGGTACACCAAGCGGAACGATGGTTGCAGTGCCGCTGGCAATGACTCCGTTAGCACGCAGTGCGTCCAGTTGGTTGCGAATGAATAGCGCGAATTGCGCACGACCAGTGTTGGTTAAGTGAACATCATCTTTGAACCATCGGCTTTGAGTTGGGGCAATGCTCGCCGAGTTCCAATCCAACACCGACACGTTGGGGTAGCTGTTGGCGGCATTAGCAAGCACCGCATTCGACAACGCGTAGTTGCGCGATGCGCGACGCGTTGACAAGTTAATAAACACCACACGTTGAATTCCACGCGCGTTCAGTGCATTCACAACCTGGTCTACATCTGACTGCAATGTGTTCGGGTCATCGTTGTATCCCAACTGAATAATCGCAATGTTCGGATACTGCTCGGGAGTAAGTGAATTGATAATTGCAGGTGCGTCGGGAAGACCAACGGCAGCCGCAACGCAACTTGGTCCAACCATGCAACGATTAGACAGCGCTTGGTAATTCATCGACGGATACGCAGGCGTTACCACTGCATTGAATTCAGCCCTCATACTTTCGCCAACTGAGTCGCCAATGAACAGGAATGATCCAACAGGTGCCGCATCAAATGGAGCACCAACAACACTGGTCGTTTCAAACCATGGTGCAGGAATATCGAATGTGGTCTTAAATGTCCATCCTGAGACGGTGACACTTCCTGCAGTGCCGTTTATAGTGACGCTGGTGGCGTATCCATTCCAATCGCCACCGAGACCATCATGATTTGTGACCACCGAAGTCAATGTTCCAACTGCTGGGTACTTGGCTTGAATTGCTGCCGCTGAAAACACACGTGTCCATACAAGAAGTGAGTTCACGGGTTCGCTTGCCAAGTCGCCGGGGTCTGCTTGAGCAGGGAAGGTGCCGCCTGCAGTTCGGCCGCCATTGCTGGAGGTGAATTCGGTACGCGAAGGCAGGCCTTTTGGAGTCATAACGACAACGCCAGCGGTTTCTGCAATGGCCTGATCGGTGTACGGGTGCTCGAGTGCGGTGGGGTTCGCGTTAATTGATTCGCGCAATAGCGCACCGCCATACACCTGACAGTCCTGCGAATCACATGTGCGTGCAAGTCCTGCATACCTGTTCTCTGTCGCTGAATACGAGCGTGCGGCAACTGACTGCGCGCGCAATGCATTCATTCCTGCTCCGCCTGCGGCAGCGCCCCATTCGGCAGGAGATTCGCGAGGTACTACGCCACGTAAGTAACTCTCAATAGATGTTGCGTTGATGGTGCGGTTTTCTCCACGCGAGTTGTTTACCGCGCGTACTTCACCGCGGTAGTAACGAATTTTGAATTTTGTTGAACCAACGCGTGGCTCGCATAGACCGATGACTTGCGTTGGAGCCGCTGCTGGGTCGGCTCCGACAGTGGTGGTAAATGATGCAACGTTTTGCACGTCGCCAATCAACGAGAAACCTTCGGCAGCCGGATCCGCACCAGCGGTTGCGCATCGACGCTCTTGGGTGCCCCACACGCGATATACGCGGTTGGCAACCTCACGGGCAACGAGCGAGCCCCAGGTGCGGCCAGGCGTTGGGTCTTGTAGAAACACCGCGTTGTTTCCGTCGGAGATAACAGCCGTCTGCGCGTTGTTCATTGCGCTTAGCCAGGTGGTCATTTCTTGGCCTGGATCGGCTAGTGAGCCAAGGGTGTTTCCTGTTGCGCCGCCGTAATAGAAATTGAGAATGGCGTCCCACGACCAGCCGTACACCGTTGCGTAGCCATACGAGCCGTATTGGCTCATTCCGCGTCCATGACCGTACCCACGGCCGTCAATTTGAATAGCGATTGGCAACTGTCCGTCCTCGGCCTGAACAGGTGCGACAAAGGTCGACATCAGAGTGGCACTACTAACGAGTACGCAAAGAACTGCAGAAATTTTGTGGGGGACGCGCATAGTGAGAAATCTCCTCAATGGCTTCTGTTCAGTCTACCGATAGGTATCGGCAGGGTGGGGTCACCCTTGAGCGCTATTTACGCGGTTTCGCTGGCTGCGGGCAGTACATCTCGTTGCTGCACCACCACACCAATTAACACGAGGGACATCCCAAGTAAATCAATCAGTGTTGGAGTTTGATCAAGAAAGAAAAATCCAAACACCACTGCAGTCACCGGAAGTAGTGCGAGCAAAACCGAAAATCTACGCACAGGAATTTTGCGCATGATGGATTGTTCAATTCCATAGCCGAGTGCGTTCGAAAACAGACCAACTAACAGACAAGCAAAAAGTATTGATGGTGAACTCCACGCGGGACCACTGTTTGCTGCACCAAATGGGGCAATAACAACAGCACCAATTGCTAGTCCTACGCCAAGTCCTGAAACACCGCGGTTCAATTGGGCAACTTTTGAACCGATCACAATGTATGCACCCCAACATGCAGAGGCGAGGAAGATAAACAACAGCCCGAGTGGTTCGTTGCCAAGTTCGAATCCGGACAGCACAAGCACACCGACTGTGGCAAGAGCAAGCGCAAGAGCGTTACGACGCGTCTTGGTCTGGAATGCGGCAACACAAATTGGCCCAATGAACTCAATGGCCACACCTTTGCCTAAGTCCAATCGATCAATAGCCAAATAGAACGTCAGGTTCATCAGTGCAACGGAAATTCCAAATGCCGCTGCAGAAATAAGTTCGCTACGCGACCATCTTCCTTGTCGAATCAGTCGCGGTGCAGAAAAGATAATCAGAATCAACGACGCAGCAATGACGCGCAACCACGCAACGCTTTCTGGTGCAACGCGGTCGAACAAACGGAATGCAATGACAGCGCCGATGTATTGCGCGCTTGCAGAACAGATGAAGAATAACTCGGGCGGTAAACCGCCAACTCGGGTACTCAGCGATTTCTGCGCGAGTGGTGCAGAGTTACCGCTCAATCGAACAGGTCAGGATCTGTTGCGCAAATTTCTTGGAACAACGGTTGAAACTGGAACCAACCTGCATCTGCGAAACCCGTGAGTTGCTGTGTGTATGTAGCCGAATCATGATCAATGAGTTTCGGCGTTCCGGCTGCTTCGGCAAGAAGTTGTGCTTGGCAACTGCGGTCCATGGTGATGAACCAATAAGCCGCAGCTTCAACCGTGGTGCCAACGGTAAACAAACCATGATTTTGGTGAATGGCTGCTTTGCCAGTTGGAAACAGTGATGCGAATTCTTCGCCTGCTGCAACTTCGAACACCACTTTGCCACCTTGTTCCGAAATGACGGTGTGGTCATCGTAGAAAATGCAAGCGTCCTGCGTAATTGGGTCAAGCTTGCGACCAAGCGATGACCATGCTTTGCCATAGGTGGAGTGCGCATGTGCTGCACCAATCACATCTGGTCGTGCTTTGTGAATTGCTGCGTGCAGTACAAACGCTGCGCGGTTCACTGGTTGTGTTCCGTACACCACTTCGCCGTCATGATTCACCAAAATGAGGTCACTGGTTTTCATGTGGCGGAAACTTTTGCCAAATGGGTTCACCCAGAAGCAGTCGGTAAATTCTGGGTCACGTGCAGTGATGTGTCCTGCAACTCCTTCTCCGTAACCAAGGCGACCAAACACGCGAAGCGCAGCAGCGAGACCGATTTTTCGCGCTCGGCGTTCGTCTTCAACTGAGTCGTATTGTGGTCGACCAATTGATGCCAATTCGCGTGGCTTCAGTTCGACTCCGTCAATCATGCGGGTGCTGTTCTCGGTTGCGGTCATATGGCAAGGCTAGCCATGCGACAATTTGGGCTCCATCTCGTAACCTAGACCCATGGCTGAAACCCCTCGCGAGCGCCAGACTGACTCTGGCATCACCATCAATCCGTTGTACACCGCGGAAACGCTGGGTGCCTTCGACCCCGCAACCGCGCTTGGCGATCCTGGCCAGCAGCCATACACCCGTGGCGTTTACCCAACTATGCACCGCGATCGTTTGTGGACCATGCGTCAATACGCAGGCTTCGGAAGTGCAGCCGACACGAACCAACGTTTCAAGTTCCTGCTCGAGGCCGGTCAAACAGGGCTGAGTTGTGCGTTCGACTTGCCAACGCAAATGGGTTACGACAGCGATCACCCACGTTCGGCTGGCGAAGTAGGCAAAGTAGGCGTTGCTATCGACTCACTTGACGACATGCGCACTTTGCTTGCCGACTTGCCGCTCGACAAAGTCACGACATCGATGACCATCAACTCAACGGCTGCAATCTTGCTGTTGATGTACGAGTTGGTTGCAGAAGAGCGCGGTGTTCCAAGCACAGCAATTAGCGGCACCATTCAAAATGACCTGTTGAAGGAATACATCGCACGCGGAACATACGTGTATCCGCCGAAGCCTTCAATGCGCATCATCACCAACATTTTTGAATACTGCTCAAAGAATGTTCCGAAGTGGAACACCATTTCCATTTCGGGTTATCACATTCGCGAAGCGGGAAGCACGGCAGTACAAGAACTCGCGTTTACGTTGTCGAATGCAATTGCATATGTGCAAGCAGCAATTGATGCCGGTCTTGATGTGGATGACATTGGTCCACGCCTCAGCTTCTTCTGGAATGGTCACAATAACTTCTTCGAAGAAGTAGCCAAGTTCCGCGCTAGCCGCCGCATGTGGCACGACATCATGACCAATCGTTTTGGTGCCAAGAAGGAAGCAAGCAAACTCATGCGCTTCCATACACAAACTGGTGGTTCAACACTTACCGCGCAGCAGCCATTGAACAACGTGGTGCGCGTGGCTGTTCAAAGCATGGCTGCAGTGTTGGGTGGAACACAAAGCCTGCACACCAACGGTTACGACGAAGCGCTCAGCTTGCCGACCGAAGAAGCTGCACGCATTGCATTGCGCACGCAGCAGATCATTGGTTATGAAAGTGGCGTAACAGACACACCAGACCCTCTTGCTGGTTCGTACTTTGTTGAATCGCTGACGAATGAAGTTGAGCGCTTGGCATACGAATACATCGCGCGCATCGACGAGATGGGCGGGGCAGTGCAGGCCATTGAAGCCGGCTTCCAAATGGATGAGATTGAAGAAGCCGCATACAGCTACACGAAGTCGATCGATGATCAGTCACGTGTGTTGGTTGGCGTCAACAAGTTCACGGTGGACAACGAGCCAGAGCCAAAAATTACACCGCCAATTCCTGGTTTGGAACAAGGTCAGGTCGACCGCCTCACGAAGTACAAGGCCAACCGCGACATGGCATTGGTTGCAGCAAAACTCGAAGCATTGCGCGAAGCCGCAAAAGGCACGGGTAACGTCTTGCACCCAATGAAAGAAGCCTTACGAGCTAACGCCACGCTTGGCGAAGTAAGCGACGCATTGCGCGACGTATTCGGCGTCTACCGCCCAGGCTGATTAGTTGAAGTAGGTAATTGCGGGCGCTGGGCGTTCGCGGTCTGGAATGTCACGATTC
>JBJOOQ010000020.1:0-18076 GCA_046051205.1 Actinomycetota bacterium
GTCACGTATAACTCGCAAAGTGGTAGTTCAATTACGGCTGGTTCCACATCGACTGGTGGTTCGATAGCTGCTTCGCCTGGCACACCGACGCGTGCTGGTTACACGTTTGCTGGTTGGTTTGTGGCAACGAGTGGTGGATCAGCAATCACATTCCCGTATGCGCATGGTCAGACAGCAGATTTCACGTTGTATGCACAGTGGACCGCTAACACGTTGACGGTTACGTATAACTCGCAAAGTGGTAGTTCAATTACGGCTGGTTCCACATCGACTGGTGGTTCGATAGCTGCTTCGCCTGGCACACCGACGCGTACTGGTTACACGTTTGCTGGTTGGTTTGTGGCAACGAGTGGTGGATCAGCAATCACATTCCCGTATGCGCATGGTCAGACAGCGAATTTCACGTTGTATGCACAGTGGACAGCAGCAGCCACGTGTGCGACTGGCGGGGTGTGTGCTGTGGGTGACACCGGACCGGGTGGTGGCAAAGTGTTTTATGTGCATGCAAGTGGCACGTTTGCTTGTGGGGCGACACTCGCCTCAACATGCAGATATTTGGAAGCTGCCCCCACGTCTGGCACCGCAGCCTGGACTGATAGCGGTTATGTCTGGTCATACCGCACGACGATTGCGATTGGGATAAATGCGCGAGGCTTAGTGATCGGTACTGGTTATAAAAACACTGAGGCAATTGTTACCCAAAACGCCGGCGTTGCTTTTGGTGCTGGGGCGTTGACTCGCGGATACAGAGGGCCGAACAATCTCAGCGACTGGTATCTGCCAGCAGCATCCGAACTACAAGCGTTATATAACGAGAGAACCACGGTTGGTGGTTTTTCGACTGACGGCTATTGGAGTTCTAGTGAGATGGGTGCCACCACGGCGAGTGCCTGGGATTTCTATTTTGGCTCTCCGAACGCCCAGTCCAAGAACTTGTCGTTCAAAGTTCGTCCAGTGCGGGCTTTTGGTGGCACGCTCGCGTGTGCTGATGGCGGGGTGTGTGCTGTGGGTGACACCGGACCGGGTGGTGGCAAAGTGTTTTATGTGTCGAGTAGCAATTTCACGTCTACAGGTTCGGTTTGTGGCACAGCGTGCAAATATTTGGAAGCTGCCCCGTCAGATCATTCGTCCCAAGTTGCATGGTGCTCAAACACCAGCAGTTCCCTTGGTGTGACTGGTACTGGTATTGGTTCGGGTATGTCAAACACGACCACTGCCGACAGCACCTGCACCTCGGGGGCAATTCAAGTTGCTGCTGACTACACCAACAACAGCAAAACCGACTGGCATCTGCCATCAAAAGACGAACTAGCGCAGTTATATGCCCAGAGAACCACGGTTGGTAGTTTTTCGACTAGCTACTATTGGAGTTCTTCTGAGGACAACTCCAACAACGCGTGGTTCAATTATATCCCCAGCGGCTATCAGAACACCAACAGCAAGAACAACACCTACTACGTGCGTCCAGTGCGGGCTTTTGGTTAACTATTTATCTATTCATCTATTTAAAATTTTTGGTATGCGGTGGTTCACACCGAGCGAAACGGTTGGCTATGCAACACTTTGTGCGCCAGCGATATTGGTAACTGTTCCGAATTATTCGGAATGAGTCTGTGTCTCTTTGACACAGCAGCATTGGTCAAAGCCTTGATTGGTGCGCTGTACAGCAGTATTTCCTAAGATTCACACGATCTTTGAGGGCACCTCAGAGATTCAGCAGTTGGTGATTGCTCGTGCAATCTCGGGATTGCGTGTGGAGTAGTCCGCTTACGCGAACACCGAAAGCAGTACCTATGCTCGGTTCGTGGTGAGTCAACTAACAGACGACGAGCGTCAGGCTCTTCGCGGTCGATACCGCGCCGAACGTGATAAGCGATTGCGCGCTGACGGCAACAACCAATATCTCGAGGCAACGGGTCGATACGCCAATTTGCTTGACGATCCGTATACGCCTGTTGTGTCGCGAGCACCTTTGCACACCGATGTGCAAGTGCTGGTGATCGGTGCTGGTTTCGGTGGGCTGGTGATTGGTGCGCGCCTCAAGCAAGCAGGTATTAGCGATGTGCGACTGATCGACAAAGCCGGTGACGTGGGTGGCGTGTGGTACTGGAATCGCTACCCGGGCGCGATGTGCGACACCGCAGCGATGGTGTATCTCCCACTACTTGAAGAAACGGGCACCGTGCCGTCGGCCAAGTATGTGGCCGCCCCAGAAATCCATGCGCACGCACAACGCATTGCTGACACGTTTGATTTGCGTCGCGACGCATTGCTGTCTACTGGTGTTGAATCAATTACGTGGGATGAATCACTTTCGCGCTACATCGTGCACACCGATCGCGGCGATGTGCTGCGCGCAAAGTATGTGTGCACGAGCACGGGGCCGTTGCATCTTCCAAAACTGCCAGGTATTCCGGGCATCCATTCATTTGCTGGCCATGCGTTTCACACCAGTCGCTGGGACTACGCCTACACAGGAGGTGACGCCAAAGGTGCGCCGATGACAGGGTTGGCCAACAAGCGCGTTGGCATCATTGGCACTGGTGCAACTGCGGTGCAGTGCATTCCTCATCTGTCGCGCTCGGCGGGCGAGTTGTTTGTGTTTCAGCGAACGCCATCATCAATTGATGTGCGCAACAATCACGAGATTGATCCGCAGTGGTTTAACAAACTTGAGCCAGGCTGGCAACGCAAGTGGATGACGAACTTCACTGTGCTTCAGACGCTTGGTTTTGCCGAAGAAGACTTGGTGAAAGACGGCTGGACTGACATCTCGATTCGTATTCGCGATCGCATGGTGGAGTTGGTAAAAGCTGGTCGAAGTCTCGGGCCGGAAACACTGCTTCAGGCATATGAAGAATCTGATGACGAAAAGATGAACGAGGTGCGTGCACGAGTAGATGCGATAGTTGGTGACGAGCGCACTGCAGATGCTCTCAAGCCGTGGTATCGCCAGTTGTGTAAGCGTCCATGTTTTCACGATGAGTACCTGCAGTCATTCAATAATCCAAATACACATCTCATTGACACCGATGGCAAAGGTGTAGAGCGCATCGATGAACACGGGGCTTGGGTACAAGGTGTGCATTATCCGCTTGACTGTCTCATCATTGCGTCAGGCTTTGAGGTCGGCACCAGTTATTCGCGACGCAGTGGCTTTGATATCGCTGGTCGTAATGGCATAGCACTGTCCGAGTATTGGGGTAATGGCATGCGTAGCATGCACGGCATCCATGTGCGTGAGTTTCCTAACTTGTTTGTCATCGGCTTCACTCAAGGGGCAAATCAAATCGCCAACGTGCCGCAAAATTATGTAGAAAATGGCTTAGCAATCGCCGACATCATTGCGCACGCCGAGGCCAACGACATGCGGCAAGTTGAGCCAACGCAGACTGCGCAAGACGACTGGCTCACCTTCATCACAAGCAATAAGCGAGGTCTTCGCGGAAATCCTGATTGCACACCTGGCTACTACAACAACGAGGGCAAACCAATGTCCCAGAGCGACACGTTCAACGGCAGTGGGCACCCTGGTGGCCCAGTTGCGTTCTTTGAATTTCTTGACGCCTGGCGCCAAACAGGCGAGTTTGCAGGACTGATATTCACAAAGTGACAGCACTGATGTCATGGTTGGTTGTTGTCTACCGATCGAATAGATGTAGTTTCTCGTTATGAGCACTGAGGCAATTGAGCCAAATTCAACCGATATTCGCAAAGCGCAGTTGCGCGAAGAAAATGACATCGTCGCGCCATTTCGGGCAACGATCTCGTGGCGTTTGATCATTGAGTTCGTGTTTACATGGGGTGCGTTTGCTGCGGCGTTTGTGCTGGCAGCTACTGGGCAAATTTCGCTGTGGGCTGCATTTCCTATTTGCGTACTGAGTTCGGCGATGATCTACATGCCGTTGCATGAAAGTGTGCACAAAAACGTGGCTGGTGACAATCCGAAGATGCAGTGGCTAAACGAACTTGTTGGTCGCATGTCAGGAATGATTTTTACATTCGGCTTAACTCAACATCGACTGTCGCATTTGAAACATCATGCGCACACCAACGTTTCTGGAAAAGACCCAGACATGGTGTTGTCAGGAGATCCAAAGCGCATTCCAGGGTCTGCAGTTTTAATGTCGGTGATGTCGCTACTTACTCCAGTTTTTGCTCTTATTCCAGCAACCCGAAAATTCATTCCCAAGTGGGTAGGCAAGCGACTTGGTGCAGATTCTCGTGCCGAAATGGATGTGCAAGATATGAAACTGCGCGTGAAACGTAGCTTCATTGACGTTTTTGTATTGATTGGATTTTCAACTGCCGGACTAGCACCAGAGATCTTGTTGTTGTGGTACGTGGCTACACGCGTTGCATTCATGTGGGTTGCGTTCATTTTTGGCTGGTACCCACACCACCCGCATCAAGAAACCGAGCGTTATCGCGATACTCGTGTTGCAACATTCGTTGGGTCAACGTTGCTTATTCGTGGACACGATCACCACTTGTTGCATCACCTGTATCCACGCGTGGTGCACTACAAGTTGCCAAAACTGTGGGCAAATATTGAACCCGTCATGGTGGCTCGTGGCGCGCGCATTGAGGGCAATGCTTCGCGAGACGGATCAGCCATTCAGTGGAGTGCGCACTAACTAGCTCAATGAACAAGGGCTAAGTTGGTTTCTGTGAGGAAGCGTGTGTTGATCACAGGAGCAGCATCTGGAATAGGTGAGGCTTTTGTTTACTGGTACGCAGACAATGGGAATGATCTAGTGCTTGTAGGTCGTAATAAGTCCGAACTTGACCGCGTTGCTTTTGATGTGCGGTCACGTGACGTCCATGCCGAGGTGATTGTTGCCGATCTTGCTCATAAGAGTGGTGTCGAAAGTGTGGGCTCGCAGTGTGGAGTCATTGATGTGTTGGTGATGAATGCCGGTGTTACCCATGCGGCAAAAATTGGCGCATCAGACCGAGATCAGTTAGACGAACTTGCGTACCTCATGTCGGCTGGCGTTGTTCGACTGAGTGAAATTCTGGTGCCTCACATGGTGGAGCGTGGAAGAGGTGATGTGGTAATTGTGTCGAGCGTTGCTGCATTTACGCCGATGCGGAAAGCAGGGCCTTATGCAGCCGCAAAGACTTATGCAACGTCGTACGCCCAAAGCCTTTCGTTAGAAGTGAAAGATAAGGGTGTTCGCGTAGTTGCGGTATGTCCGGGGTATGTGCGAACAGACTTACATCGCCGTGCCGGGCTTGATCACTTAATAGAGAGCGTTCCAGGCTGGATGTGGCTGACACCCCAAGACATTGTTCGTGCGACGGTGCGGGCACTTGACCGTGGGAAAACCGTGGTGGTTCCTGGCTTGGTGTATCGAATTGCTCTGCCATTTCTGGCTTCGTCAACTGCTCAACGACTATGGCGTCGAATAACTCGTCGTTCGTCAAGCGCGTCCTCCAAGTCGTGACACAATAAAGAGATGACGACACCAGTTTCAGTATCTGTAGAGATCAATGCACCAGTAGAAAAAGTGTGGGCAATGGTTACCGACTTGCCTCGCATGGGCGAGTGGTCGCCGGAAAACCAAGGCGGCGAATGGGCTGATGGTGCAACCGCACCTGCCGTTGGTGCAACGTTTAAAGGCAAGAACGGTAATGGCAAGAAGAATTGGTCAACCTCGGTGAAGGTAAATGCAGTTGACGCACCTCGCAAGTTTTCATTTGGTCTGATGGTGTTTGGTAAGAATTGGTGTGATTGGGTATACGAAATTGAACCGATTGCTACTGGTTGTCGTGTAACGCATAGTTGGATTGATCACCGCGGCTGGGTTTCCACGACGTTGGGCAAGGTTGTCAGCGGTGTTGCTGATCGAGCAACACACAACCGAAAGAATATGGAAGTGACGTTGCAGAACCTAGCGAAGGCTTGTGCGTAAACGACGCGACTAATTGCTGCCGAGGTTACGCGCAGTAACAAATGCTGCAACGCAAGTATCAATGTCTGCCTTCGTGTGCGTTGCGCACACTTGTACGCGAATGCGAGCCTTGCCCATGGGAACAACAGGGTAAGAAAACGCAACAACGTAGATGCCGAGCTTGAACAGCTCTGCTGCCATGCGTACAGCTTCGTGCTCGTCGGCAAACATGACAGGCACGATTGGATGTTCGCCTGGCAGCAAGGTGAACCCTGCGGCTGACATTTGGCCGCGGAAATACTTCGCGTTTTCGCGGAGTGTCTCACGAGTGTTCGATCCTTGTGCAACGAGGTCGAGGGCAACGAGCGAACCCGCGACCACTGTTGGAGGAATGGAGTTGGAGAACAAATAGGGGCGAGCGCGTTGGCGCAGCAAGTCAACGATCTCTTGGTGTGCCGAGATGTAACCACCTGATGCGCCACCCAGTGCTTTGCCGAGTGTTCCCGAAATGATGTCGACTCTGTCGCGTACACCAAACATTTCTGGTGTGCCCGCGCCAGTTGCGCCAATGAACCCGACTGCATGCGAGTCGTCCACCATGACCATGGCTTCGTACTTGTCGGCAAGATCACAGATTTCTTTCAATGGAGCAAATGATCCGTCCATGGAAAACACTCCGTCGGTCACGATGAGTGTGCGACGAGCACCGCGAGCTGCAACAAGCTGAGCTTCAAGGTCGGCCATATCGCGGTTCTTGTAGCGATAACGAGTTGCTTTGCAGAGACGAATTCCATCAATGATTGAAGCGTGATTTAGCTCGTCTGAGATAACCGCATCGCCCTGATCGAGCAACACCTCAAACACTCCGCCGTTTGCGTCGAAGCACGAAGGAAACAAAATGGTGGCATCTGTTCCAAGTAGTGAAGACAAACGGGCTTCTAGCTCATCGTGTTGCGACTGTGTTCCGCAAATGAAACGCACGCTGGCCATGCCGAATCCGTTGATGTCGAGTGACTCTTTGGCTGCAGTAATCACTGAAGAGTTGTTTGCAAGTCCCATGTAGTTGTTTGAGCAAAAGTTGATGAGATCTTTTTCGCTACTGAGCACATGTGAAGACTGTGGCGAGTCGAGCAATCGCTCGCGCTTGTACAAACCAGCAGTTTGAATGTCGTCAAGTGTTTTCTTGAGATCGTGTTTAACGCTTGTGTACATGTTGTTGTCCTATGACCAATCCATTATGACTTTGCCCGAGTTTGATGAACGCGCAGCAGCAAACGCTTTTTCCCAGTCATTTGCGGGAAAGCGATCGGTGATGATGTCACGAATATCGAGGCCGGTTTGAATAAGTGAATTCATGGCGTACCACGTTTCATACATTTCACGACCGTAAATACCCTTGATGGTGATCATGTGAGTAACGAGCTTCGCCCAGTTAATGGAAATCTCTTTGCTTGGCAAACCAAGTACTGCAATGCGACCACCGTGGCTGAGGTTGTCCAAAATGTCGGGAAGTGCAGTTGGTGCTCCACTCATTTCCAACGCAACATCGAAACCCTCTTTCATGCCCAAGGTTTTCTGCGCTGCAGCAATAGAGGAAGTCATGGGGTTAATGGCTAGGTCAACACCCATTGAGCGAGCAAGCGCCAAACGAGATTCATTGATATCGCTGACTACTACATAACGTGCACCAACATGTCGTGCCACTTTTGCGGCCATGAGTCCGATTGGTCCGGCTCCCGTAATCAATACGTCTTCACCAGCAACAGGGAAGGTGAGTGCGGTGTGTACAGCGTTTCCAAACGGATCAAAGATGGCACCAAGTTCGGCGTCGACTGCGTCGGAGTGCACCCACACGTTGCTTGCAGGAATAACGACATATTCGGCGAATGCTCCATTGCGGTTCACGCCAACACTTGAGGTGTTCTTGCACATGTGTCGTCGACCAGCGCGACAGTTTCGACAAATGCCACAAATGATGTGGCCTTCACCAGAAACTAATGCTCCAACGTGAAGTGAAGTTACGTCTGAACCCAACTCCACAATGCGTCCAGAGAATTCGTGACCAATAATGAGGGGCGCGTTTACGGCTGATGCAGCCCATGCATCCCACGACTCAATATGAAGGTCGGTGCCGCAGATGCCCGTTTTCTCCACGCGAATTTTCACATCGTTAGGACCTGGAGTGGGTTCTGGACACTCGATCATTTCGAGACCAGGAGCTGCAGATGGCTTAAAAAGTGCGCGCATAGTGGTGATTATCGTAGTGCCACCTTGGTAGCCAGGTTTTATTGAATTGGTTCTAATCTGCGCAAGTGAACAACTTTCTGAGCAATGCTCTCGACGTCGCAGTGGTGCCTGGTTTTTCCAAGATTGGTTTTGCAATTCGCAAGCGATTGGGCAATTGGCAGCCGATTTCAGCCTTCGACCTGCGCGGGAAGACGGTCGTTATTACGGGGCCAACTTCGGGGCTTGGTGAACAAGTTGCGCGACAACTCGCTCCAACTGGCGCCAACTTGGTATTAGTTGCACGCAACGAAGAAAAATGTTCACGCGTAATCGCCGAGATCACACCGATATGCACGGGTAACACACCAGTATTCGTGCGCGCAGAAATGGGAGACCTGGAATCTGTGCGCAATGCTTGTGTAGCGATAGAGCAACAAGTCACACATATAGATGTGTTGATTCATAACGCTGGGGCGTTGTTGAATACCCGTCAACTGTCGCCACAAGGAATTGAACAAACTGTTGCCTCACATGTTGTTGGCCCATTCCTCATGACCACCTTGCTGCTTCCACTGTTGAAAGACAGCCGAGTAGTAACCGTGTCGTCAGGTGGCATGTACACCAGTGGGTTACCTGCAACCGACAAAGGCGAAACTTTAGAGATGACCGCCAATAAATATGGCGGATCAAAGCAGTATGCAATCGCAAAACGAGCACAAGTAACACTGACCGAGATGTGGGCCAAGCGCGAGCCTCAGACAGAGTTCGTATCAATGCATCCGGGCTGGGCTGATACACCGGGAGTACAAGAGAGCATTCCTGGGTTTCGAAAAGTAACTGCACCAATCTTGCGAACAGCAAGTGAAGGTGCCGACACGATTGCTTGGCTTGCAGTGGTAAATCCGTTACCTGGAAGAAACGGATCGTTTTGGTCTGATCGCGAGGTTCGCCCAACACACAAAACTCCGCAATCCAAAAAACTCGACACCGAGTCAAACCGACAAGCACTCTGGCACTACGTAGAAAATTTGAGTAAGTAATTTCGCCTACGCTCAATATGTGCCGTCAGCATATGAGCAAGCCCTAGCCAAAGTTGCCGGTGGTACATCTCCTGAAGTAGCTGCTGCTGGCCTCGTTGCTGAAATGACGCTTGATGAAAAGGTGCACTGCCTAGATGGCGGCGTTCCATTTTGGATCGGAGTAGGAGACATCACTTCTGGTGGGTATCACAGCCGGCCATTTAGAGGTGCTCGAGTTGAACGACTGGGAATTCCAGGATTTCATTTTTCGGACGGGCCGCGCGGAGTAGTTGTCGGTGAAGCAACTGCTTTCCCAGTTTCGATGGCACGTGGAGCAACGTTTGATCCCGAATTAGAAGTACGAGTTGGCGATGCCATTGGTAAGGAACTGCGCGCGATTGGCGCAGATTTGTATGGCGGAATTTGTGTCAACCTACTACGACATCCAGCTTGGGGACGTGCGCAGGAAACGTATGGAGAAGACCCGCATCATGTTGGTGAAATGGGTGCAAGCCTGACTCGTGGGGCTCAACGCCATGTCATGGCAACACTGAAACATTTTGCGCTGAACTCCATGGAAAATGCCAGGTTTGGTGTTGACGTAAGCATTGATGAACGCTCGTTGCACGAGGTGTATCTCCCTCATTTCAAGCGCATCATCGACGAAGGCGTAGCTTGCGTAATGACTGCATACAACTCGGTGAATGGTGAATGGTGTGGTGAGAGCACCGCATTGATTTCCGACATTTTGCGAGATGAATGGGGGTTTACCGGCTTCGTGATTTCGGACTGGATCTTCGGACTGCGCGATGGTGTGAAGAGTTTGCAAGCCGGCCTTGATGTTGAAATGCCATATCGCATGATTCGGAATGCACCGATTGTTTCAGCGCTTTCAGAAGGTCTGATTACTGAAGAACTTGTTGGAAGTGCCGTAACGCGCACCTTAACCACCATGTTGAAGTTCAACGTTGGAAAATTGCCCGTGAGTGATCGCTCGGTAGTGATGTGCGATGAACACCTCGCATTAAGTCAAGAGGTTGCAGAGAAGTCAATGGTGTTGTTGAAAAACGAACCGATAGCTGGCGCGAATGTACTCCCGTTGAATCTTGCTGCAGGATCGACAATCGGTGTATTCGGTCGGCTTGCAGGAGTGCGCAACATTGGCGACGGTGGAAGCAGTGATGTGATGGCGCCGAATGTTGTCACTCCACTTCAGGGAATCACCGAACACTTTGCCAACTGCAAAGTTATGCATGACGCAGATGCAACAATTGATGCTCAAGTTGCGCAAGCAAAGCAGTTCGATATAGCCATTGTCGTTGTTGGCTACACGAAGGAAGAAGAAGGTGAGTTCATCGGTGATTCGGAAGATACAGCACCGATGCTTTCGCTCATTCCGCGACAGGACGACCCAGAGTTAGCGCGTGAATACGAAAAGTACATGCACGAGAATCATCACTACGCGCCGGATGAATTGCGCATCAAGTCTCGCAATGGCACGTTCTCTGTCGGTGGTGACCGCGAGTCGTTGCGTCTGATGGATGCTGATGTTCAATTGATCCGTTCTATTGCCCAGGTGCAACCGCGAACCATCGTGGTCATTGTTGCTGGGAGTGCAGTGGTGATGTCGGAATGGATTAACGAAGTTCCAGCGGTACTGATGGGTTGGTACAGCGGCAGTAACGGTGGGCGAGCGTTGGCCAATGTGTTGTCTGGCGCAGTGAATCCGTCCGGACGCATACCGTTCGTCATTCCGCACGACGAATCTCATCTTCCGTTTTTCGACCGCAATGCCAAAGCAATTACGTATGACTACTGGCATGGACAGTGGAAGCTAGATCGCGATGGAAACGCAGCGATGATTCCATTTGGATTCGGATGTAGCTATACATCCTTTGAGTATTCAGACGTAAGTGTTGAATCTGGTGAAGTAGTAAAAGTCAAATGTTCAGTGCGCAACACAGGAACGCGAGATGGTGCATCGGTAGTGCAGGTGTTCGCAGGTTGTAACGAATCTGTAATCGAACGACCACGACGCAGGCTTGTTGCCTTTAAGCGAATAGAAGTTGCTGCTGGCGAAACCGTTCGTGTGTTGTGCGAGATTCCATTTTTAAAGATTGCAACCCGTGATACGTCAAACCACAGTTGGTTTGTTGAAGGCGGCACGTGGACGTGCGAAGTTGGACAATTCTCCGGTGACCCGCGCGCGTTGTCTGCGTTGCTTCAGGTTCCTGAAAGAATTCAGTTGTGACTAACATTTCAGTTCATGGCAACTGACGATCGCTCTGAAATACACATTCGTTCTCGCTGGGGAGAAATTGACTCCAACGGACACATGCGCAATGTTGCATACCTCGATATTTCGGCGAACTCTCGCATGGAGTTCTTTAATGCGAATGGTTACACGCTGACTGAGTTCTTTGGTGCCGGTCTTGGTCCTGTTGTGTTGAAAGACGAAATTGAATACAAACGCGAAGTTCGCCTTGCCGAAGACCTCACCGTGACGAACGAACTTGCTGGCATGAGTGAAGACAACACACGTTTCATTTTTCGTAATCAATTCATAAAGGCCAACGGAAAACTGGCATGCAAGATTTCGAGCCTTGTGGCCTTCTTTGATATTGCAACGCGCAAAATGATTGCTCCACCTGAAAACCTGATGAAAGCAATACTTTCATTGCCACGCTCGGAAGACTTCAGCACGATCGCGCAATAGCCATAGGGGTACTGTGGGGCATGGCAAAAATGTCTCGCGCATACCGAGTGTTGAGTTTGACGGCGATTGCCACGTTCCTTGTTTCGCTCGACTTGAGCATTGTGGTTGTTGCTCGTGGAGAAATTGAAGACACTTTCGGCCATGATCAAGCGAACGTGTTGGCGTGGGTGTTTTCTGCGTATTCAATTGCGTACGCCGCAGGTTTGTTGACGGCAGGTCGATTTGCTGACGTGTTCGGGCGCAAGCGCGCTTTCTTACGTGGCCTCACCATTTTCAGCATTGGTTCGGTGTTGTGTGGTTTTGCTCCGACGGCATGGATGTTGGTGCTTGCTCGAGTCATTCAGGCAATTGGTGGAGCACAACTCACTCCGGCATCAATTGCATTGGTTCTGCCAGAGTTTCCTGTAGAAAAACGAACACAAGCAATTGCTATTTGGGGATCTGTCGGAGGGCTCGCGGCAGCAATTGGGCCTTCTGCAGGTGGCGTGCTTGTGGATTGGTGGGGCTGGAGATCTCTCTTTTTCATCAACGTTCCGTTCTGTGTTTTCACCGTGCTTATGGGCAGGAAGATATTGCGCGAGAGCAAAGATGAAAATGCTCAACGCAAGGTTGACTACCCAAGCGTGCTGTTCGGATTCTCAGGAGTAGCGCTTGTTGTTCTCGCAATTTCGCAAAGTGAAGAGTGGGGCTTTGTTGATATTCGGTCTGGCATTGCTCTCGTCATTGGTTTGATGCTGATTGGTGGGTTCATTAGGCGTTGTCAGGTTGTGGAAAGTCCACTTCTTGATCTGTCGCTGTTCAAACTTCCATTCGTGGTTGCTTCAAACTTGTCAGGAGTGTTGTTCAGCGTTGGGTTCATTGGCATGTGGCTACTCAACACCACATGGTTACAACAGGTCTGGGATTACAGCGTGGTGCGCTCTGGTCTTGCAACATTCCCAGGGCCAGCAATGGCGGCACTTGTTGCGCCGTTTGCTGGTAAATATGCAACAAAACTTGGGCACGCGCGTGTGTTGTTCGTCGGGGCTTTAATGCTCAGTTTCGGCACGTTTATGTTGGCAACTTTCATGACGACAGACCCTGAATACGTTGCTCATTATTTGCCGTGGATGTTGGTGACAGGAATAGGTGTGGGCTTGTCAATCTCCACGTTGTCTAGTTCGGCTACTGCATTCTTGCCACCGTCAGAATTTGCAATGGGATCAGCGCTCAACACCACTACTCGCCAAATTGGTACAGCGCTTGGCTCGGCAATCGCTCTTACAGTTGCCGCTCCTGCGTTTAAGCAGATTTATGAACTGGGAATTCGAGTTGCAGACGCTGCAGCGGCTGGATCACCTTTGGTGTGGACAGAGGAAACAGCCAAACTCGACTTGTCTGCGTATCACACCGCATGGATCATTAATGGAGTGGTGTATTTAGCAGCGGGAATTCTGATGATTCTGATTTACCGCAAACCTACGAACGCGCAAATGATTTCTGCAGGTTCAAAAATTACGTTTGAAGATTAAATTCAGCAATCTCGACAACACGTCGTTCATCAATTGCGCGATGCGCTGCAACTCCAAGCACGACTGACCACAGTCCATCGTTTACTGTCACTTCGGCGTTGTCTTTGGAGCTGACGGCTTTCACGAACTTGTCGATTTCAACGTAACTTGCACCTAAATGTGCACCTTTGTAGGCAACGTCGGGGCTCATCGTTGCATCAACCTTGCGCAATTCGCGGCTTGAACGATTGCCAATATAAATATGTCCTGGGCCGGGAATGTGTGCTTCGGCCTTGCCGAGACTGCCAACTACTGCAATCTCTTGTTCATTTCGGCCCACCTCGGCAAACATGCTGAGGTCGAGCATCGCGCGCATGTTGTTCGCAAACTCCACAATGACGTAGGCGTTATCCAAAATGTCTGCGCGCTCGCCGTCGTAAAACTCGTCGAGATGGTTTACGTCTTGTGCGCCACTCGCCATCACGCGCACTGGAGGGGACTGCGCGATCAAATTCATGAGATCAAAAAAGTGGCAACACTTCTCCACGAGCGTTCCGCCGGTGTTGCGTGAAAACCGATTCCAATTATTCACTTTTTGCAGGAACGGGAAACGATGTTCGCGAATGCTCAGCATTTTCACATCACCAAGTTCTCCAGAATTCACCACGTTGAGTAGTCGAGCAATCGGTGTCATGTAGCGATATTCAAGACCCACCCATGTGAGCGCTTTGCGTTGCTGAGCAAGTTCGACTACGTCTTGGCAATGCTCAACAGTGGTGCACATTGGCTTTTCAACCAGCACGGGAAGATCGGTCTGCAGGATATCGAGCAATAACGCGTGGTGTGTGAAATTCGGGGAGGCAACAACTACCGCATCAACTTCGCCAGACTTCAGCAAATTGCGATGGTCACGAAATTCGGCAACCGAGTTGTCGGCGCCAAGTGCGTGGCGAGCCCATTCGAGTGGTTCTTCATGTGGATCTGAAATTGCAGTGATGATGGCATTGGGGTTGGCGTTGACATTGCGAATGTGTTCGCAGCCCATCATTCCCGTGCCAATTACGCCGATGCGCATCACCATGTCGCCACTTTAGGGCGCCATGGCTCGTAGCCTTGCGCTGTGACTAAGCCGATACAAATGGAGTTCGTTCTTTCGGCATCGAATGTTGATCAGTTGCCAGAGTCCAAAGCAGAGATTGCCTTGGTCGGCAGGTCGAACGTGGGGAAGTCCGCTCTCTTGAATGCGGTGTGTAATCGCAAGAGCTTGGCGCGTGTGTCGAATACACCTGGCCGAACACAACTTATTAACTTGTTTCAAACGCCAACTGGCGGAACCGTGGTCGACTTGCCGGGTTACGGTTATGCGGCTGTTTCCGGAAAACTGAAGCGCGGTTGGGAAAAGATGATCGTTGGTTACCTGAATGAGCGCGAAGAACTCGATCTCATCTTGGTTCTCGTTGACGGAGTAATTGGGCCAACCGATTTAGACCTCATGATGCTTGAGCAACTGCGTGCAAGTGAAGTTGATTTTCAGATCATTGCTACCAAGCAGGACAAAGTAAAGCCATCACAGCGCGAAACACGCAAACGCGACCTGGCAAAAAACTGCGAGGTCGACCCAAGTGAAGTGGTGTGGACGAGCACCAGTACCAATGAGGGAATTGAAAAAGTTCGCTCAATTGTTAATCGCGTCCTGAAGTAGTCCGCTTTTATTCCGTAGGCTGTGGCCATGGAAGTTGAAATGATCGTTGAGATCCCGCAAGGGTCACGTAATAAGTACGAAATGAATCACGACACAGGCGAGATTTGGCTTGATCGTACGCTCTTCACTGCAACGCAATACCCGCTCGATTACGGATTTTTCCCCAACACACTTGGCGAAGACGGAGACCCGCTTGACGCATTGGTGTGGTTGAGCCAACCAACTTTTTCAGGTTGTCACGTAATGGTGCGACCAGTTGCAGTGTTCTGGATGTCGGACGAAAAAGGTCCAGATGCCAAGGTGTTCTGTGTTGCTTCGCACGATCCTCGTTACGCGGCATATCAAGATATTGAAGACTTGCCAGAGCATTTGCTGGACGAAGTAGGAAACTTTTTTGAGGTCTACAAGTTGCTTGAACCAAACAAAGACACCACAGTGAAGGGCTGGGAAGGCCGCGACGCTGCTACCAAGGAAATTCAAGAAGCACTAGCGCGCTACAAGCACTAGTTGCGAGTTATCGCGCGTAGGTCACTCCGCCATCAACGATGACAGTTGAACCAACCACATAGTCACCAGCTCGTGATGCAAGGTAGATAGCAGCACCAGCCATGTCTTCTGGAGTGCCGATGCGTCCAGCTGGAATTGCTGCTGAAATCGCATCGCCATGATCGCGTGCAACTTTGTTCATTTCTGAGGCGAATGCGCCTGGCGCAATTGCAGTTACGCCGATGTTGTCTTTGATGAGACGAAGCGCCATGCGCTTAGTCATGTGAATGAGCCCTGCCTTACTTGCGGCATACGGGTAAGTCTCCATTGCGTTAACCGAGACACCGTCAATTGATGCGATGTTGATGACTTTGGCCAAGCGATCTTTGGATGATGCTGCGCGAAGCAGTGGAGCAAGTGCTTGCGTGAGGAAGAACGGGGTCTTCATATTGAGATCTACCGTTTTGTCCCAACCGCTTTCAGGGAATTCGTCAAATTCGGCACCCCATGCAGCGCCTGCATTATTCACCAAAATGTCAAGCTTTGACTCACGCTTGGAAATTTCGGCAACAAGAGCAGTAATTCCTTCTTGTGTTGACACATCTCCTGGAATCGAGATGCATTCGCCATACATGGACAACTCTTTCGCTGCAGCGTCACACTGCGCAGCCTTTCGTGCAGTGATGTACACGCGCGAACAACCATGTTCAAGGAAACCTTGCACGATCATCGCACCAATTCCACGTGATCCACCTGTAACGAGAGCAACTTTGCCATTCAACGAGAAAATGTCTTTCATGGTTGCAAGACTACGATGTTGTATCGACATTGAAGTTATTGGAGGAATTCACGATGCCTAGCAACTTTGCACTTAAGTCCATGAATGGAATTCACCGTTTGATCCTCGGAGTTACACGTGGCAAAGCGGGTTGGACTGCCGGCAATATGCCCGTACTTGAACTGACCACTATTGGTCGTAAGAGCGGCAAACCTCGCAGTTGCATGTTGACTTCACCAATTCAAGAAGGCGAATCCATCGTGATTGTTGCTTCACGCGGCGGAGACGATTTTCATCCTGCTTGGTATCTGAACTTGGTTGACAACCCGCAGGTACAGGTTCGTTACAAAGGCAGCCCAAGCAAAATGATGACGGCACGCACCGCAACTGCAGATGAACGTGCGCGAATGTGGCCAGTAGTGGAAAAGCAGTACAAAGGGTATGCGGGCTACCAACAGCGCACCGACCGCGAAATCCCTCTTGTCATCCTCGACTAAGACCCCGCATTTATAGAGGGGTAGCGTGGGGGCATGCCAGCACCCGGAATGTATTCAGGAATTACCACTGACGATGCAATGAACTTGGCCATGTCGGCCAAGGCAGTTCCGTTGTATAACGCGGTGAAGGAATTTATTGCTAACGAAGTAGAGCCAGTGACGGAGAAGTATTTCGCGCTCGGTGAAGGTCGACCTGATCGCTGGCAATACGGGGAAGGCCAACTTGAGTTGTTGGATGAGTTGAAGCGCAAGGCTCGCGCAAAGGGTTTGTGGAATTTCTTCTTGCCAAACTCTGAAACCGGAGAAGGCCTGTCAAACCTTGACTACGCATACATCGCAGTAGAGCTTGGAAAGAACCCAATTGCATCCGAAGCAATGAACTGCAGTGCGCCAGACACTGGCAACATGGAAGTGTTGGAGCGCGTTGGAACACCAGAACAAAAAGAGAAGTGGTTGAAGCCGCTGCTTGCTGGTGAAATTCGTTCGGCGTATGCAATGACCGAGCCAGATGTGGCCTCGTCAGATGCAAAGAATTTGGAATGCCGTGCAGAACTTGACGGCGACGAGTGGCTCATCAACGGCGAGAAGTACTACATCTCTGGCGCTGGCGACCCGCGTTGCAAAATCATGATTTGCATGTTGCTCACTAGTCCTGATGCGCCGCCACACAAGCGCCACTCGCAAATTTTGGTTCCAATGGACACACCTGGTGTTGAAATTCTTGGACCGATGGAAGTGTTTGGCGAAGACGACGCACCACATGGACACATGCACTTGCGTTTCACCGACGTTCGAGTTCCTGCATCAAACATGTTGTTAGGTGAAGGCCGTGGGTTCGAGATTTCGCAAGTTCGTTTAGGACCAGGACGCATTCACCACTGCATGCGTTCAATCGGTGCGGGTGAACGAGCACTCGAACTCATGATTCGCCGTGGACTTTCACGTGAAGCATTTGGCAAGCCAATTGCTCGCTTGGGCAAGAACACCGAAACCATTGCCAAAGCCCGTATTGAAATTGAAGCGATGCGCCTCATGGTGCTTCGTGCAGCAAAAGCAATGGACACCATGGGTAACGCAGAAGCCCGCGTATGGGTAAGTGCGGTGAAGGCCATGGTTCCTGAGCGTGTGTGCAAGATCATTGACGAAGCCATTCAAGTGTTTGGCGCCACAGGTATTTCACAGTGGACTCCACTTGCTCGTTTGTACGCAGGTCAGCGCACATTGCGTCTGGCTGACGGACCAGACGAAGTGCACTGGCACGTTGT